>DAOTUZ010000050.1:0-103305 GCA_034437295.1 Anaerolineae bacterium | reverse complement strand
CCTTAAATTACCTACCCTACGCACGTGAAAGTCTAATCTATGCGCGGTGAAATTGTCGCTATTGATCTTGAAACTACCGGCTTCGACCCGGTACGTGACGAAATTATCGAAATTGGCGCAGTACGCTGGGTCGATGGCGAAATCACCGAAGAATTTTCAACCTTTGTTGATCCAAAACGCGCAATCCCGCCTGTTATCACCCAATTAACTGGTATTCGCGATGAAGATGTCCTCGGCGCGCCTTCTGTCTCCGATGCAGTTGCGCAAGTCAGCAGTTTCGCCGGAAAAGCGCCCTTTATTGCTCACAATATCAGTTTCGATGCCAGCTTTCTCAACAAACGCGGCGCGCTGCTCACAAATCCACATATTGACACTTTTGAACTCGCCTCGGTACTGCTGCCCGGCGCACCTCGATACAATCTCGGCAGCCTCACTGACCAACTAGGCTTTAATATTGGTTCCGCTCACCGTGCGCTCGATGATGCCCGCGCTACAGGCCGTATTTTCCTTGTTTTATGGCAGCAACTCATGGATCTCCCGCCAGATATCGTTCTGGAAATTCTGAATGCCTCACGCGGTTTGCCGTGGGAAGGACGTTTCACTTTCGAAACTGCCGCCGCCGAACGCGGGTTTCTGGCTGCCCATCAATTTCAGCGCCAACCGCTGTTCACCGAACGCGCCGTTGAAAACAAGGAACTTGAGCAAAACGAAAAAACGATCAGGCTTGATGCTGTAGAAGTTCAACATTATTTCGAAGCTGGCGGCAAATTGTCGGAGGCGTTATCCCGCTTTGAAAGTCGTCCTCAGCAAGAAGAAATGGCTTCGGCTGTCGCCGCTGCCTTTAATGAGGACGAAACCGTGATGATTGAAGCAGGCACGGGTACCGGAAAATCCCTCGCCTACTTGATTCCTTCTCTTGAATGGTCACAAAAAAATAACGAGCGAGTCGTTATCTCTACCCACACCATCAACCTTCAGGAACAGCTTCTCAACAAAGACATTCCCGATATAGCCGTTGCTCTTGATTTTCCCTTCAAAGCGGCCTTACTCAAAGGACGCGGAAACTACCTGTGTCCTCGTCGTTTTGAATTTGTCCGCGCCCGCCAGCCCGCCAGCGTGGACGAACTGCGTGTCCTCGCAAAAATCCTGATATGGACTCAGTACAGCAAGAGTGGCGATAAGGGCGAACTCTCACTGCGCGGCAGTGAAAACACGTATTGGTCACGTTTGAGTGCCGAAGATGAAAGCTGCGGTGAGTATCAGTGTCGTGTTCGCATGAATGGCGTCTGCCCATTTCATAAAGCGCGGCGTGCTGCCGAGTCTGCCAACGTGATCATTGTCAACCATGCGCTGCTCGTCGCAGATGCCCTCTCTGACAATCAGGTACTGCCGCCCTACTCGCGGCTGATCATAGATGAAGCCCATCAGCTTGAAGATGCAGCGACCAGCGGCCTTTCCTATCAGGTTGATGAGTTAATGCTGCGTCGTCACATTCACGATATTGGCAGCGTCGAACCGTCACGCGGGGTATTAGGCATGATTGATGCGCTGATACAGCGTTCCGGTGCCGAAAAGGAACGGCAAAAACTACATACTTTTGCCGCCAACGTCAGCGATGCAATCACCGTCATGAACGTCCATATCACAAAATTCTTTAACGATCTGCGTATTGTGCTGAATGATCACGTCAAAGGAAACAACGACTACACGCCTTCATTGCGTATCACACCCGCCATCCGTGGACACAACACCTTTGCCAGAATTTCTGAAACCTATGATCCGCTTGCCGAATTTCTGGAGGTCGTTGCCGGCGCGCTGCTTGAAATTCATAGCGCGCTCACTCGCCGCGATCTCGGCACCGGAGATGAGTTTGATGATTTGATGAGTGCGCTAACGGCTGAAGCGCGTTTCCTTGCGGAGCTGCGCCAGTGGTTGGATACGTTCTTCGCCCACAGCAATGAGAATCTCGTTTACTGGCTCAGTTCTTTCCAGATGCAGGCTGTGCAGCAGGTCGCCCTGAACAGCGCGCCGATTTATGTTGGCGATCTGGTTCGTGAAAGTTTGTTTGCACACAAAAATACAGTGGTCATGACCAGTGCCACCTTACAAACTAATAATAATTTCAGTTACCTTCAGCACCGGCTTGGCGCAGAAGAAATCCACACCGTTGATGTTGGCTCCCCGTTCGACTACAAAACCTCTACCCTACTCTATCTGCCGCAAGACCTTCCCGATCCTTCTGATAAAATCCATTATCAGGCAGCAGTAGAACGTGGCATTATCGAACTTGCTGTCGCGCTGGGTGGCCGCACTGTCGCTTTATTCACCAGCTACAGTCAGCTTCGCGCCACCTCATCTGCTATCACGCCCCGTCTGCGACTTGGCGGTATCACTGTTTACGACCAGAGTGACGGCAGCAGTCGAAAATCGCTGCTAGAAGGATTCAAGCATTCTGAAAAGGCCGTGCTGCTAGCAACCCGTAGCTTCTGGGAAGGCGTAGACATTCCCGGTGAAGACCTCAGCGCGCTGGTGATCGTACGTCTACCATTCGCCGTCCCAACCGATCCGATCATTGCCGCCAGAACCGAAACTTACCAGCGCGCCTTCGATGAATACTCAGTACCCGATGCGATCCTTCGCTTTCGTCAGGGGTTTGGTCGCCTTATCCGCACCAAAACAGATCGCGGCATCGTGACCGTCTTTGATAATCGCCTTCTGACCAAAAATTATGGATCGCGGTTTATCGAAGCGTTGCCTGAATGCACACTTATGCGGGGAACACTCGCACAACTTCCCAATGCCGCGCAAAATTGGTTGCTTCAAACCTCGCGCTAACATCTCACAAGCGAGATTGTGATATGCAATGTTAATAAATTATGTTAGGATCTTCATTGAGTTTGATTGAGTGAGGCTTCATGCGCACACCCGCAGGGAAAGAGTGCCGATTTTATTATCAGGACTATAACCGCGGTCGAGATCTTCAAGAATGTCGTTTGGTGACCGCTATCCCCGGCAAAACCCTTCCCTGGCGGGCCAAAGACTGCGATAGATGCCCCGTCCCTAACATTCTCAATGCGAATGCCAGCGCCGATCTTGAGTTGGATCTCAAGATTTACCCGCAGCTTTTCGGTCTTGGGCGTAAGCTCGTTGTGCGGGCATCGTGCAGGCGTCATCGCATTGAAATTAAAGACCCATATGTAGGCTGTCCGCAGTGTAATACTGAAAGACCGGGGCTTGAGCGATTTTTTGAAGCTCTGGAACAGGATGAACACGAGTGATTTACCGCTGATAAGGCCGCCCGGATGACTATGTCTTCAGCTCCAGCAGTTACCCGCGTATTTGGTGAAGAAACGCTTCACCCTTTCGCCCTAGACAATGCAGTCATCGCCATTATCTGCAAAGATTCCCCTCAATTCTTCCAGAATTTCGTTCGCGACTGCGGTTGGGAAATTATCAGTCTCAGCGATCACAAAAAATCCAACGTCAGAAAAATACTGCGCGGTGCCAACGCGCTTATCGGATGGGCAACCCACGATATCGGGCAAATCTTTACCCATCTCTGTGCCGAAGCAGAAATCCCCAATCGACCAGTGTTAATCGCCGTCGGTTACGAAGCCAGCTCACAAGTTGATAATCCCGATTTTTTTGCTTATCCTGATTCACAGCAAATCCGGCAAACGCTTACCTCAGCATTAAAAATGCACGCCGGTTTCCTGAAAAGTATGCAGCAAGCTAGTGAGCAGCAAATTCAACTGGAAAGCTACCGCCAACACGAATCTGAACAATTGCCCGCGGTGCGGGAACTTGCCCTTTTTAAGGAAGTGATCGGGTCAAAACTCGCACATGAGTTGAGAACGCCGATGCTTCAGGTAGGGAGCGCGATCAACGCGCTGGTCCAGGCGGATGAATCCCCTATACCGCGTGCCACATTGATTAATTACGCATTACAGGCCGCCCACCGCCTCGAACGTGTCATTCAAGATATTACGCTTCATGCAGAGGGTCTCGAAGTGCGCGTGCAGCCTATGGTTGCTGTTAGCCCGGTAGATGCCGCGCTGCGCACTGCAAGCCGCCGCGTTAACACCGCGCTAAGCGAAGAGCGCCTACAATTCAATCTCAAAGATTCAAGTTATATTGTGTCTGGAGATTGGCGCGGGCTGGGAATCGCTTTGCACCATCTGATGGACAATGCGCTGAAATTTAGCGACGAAAACGCCCCGGTACTGGTCAGTGTGTATCAAAGCAGTGGTCAGGTTTATTATGTTGTTGAGGATCATGGTATCGGCATCTCAAAAGAAGCCATCGAATACATCTGCAATCCTTACTATCAGGTCGAGTTCAAAGATGATCGGCGCTATGACGGCACTGGATTAGGTCTCGCTTTAGCCAAGATGATATTAGATAAACATAATGCGCCGTTGGTCATTACCAGCGAACCGGATATCGGCAGCACATTTTCTTTTAGCCTGCCACTAGCGAACCTCGAATGATCCCTCTTCGTTTGTTTAAGCCGTGAAATTTCGTTGACTAGATCGCTCATTCTGTGTAAAATTGGTTCATAAAATTTAGATTGTTCTGAACGTCACAAATGGGATACGGAACTTTCGCAAGCTACAGGACACTACATGAGCCTACAACAGCCAACGCTGGCTAATCCCGCGCTGAATGTTGCTGAATTTGATCATAAACTCGAACGTGTGCACGAAGCATTAGAGCAGCGTATGTGGGATGTTGTAGCCAGTGAGGTGAACATCCTGCAAGATGCCAGTCGCCACATTCTCGGCGCTGGTGGTAAGCGGGTTCGCCCGCGATTACTGTTTCTCACTTATACCGCGATGGGGGGGTCTCACCTCGAAGAAACCCTCGATCTGAGCGCAGCGCTTGAACTCATCCATACCGCAAGCATCGTACACGACGATATAAACGATCATGGCGTGGTTCGTCGTGGCCGCCCGTCAGTCAACGCGAAGTGGGGGCGCACCTTCGCCCTGTTAACCGGAGACTATCTATTCACCAAGGTTTTCGAGTTAATCGGACGTTACGGGGAGCTAAATCCAATCCTTTCAAGCGCAACGACGGCGCTTGTCGAAGGCGAAACGCTCCAAGCAGCGGCCGTCAAAAATCATGAATTCACCCGTGAAATCTACTTCCGCATCATCAATCTGAAAACTGCTGCACTATTCCGCGCCGCCGCAAAGCTAGGTGCAGTAATGGCTGGTGCTTCGCGTGAACAAGCCGAAGCGTTGGCGAATTTTGGGAACAATCTTGGCCTCTCCTTCCAGATCGTTGATGATGTTCTGGATGTGACCAGTTCAACCGAGCAGTTAGGCAAAACCTCCGGTATTGACGTAGCGCAGGGGCGCGGCGTGGCAGTTGCCTTTGAAGATTCTCATGATCATGCTGGCGAAATCGATCCCATGTTGTCCATACGCGCACATATTCTGAATGGCAAAACGCTTGAAGAGGCCGTTTTTCAGGCGCGGCGCCTTGTCGAAGAAGCCATCGAACAAATCGCCTTCCTGCCCCCGTCTCCAGCAAAAGACGCGCTCATCAACCTCGCCCACAGCGTAACTGATCGCACAAGCTAAGCTTTTTCTGTAATTTTCAAAGGCGCAGATTAACCCGTAATCTGCGCTTTTTATTGGGCTATAATCCCCTACTTGTTCTTACATCTGAGCGAGCATTATGATCCGGATCGTCTCTGTTGAACAGATGCGCGAAATCGAAGCCGCCGCAGATCGGGCTAACCTTTCCTATGCCACCATGATGCAGAATGCTGGCCGCGCCGCTGCCGAACGCGCAAAAATCATTCTGGCGGGGCTGTCAGATACGCCAAAGGTGACGGTATTGGCCGGCCCCGGAAATAACGGCGGAGATGCCCTCGTCGTTAGCAAACTACTGGCGCAAGAAACACAGGCGCAGGTGTATGTTTATTTAACGAAACCCCGCGCCAGTGACGATCCACTCATGTTGGGTATATTAGCCGCCAATATATTCATCGCCCATGCCGCAGAAGATTTGAATTTTCAGGTTCTCAGCAGCCTCGCTGCCGAATCCACCATGGTCATTGACGGGTTGTTTGGCATCGGGCTACGCCTACCTATCAAGGGTGAACCTGCAAACCTGCTCCACGCGCTGCAGTTGGCGCTGCATAAACATAAAACTAAAAACACTGCCTCGCGCGCGTTTCTAGAAACGCCAGCCGAGCCGCATCCGCCCGCAGCGCGCCCGCCTTTTATTTTCGCCCTTGATTGCCCATCTGGGCTGAACTGCGATACCGGCGAAACAGATCAGCATACGCTTTATGTAGACGAAACTATCACGTTCATTGCCCCTAAGTCCGGTTTGCTGAAATTCCCCGGCGCGGCGGCAGTTGGCAAACTCACTATCGCATCTATTGGCGTTCCCCCAAATATTACCATGCGCAGTCAAAGTGATACCTATATCATCACTGCTGACGATATTCGGGAAAAGCTGCCCTCTCGCGACAGCGACAGCAATAAAGGCACATACGGTAAATCACTGATTGTTGGGGGTAGCGCGCAGTATACTGGCGCGCCTGCACTTGCGGCACATGCCGCCTATCGCGCTGGCGCCGGGTTAGTCACCGTCGCCGTGCCAGCATCCATTTCACCAGATATTCGCGGCACCTTATTGGAAGCCACGTGGATCGGGCTGCGCGAGAAAGACGGCGCTCTCAATCAGAATGCCGCTGCCGAAGTCAAAATCCTGTCAGCTAATTTCGATTCGCTCCTTATCGGCCCCGGTCTCTCCCGCGCCGCTGGCGACTTCATCACATCCTTCTTAAATGAAGCCGCCCTTCTAAAAAACCTCGTGATTGATGCCGACGGCCTTAATCTCATGAGTGAAATTGAAAACTGGTGGTCTCACTTACCCAATGACACTATCCTCACGCCTCATCCCGGCGAAATGGGGCGCCTGTGCGGCCTTACCACAGTAGAAGTACAATCCCGCCGCTGGGAATTAGCTGCTGCAAAAGCTGCTGAATGGAATGTGATTGTCGCGCTTAAGGGAGCACACACGGTGATCGCCTCCCCAAACGGTCAGACAGTCATACTTCCTTTCAAAACGTCGGCGTTGGCAACCGCAGGCACTGGTGACGTTCTGGCGGGGGTCATCGCGGGGCTGCTCGCACAGGGCATCAAGCCATTTGACGCGGCGCAGATCGGCGGCTATCTACATGGTTTGGCGGGGGTAAAAGTGGCTGAAACCATCGGTGAACGGGCTTCTACCGCGAGTGATATTTCTAAGGCGATCTCTACGGCATGGCGCGCCATTGAGGGAGATTTCAACGCTTAGCCGAATGGCGACATAGCCCACGCGCCGCAATACTCAGTCGCGCTATTTCGCCAGCGCCCCATTCTCAAGTCGTTTCCGCGCTGCTGCCTGCCCATCCAAAATGCTCTGCTCCACCCGATCCGGTTGCAGTAGATGTTCAGCCCGTTCGCGCAAATCCCGATCCAGAAATGAGAATCGCTGCTTAATTTTAGTCCGAAGTGGTTTTCCACTGATCGGCGCTGTGAACAACGCCACGATGCCACCAACTAAAAGACCGAGAATTAGCCCCGATGCCCACCATCCAGGGTCGAGCGCACTAGTAGTAGTATCGCTATTCATCGTGGCTCACCTCATCTTCCCGGCTGTACTGAAGCGCGCGGCGCAGGCCGAACAAATTTCCAAACAGGGAGCTTAGTCCGGCAAAAAACCCGCCAAGCGCAACCATTGGTCCGGCAACATTTTTACTCACAAAGCGCGCCGTCACATTTGCCGTCTCAACAGCTTCCTGTGTATTTTCCAGAATTGGCTGCACCTCATTCTGGATGATATTCACAAGCTGGGCAATTTGAATGATCAAAATTGCCAGCGCCAGAATCACCAAAATACCTTCCAATGCTAGGAAGATGATCATCAGGTCTCGAAGCAGTCGAATCACCTGTTCAGTCTGCTCAATATTATTGGCGGCCAACAGCAGCGTGATTACAAAAAGCAGCATAACAATGCCCAGCAGCACGCCTGCAGTAATAATGATGACCCGCTTAAGGCCCATCGTGCCTTTCTGCGGTGAAGATGGCGACGTTTTTTCTGTGGGGTAGCTTTCCATATATCGTCCTTATCCCGAAGTTCGCCTGCGGGTACGCCGTCCAGTCAACAAGATCACAATTACGAGCGCGGCTAGCGTGCAAACGACCGCAGGTAACATTCGCAGCGCGCCGATGTTTAGCATATTCACTTGAAAAACCACGCCAATAACCTGTCCAATCGCAAAGCCTATCCATCCAGCAATCAACAGCGATGCTAGGCGTTTAGCATCACCCCCAACGATCAGATGTGCGATCGCGCTGATCAATGTCGAAATTACAAAAGCGAAAATCAACGATGGCGCAGACACAACCTTCTAGTTCCCTTATGCAACATCTCTCCGCGTGAGATTGTAACATACATCGTCAGGGCGCTGTACGCTCATATATCTAGCGGTTGCGCTTAAGCCTAGACGAAAAATCATCCCTTTACACCCTCCAACTGTCTCCTTTTTCAGCATCCAGTAGGATTCTAGTAGGATTCACGCTTTGAACCCGATGCCGCTGACAGGTATAATGTCAAGTATTATGGTGACTATTGATCAACGCATCCTCATTCCGGCGCCTCAGGATGGGGTTTGGGCGTATCTCAGCGAAATTAGCAATAACCCATCGTGGCAAACGAACTGCCGTGCCATTTCGTTTCTATCCTCGAAGCGGCAGGGCGTAGGTACGCGCTGGCGCGAAACCAACGACAAAGGCCACGATACCATTTATGAGGTTCTCTCATGGTATAACGGGCTTGGCTACGAATACACTTGCATAGATGGCTGTGCCTACCACGACTCTCGCGTGCGCATCCGCCTCCAAGAAATTGCTGAAGGCACGATTGTGCAATGGACTTATTCCTTTGAGCCGAAAGGTGTTTTTTCCGGCTTACGTGGAGGTTCCCGCCAACTCGAAAATGTGATAGCCTCCAGCCTGAAAAACTTGTATCGCCAAATAAAAATCGCCCATAAAAGCGGCCAGTTGACGCCGCGCTCGCTCATGCAGGAGTCGCCGGATGTCAGTGGTCGTTCGGCCTATCAACCCCGCCATGTCCCCCATTTCGATGAAAAGAAGCTCACGCCCGATGTGCTGATGCAACCCATCGCGGAGCCGCCAATTCTTGAAGATGATGGGCAGGAATTTACAGCCTTCGATTTTGACGAGCCGCCTATTACCGAAAGTGATACTCGTCCTCATCCAGCCATCACTGAGACGGGCGAATCATCTGCGCTAAAGGCCGAAAATGCCGCTGCGGAAATTCCGAATTTGCCGGAGCCAGAGCCAGATTTCCTGAAAGATCTTCCTTCACAACCCGAAGCCGACCTATCCCTCGATTTCGATCTGGATATACCTGTCGCTGGCACTTCCGAAACATTCGTAGACGATGCCATCTTCGCGCCACCGCCTGAACTTGAAGCACCCGCAAAGCCGCTGCCGTCACAGGTCATGACCGAAGCGCTGGATTTCCCTGTATCTGAAATACTGGTTGAACCCGAAGTCGCGCCAATCAGCGAACCAACCGATCCAGTCAGCTTACAGCCAGAATTAGCCCTCGAAATCGAAGCTCCCGATTCGCCTGAAAAGCAGGATCATCAGCCATCAGAGACAGCCTTGCCAGCCATCCTTCTAAACGAAGGTGAGTCTCGCAGTATCTGGGAAATTTTCGGCGTGACTAAACCGAGTGAGATTGAAGGCGAAAGCCCGGCCTCACTGGCAGCTGCAGAGGCTGTAGTTTCAGATGCTGTGGCTGCGCCAATTACAAAACCAGACGTTCCATTTATAACCCGGCATGGTTTTCGCGCCCGCGAACGCCGCAAAATCGCCCGTATCCGCTACCCGCAGTAAATGTCACTTATCGAACAACTATTCCTAAAGTCACTGATCTAAACTTATCGCCCGGCGAATACAAGTTATGATCTAGACACGTTGTAATCTCACATTAAAGTAAGAACTGTATCTATGTACACACGCCGATTTCTAATTTACGCCCTCTCTATCATGTTCAGTGGCATCACCCTCTTTTCCGTGCTAGCATTTCGCCCCTCGTGGTTCGGGCTTATCATAAACAACGATGCCATCAATTACCGTGCGTTCTTTACCAGTGAAACAGCGGTCTTAATTGCCATACTTATCCTATTATTGGCATTTGTAACCTGCGCCACCTTCCTACACTGGTTACTCTGGCGCCCTGCGATGATCGCACAGCATAAACGTATCGTAGATGACCTTAAAAACCCATTCAAAGACATACCGCCCGATCCCAAAGTTATCTCAAAAGAATCAGGGTTCAAGAAGAGACTCACCTATCAGGAAGACTGGGTCAACCGAAAAATTCAGGCGAAAAGCGCTGAAGTGAGCAGCACTAACCCAGACCCGCCGCTCAACCAACAGGGATTTTAACCGTGCCGCCATTCAACGAAGCCCTCCGCAGCCGCCGCGAGGCCCTGAATCTAAATCCGGATGATCTAGCCAGAAGGCTAACCCGCCTTTCCTACCCCACCACTGGGGCAGATATTCAATTATGGGAACGCGGCCGTAATGTACCGCCGCTCGATGATGCTGGTTTTCGCGAAGCATTAGCGATGGCTTTGCAAGTGAGCGTTAAGAAACTCGAAGTCGCCATCAGGCTGCCAGATCGCAAGCAAGAATTTTCAGAGGAAGGCGCAGAAGCCGCGACATTGATAGACTCAATGCCCGAAGAAACGCGCAAATTGGCCTTAGAAATCCTTCACACTATCGCCCGAACTGCAAGGCCGCACAGAGCGTTTCAACCCCGCGATATTTGGGCTGAAGATTAATCAGGGATTTAATAAAAAATGAGGCCGGAAGTGTCTCCGGCCTCAAAGGTTCCAGTGGGGTGGCTAGACGGACTTGAACCCTCGACCTTCTGATCCACAATCAGACGCTCTAACCGACTGAGCTATAGCCACCATATTAAAGTAAATATAGCAGGATAAACCCCCTCTGGCTAGGGTGCTTTTTCCCCGCCTTCTTGCCGTAAATTCAACCCTTAACGCTCAACTTTTAACCTCTGCCACCTTCCGCGCCACAATCACAAACACGATACTGCGCTTCAATGGCTTTGAAGTGACCATAACCTCAAAACCATAGGGGGAAAAACGCTGGCGCGCAAAGGTTTCCATGTGCTTGATCAATGCATCGCTCAAATCTCCGCCCGTCTGCTGCCCCGTCACCCAATATGCAAACTCCAGCGCCCGCCGCATCAGCCCGCCGCCCGTAAACGTCGCTGATGGCACGATCACCAGCAGACCGCCCGCCCGCAAAGTACGATGACACTCGCATATTGTCGCTTCTGCCATGATGAATTCGCTCGGAAAGGTGGATACAATGCCCGCAAACGTCCTGTTTGCAAAAGGCATCTGCTGCGCCATCCCCCGCGCCAAACGCACAGGCCGTTTTGCGAGGATCAGTTTGCGCCGCGTAAGCCGCCCCATTGAGCGGCTCAGGTCATAGCCTACAGCCAGGCGCCCACGCACCAACAGATCAAGCTGTAAATTACCGGTGCCATGCGCCAGATCAAGTATCGCGCCGTCCTCAGGCAAAAAGTCGAGCGCCGCTCGCTGCCATTCACGCCATTCACCCATCGAGACGATCCAGCTTACGAGATCATAGCTAAATGCAAATGGGTTATACAGCAGCCAGAAGCCGTACCGAATCAATCGCGCCCATGCCGCCTTCATTAAGGCTCAGGCCAACGCTGCGCGTATAACATCCGGCGCATCGGTGATGATCCCCTGAACGCCTATCCCCTTCAGATCGCGGGCGCGTTCCGGATCGTTCACCGTCCACACATTCATCGGCCAGCCCGCATGTGCCGCAGCATATTCAGGGGTAACAAGTTGATGATAAGGATGCAGATAGCGGCAGTGTTCAATAAAAGGATCGTTCAGCGCATCATCACTTACATATAAAAAGCCCAGTGTCGCAGATGGCAAATTTGCGTGAAAACGCTTTAGGGCGCTGATGCTGAACGACGAGATGATGATACTTTCCCTCAAATCGTAGCGCAGCATTAATTCAGCAACTGCCTGTTCCAGGCTATCACTTTGCTCAGAATCGCCCTCATTCGCTACCTTAAGCTCAACGTTGATCAGCAGCGAATCCCCAAAATGTCCGAATACCTCTTCTAGCGTTGGAATTGGCGTTCCGGCAAATTCCGGCGCAAACCAGCTTCCCGCATCCAGCGCCTTAATTTGCGCCAGCGTCATCTCTCGAATACTGCCCTGCCCGTTTGTGGTCGCATCTACATACTCATCATGGATGACCACTGGAAACCCATCGCTCGAAAGCCACACATCCAGTTCGATGCCATCCGCTCGCTGCGCCCGTGCCAGCTCAAAAGCAGGGATCGTGTTCATCGGCGCATAGGCTTTCGCCCCGCGATGCCCGAAGATCTGCGTCATCATCTATTTCGCAATCTGTACGTTGCCATCTTCAACCCGCACCTTGAATACTTTGATCGGGCTGAATGCAGGCGGCGCAGTCACATGCCCATCCCGCAGATCAAATCGCGCACCGTGTTTGGCGCATTCAATTTCACAATCAACAATATAGCCATCCGAAAGCGGGTATTCCTCATGAGAACAGCGATCTTCAACCGCATACAGCACGCCATCTACATTGAAAATCACCACCCAATCACGCTTAAATTCCACAACAAGGCGCTCGCCCAATGGAATTTCATCTATTGTAGCAACCGTTATAAAATCGCTCATTCGTCCTCATCTGCCTGTTCGCGTTTTTCCCACTCCCCCAACCCATACAACGCCACCGTCAGCGCCTTCAATGACAGCAGCGCGCACTTCACACGGTTCATAGACAGCGGGATGCCGATAAAATCAAAGATCGTCTGCTTGTCAATCTGTCGCACTTCTTCCATCGTCTTACCGATGATGAGTTCGCCTAACATCGAAGCTGAAGCCTGGCTAATGGCGCAGCCTTCGCCATCCCATGCCAGTTCTTTGATCCGCCGGTTCTCATCCAGCCGCAGCGTCAGCCGCAAACGATCCCCACACAGCGGGTTATGTGCCTCATAATCCACGTCTGCCGGATCGAGAATACCCGTATTACGCGGGTTCATCCCATGATCAAGAATGTTCTCACGGTATAAATCGTACATCGTTATACTTACCTCTCTACCCCAATCCTCTGCTTAATTTCCCCTCTCCATGGCGATGGAGAAGAGATTGAGGGGTTGAGGACAATCACACCGCAAACGTCTTCTTCACAACATACAGGCCATCAATCAGCGCATCCACTTCTTGCAGCGTATTATACAGATAGAAGCTGGCACGCGCCGTCGCGGCAACCCCTAGCAGCCCGTGCAGCGGCTGCGCGCAGTGATGCCCTGCCCGTACCGCTATACCCCTACTGTCTAGTATCTGCGCGACATCATGCGCATGTACGCCTTGCATGCTGAACGCCGCTACCGCGCCCTTTTTTTCCGCCGCCGGCCCGTACACCGTGATGAAAGGCAGTTCCGCCAGCCGATCCAGCGCGTAATGAATCATGGTCTGTTCGTGCGCGTGAATATTCTCTATGCCCACCGCGCTCAAGTAATCCACCGCATAGCCTAGCCCGATCTGCTCAGCGATCAACGGCGTGCCAGCCTCAAACTTTAGCGGCAGTTCATTCCAACTGCTGCCTTCAAAAGTCACCTTTGAAATCATATCGCCGCCGCCCATCCACGGCGGCATCGCGTTCAGCAGCGCTTGCTTGCCATAAAGCACGCCGCTGCCGGTTGGCCCACACATTTTATGCCCGCTAAAGGTCAGAAAATCTGCATCCAACGCCTGCACATCCAACTTCAAATGCGGGGAAGCCTGCGCAGCGTCTACCAGTATCAGCGCGCCCGCCTCATGCGCCTTCCGTGCCATCTCTGCAATCGGGTTCACGGTGCCTAGCACATTTGAAGCATAGGCAACCGCCACGATCCTCACCGGAAGATCGCGCAGCATCACGGCATAGCTATCCATATCTAGCGTGCCATCCGGCAAAATCGGGATATAGCGCGCGAGCGCCCCGGTCTGTTCCGCGATGAGCTGCCACGGCACAATATTGGCGTGATGCTCCATCTGTGTAGACAGAATCACATCCCCGGCTTTTAATTGGCTGCGCCCCCACGTTTGCGCCACCAAATTGATACCTTCAGTGGTGCCTCTGGTAAAAATCACCTCGCGCTTGCTGGCGGCGTTAATGAACTTCTTGAGCTTGATCCGCGCACCCTCATATGCGGCGCTGGCTTCCTCGCTCAGTTTATGAATCCCACGATGAACGTTGGCATTGTATTCTCGGTAATAGCGATCCAGCGCCTCAATCACCACTAACGGCTTCTGACTCGTCGCGCCGCTGTCCAAATATACTAGAGGCGTTCCGGGATGATGTTCCTCTGCCAATATCGGGAAATCTGCGCGTATCGCATTCGTATCATAAGGAATCTGTACGCTGTCACTCTGCATAAAGCACTTACATTCCCCCATAAGAACAAAACGGGGCATCGCAAATCATGCAAGCCCCGTTCAAATCTTTCGCTTTTTGTTGGCGTTATCGTCGCCTTACCCGAAACTATATCCACCTAAAGTATGGGGTAAGGGCGCATTTACCGCCCAACGATTTTTGTTTCTAGCGATTCACGAAGCCGTGCTTGCACCCGCTCAAATGGAATCCGGTCTAGCAGCTCCTCAAAGAAACCGTTAATTACCGCCAGTTCAGCCTCCGGTCGGGGTACACCGCGGCTCATCAGATAGAATACCGGCTGTTCTTCCAGCGTTCCAAAAGTCGCAGCATGTGTGCAGCGTACATCGTCGGCTTCAATTTCAAGGCCAGGAATAGCATCCATCCGCGCATCGTCGCTCAACAACAGATTGCGGCAGGCTTGAAAGCCGTCTATCTTCTGCATCTTCGGCAGCGACTTGATCATCCCCTGCCACACGGTACGCGCATCGTCTCTGGCCGCGCCCTTGAACAGCAGGTCAGAGGTCGTCAGCGGCGCATTATGATCCTGCTGCGTATCCTGATCAAACATCTGCTCATGATCGGCAAAGAACATGCCGGAAACCCGCCCATGCGCGCCCTGCCCATCCAGTTCCACTTCAATGAACTGCTTGATGAACTCGCCGCCCATGTTGCCCAGAATCCAGTCCAGATTCCCGTCACTGCCAATTCGCGCGCGCTGGTGGCTGAATTCGTAAGTTTCACGATTCCAGTCCTGTAAGCTTACATAGCGTAAATTACCGCCATTGCCCACCAACAGTTCAGTCGCGCCAACAAATACTGACTGATCTTCAAATTCAGCCGAACGATAATCCACCAGAACGGTTGCCTGTGCGTTTTCGCCAACAGCAATCAATGCATGGCCGAGCGTCGCGCCCGGCGTCGTGTTATACATCACCACATGCAGCGGTAATTCTACAACCACATTTTCAGGCACATACAGGAAAACGCCGTGTGTCCACAAAGCGGCATGCAGCGCGGCAAATTTGCCCTCGCCCGGCAGCACCGCTTGTGTCATCAGGCGCGGGCGCACCAGTAACTCATAATCATTGATGGCAGTATGTAGATCGGTGAACACCACGCCCTGCTCAATCAGCGAAGGGTGCACTTCGTAAAATACGGGTTTACCATCAACGAACACCAGCACACCACCCTGCTGATCGCCGATCAGCGGTTCAAGGTATGCGCCCGGTACCGTATCAATTGAAGGACTCGCATTTTTAATCTGCCGCCCCGCTTCATCCCAACGGATATGCCGGTAATCGGTGCGTCGCCAAGCCTCATCATTCTTGCCCGGCATCGGCAGGCGTAAATATAAACCCCATGCTGTCAGCCGGCTTTCGCGCAGCCATAGAGGTTCATCATGTGCTGCGCTCAGCGCTTCAACATCAGCGCGGGTATACAGCGGCGCTTCAGGCGCAGCGGTTCGTCGCTGTCTGACTGCAACCACAGGTCATCTCCTTCATTTTTATTCGCCAGAGTTCTACAAGGGATCGCATCCCCTGAATAAAGCAAGTGATCAGGCGCAGCATGCCGCGCCCTAAGACTTACCCGATTGAGCCTTCAAGCTGAATCTGTATCAGCCGGTTCAATTCGAGCGCATATTCCATCGGCAGTTCTTTCACCAGTGGTTCAATGAACCCGTTGACGATCATCGCGTTCGCTTCATCTTCGCTCATCCCACGCGACATCGCGTAGAAAAGCTGATCCTCACCCACGCGGCTGACCGATGCTTCATGCCCCATCGTCACTTTTCGGGCATCTATTTCAATGGTCGGGTATGTATCTGAACGACTGCGATCATCCAGCAGCAGCGCATCGCAAACGACGTTGCTTTTCACGTTATCCGCGCCTTCAACGATTTTCAACAGGCCGCGATAGCTGGCGCGCCCACCATCTTTACTGATCGACTTACTCACGATCTGGCTGGTGGTATTCGGCGCAAGATGGGTAATCTTCGCGCCCGCATCCTGATGCTGCCCCGGCCCCGCAAAGGCGATAGACAATACTTCGCCGTGAGCGCCCTCACCCGCGAGAATCACCGCCGGATACTTCATTGTCACTTTGCTGCCAAGATTGCCGTCTACCCATTCCATCGTCCCGTTCTTATAGGCGATGGCGCGCTTGGTAACAAGGTTGTAGACATTGTTCGACCAGTTCTGAATCGTGGTGTAGCGGCAGCGCCCGCCTTCTTTAATGATGATTTCCACAACCGCGCTGTGCAGGCTGTTTTCGCTGTAAGTGGGTGCCGTGCAGCCTTCCACGTAATGCACGTATCCGCCATCTTCAACGATGATCAGCGTTCGCTCAAACTGCCCCATATTCTGGGTATTGATGCGAAAATAGGCTTGCAGCGGCATTTCTACGCGCACGCCCTTAGGCACATAGACGAAAGACCCGCCCGACCACACCGCGCTGTTCAGCGCCGCAAATTTGTTATCGCTGGAAGGAATAACCGTTCCGAAATATTCCTTGACCAGTTCCGGATAATCCCGCAGCGCCGAATCCATATCGGTGAAAATCACACCCTTATTTTCAAGGTCTTTACGAATGCTGTGATACACCACTTCCGACTCGTACTGCGCTGTAACGCCCTGCAAATACTTCTGCTCGGCTTCAGGAATGCCCAACCGGTTGAACGTATTCTTGATATCTTCCGGCACATCGTCCCAATTTTGCCCCTGACGATCCGTGGCGCGAACGAAATAGTAGATATCATCAAAATCAATGCCGCTAAGGTCTGCGCCCCACGTCGGCATCGGTTTCTCTAGAAAGGTTTCATACGCCTTCAGCCGGTATTCAGTCATCCATTCCGGCTCATTCTTCATTTCGCTGATCTGCCGCACAATCTCAGCGTTCAAACCCTTCTGGCTCTTGAACGTATACTTTTCCGGATCGCGGAAACCATATTTTTCTTCGTAAGAGGTACGTACCCCCTTAAGCTGCGACTCCTCAGCCGTAAGCTGCTTGTCACTTTCAATCATTTGATCAACCATCTGTCAGCCTCCCAGCCGGTTAGCCTTCAACCTTCTCGCGAATCCAATCATAGCCCGCTTCTTCAAGCTGTAGCGCCAGATCGGGGCCGCCGCTTTCAACAATCTGTCCCTGATACATCACATGCACGTAATCAGGCTTGATGTAATTCAGAATACGCTGATAGTGGGTGATCACCAGCGCGCCTAAATTCGGCCCGCGCAATTTCACCACGCCTTCCGAAACCACGCGCAGCGCATCAATATCCAATCCAGAGTCCGTCTCGTCCAAAATGGCGATCTTGGGTTCCAAAACGGCCATTTGCAAAATTTCAGCGCGCTTCTTCTCCCCGCCGCTGAAACCTTCGTTGAGATAGCGCCCTGCAAAGCTGTGCTCCATTTGCAAGCCGTCCATCTTTTCCTTCATCAGCTTACGGAAATCCCCGACAGAAATCCCCTTGCTGTCCGGCTTCTCTGCCTTGATACGGGCATTAATAGCAAGCCGCAGGAAGTTTGCCAGCGTCACCCCCGGAATTGAGATCGGGTACTGAAACGCTAGAAACAGCCCTGCCCGGCTGCGCTCATCTGCTTCCATCTCTAGCAAGTCTTGTCCGTCGAAAATGACCTGTCCGGCAGTCACTTCGTAGGTAGGGCTGCCCATCAACACATTTGCCAGCGTGCTTTTACCAGAACCATTCGGCCCCATCAGGGCATGTACTTCGCCTTGCCTTATAATCAGATCTACGCCGCGAAGAATGGGTTTGTCTTCAACGTTGACGTGAAGATTACGAATTTCAAGTGCTGCGCCCATGAAGGCGTCCTCCTTAAATTTAATGCGCGTTAACTTTTACGACTACCCTGAGGTTAAACATATGGCAAGTATACCAGCGCCATCACCTGTGGTCAATATTTTTATCATGCCGATGATAAAAATTGACTTCAAAATACAAGGATGGTATGATTTTCCCTCATTAGCGTCATTTCTATGAGGGAACGTAACATGGAGCAGGTAAAGACTGAAGATGGGCTGCGCGAAGCCCTGCGCGCAGTCATAGACCCTGAAATCGGCATGAATGTTGTTGAACTTGGTCTGATCCGTGATATCGAAATTGAGCCAGACCGCGGCCATGTCGTCATGATTATGACCACGCCGTTCTGCCCATATGCGCCAGCGCTTCTGGAGCAGTCACGCCGCACGGCGCAGGAATATCTAGAGCTGCCAACCACTATCGAGATGGGTCTGGAAATGTGGGATCCCACCATGATGGAAGATGGCGCCGCCGACGACTGGGGTCTTTTCTAAAACCCCGCGTGATCACCGCACACAGCAAAAACGGGACGCCATCAGGCATCCCGTTTTTTGTTCTCCAAACAGCGTCGTTTTCGTGAAAACTACCGTTTCGGGCGGTTCTTAGCGATAAATTCCTTCGGATCAACGTAGTTCTTCAACAGTCGCGCGCGGTCTTTACCCGGCCAGTCTTCCGGATTCTGCTCCAGAACGGTTGTTGGGCTAAGATCAAAATGCAGATGATACGCAAACCGTCCGTAAGCATTGCTAACATCTGAAATCTGCTGCCCACGCTTCACCCGATCCCCAACCTCCACAGTCATGTTTTCTACATGCCCGTAGCGGGAATACATCACCTGACCATTGGTATGCAAGGGATCATGTTTGATAATGATCACGTTGCCCCATATCGGAAGCCGGCTGGCGAACACCACCGTGCCGCTGGCAGTAGCATACACGCCAGAATGTGCATCTGCATCTTTGGGAAGGTTCAGGTCTGCGCCAGTGTGATATGCCTCGCTGGGGGTTCCCACAAAATATAATTTTCCAAACGGGCTGGCATCGTACCATTTTCCGCCCCACACCGTGCTGGATGCGCGTTCTTCCTCCGTCCCCATCGGTTGATCGTACCCATCAGCATATCCTACAGGCACCGGCCCGCCGGGGCCGGGATTTTCAACATACGTCACTTCCTGCCAGCGAACCGCATCAAAACTGATCTCGCGGCCCTCTTCGCCTGTTAGATCGTTGAGAAAAACCGTGCCTACATTGATGCTGCGCGGATCAAAATCGAAAATTCCGAGCGAGACCCATTGATTGCTATACAGGGATTGATCTACCGGCACCACCACCTCTGCGTTAGAGCCGGTCACCCCATGAATTTTGTACCGGGCATTGGCGGTTGTGCTATGCCGCGCAGAAATAAACACCGATACATCATACTTTGCGGCTGTTTTGAAGCGCGGTGTCCATCTTGCCGCCGTCCTGCTGTATTTAGGCTGCGTAGCTGTGAAGAAGGCTTTCCATCCCCAAACGTTCGTAAATTCCTGAAGCTCACGATTCCCGGTATACGAAAAATCGTTATAACCTTCACCGCCGGGCTTAATAATCTGCTCTTCGCCATAAATAATCTGGGGCGGGCGCGGCTTGGGCGCTGTCGTATCGCTCATCGGGCGGTTGATCGCCCCGAATTCAACTGGCCCGATAATGCCTGCGCGCCACCAGCTCAAACCAACCGCTTTATGCCGAACAATCGCAATGGATCGCGCCTGTTCCATCTCGCTGACCGGCGCATCCGTCTGTAACGCTGGAATAATCGGCCTACCAAACTTCGACCAGACTTGATAGGTCTCATTCAAGATGTCGTCCGGCGTGCGCCTCATGGTTGACCAGTAGGCCATCGGGTGAATACTGTTCACAAACGGCTTCCACTCATCAGGGAAGATCGTCTCATAATGATGCGCGCGCGGATCAACCGCCATGCCAATATGAAACGCGCCGGGAATCTGCGAGCGAACTTTGAGCATAAACGGGCGAATACCTTCGCGCCCACCCTGCCAGAATCCGCTGTACGGTTCAATATCCAGAATCATAGACTTCACGCCAGCCCGCAAACAGGCCTGTACGATCAGCGAAGTCTCTGTATCGGGGTCGCCGCCGCGCGGAACACACCACAAATGGGTTTCAAGGTTATATCGCGCCAGCGTTTGCACCCAGCGATCAATACTGGTGGGGCCGTCAATCGCAAGATTGCGCTTGGTGTCCCAATAGCCCATCCACCGCGCTCCGCTGGTTTCAGTCCAGTCGCTGGTTTTTACCCAAATTTGTGTGACGTAGGGAGCATTGGCGCGAATATTTTTCGCAAAATCCTCGATTGTGTTCTCAGCAACCGAATCGCCGCGCCAATGCCAGATCGCCACCGCGCCGCTGTAGGGTGTCGGGCCAGTAGGCGGCGCCGCCGGCGGATCTTCAAAGGTGACAACTGTACTGCTTACCCATCCGCCTACTGAATTTTGCTCTACCCAAATCCAACCGTCACCAGTTTGGGTAGACGGGTAAAACGTGCAAAGGGTTAGATCGCGTAATTCGCCTATTATCTTATGATTCGTGCTGGGGCCGTTCCGAAGATTCGCGTAATCCAGCTTCGTATTCGCTAATCCAGTTTTTGCAGCGCCGGGCTGCGAAGGTTTTGGCACCGGCGATGGAGTGCTTGCCATGCAGACCTCCAAGTGTTGGTAAACAGTTTGTTTGCAACAGTGTATCGCGTCTTTATAACGCTTGCTATTAAGCCCTATTTGCTTTGCGGGGGGAGTGGGGAAATAGCAGGATATGACCTTGACCTCACCCCTGCTGCCCCCCGCGTGGCCTCCCCTCCAACCTATCCGTAGGGACAACACATGCGTTGTCCGTTTTGGGGATATTTCTTGAACATAACCGAATTTCCCGCCCTCAAACCCGTCCGTAGGGGCGCAGCGCGCCGCACCCATCCTTCAATCTTTCTTCCCCTTGGCCGCGCGCGGCCAAGGGGGTGAGCAATACGGGTGCCGATACCCTTATCTTTCACCACTCCCCTCACAACTTTCCGTCTTGCGCCATAATAGGCTGTCGAGTAGACTTCTAGCCATTACGGGGTGTGGCGCAGTTTGGTAGCGCGCTTGCATGGGGTGCAAGAGGTCCCCGGTTCAAGTCCGGGTACCCCGACAACAAATCAATATTTTTTAGGTCTGTGGAACCCTATCTTCCACAGGTGTTATCAGTTTTCATCTATTTCAAAATCCATTTGAACCTTTTAACTAATCGGTGAGTAGTTAGATTAGATGTGAGTGTGCCTATTCGCTAAATCTCTAGGTCGCCTCATTCACAAATGTTATTTACTTAATGAAGGAGTGTGGAAGGCATGAAGAATTTCCGTCGTGTCCTGTTGACTGCAAGCGGTTTGGCTTTGGCCGCCCTCGCCGTCGCGCCAGTTCTGGCACAGGATGATGGGCTGATCATCATTGAAGGCAACTTCGGCGGTGACCCTCAGTTCCTGAATCCTATCCTTGCTAGCGATACTTCTAGCACCCGTATCACCGGTTTCCTTTTCCCCGGCTTTTTGAACGCCAACGTTGAAGCGGCTGTAATTTCCCCTTACGATCCGCCGATGGCCTCTGGTGGCTTGGTTCAGGACTGGACAGTTGACGATACCGGCACCATCTACACCTTCAACTTGCGCTCAGATTTGGTCTGGAACGACGGTACCCCCATCACTTCAGCAGACGTGATGTATACTTGGGGCGCGATTCAGGCAGGCTCTCAGGGTGTCGTAGACACTCCGCTTGCATTCGTAATCGATCCCTCCGGCCAGTCGGGCATTCTCGATGTCACTGCTCCGGATGAACACACCGTCGTCGTAACCATGGCTTCGCCGGAATGCACCTCGCTCAGCAACGCAGGCGTTCTGGGTCCGGTTCCGGCCCACGTGCTTCCCGCCGACTATGCCGAACTGAATGACGCTGAATTCAATCTGAACCCGACCGTCTCCGGCGGCGTGTTCAACTTCAGCGCCCTCAACCCCGGCGAGCAGGTTGCCCTTGTTGCCAACCCCGACTACGCTGATGCTGCTGAAGGCGGCGTAGCCCCTGCCGGTTTCATCTATCGCGTCGTGCCCGATCAGAACGTTCTGTTTGAGCAGTTCGTGGCTGGCGAAACCAATATCATTGACGGCCCCGCCGTTGCTCGCCGCGCAGAGCTGCGCGCCCTGTCCGATGCTGGCGAAAAGCAGGTTTATCCCTTCCCCGGCAACGCTTGGGACTACTTGGCAATGAATCTGGCTGACCCGGCCAACCCGCAGAACGGCCTCGATGCCGATGGTAACCGTATTGATCAGGGTTCACACCCCATTCTCGGTGACCTCGCTGTGCGTCAGGCGATCTCGCAGGCCATGGACGTTGACGCAATTGCCGCTGCCGCGCTCTTCGGTGAAGGCTCACGCATGACTTCCTTCGTGATCCCCTCATCATGGGCATACGCGGATGATCTGCCCGTAATCGCCTTCGATCTCGATGCGGCTAACGCAATCCTTGACGAAGCCGGTTGGACTGATGGTGACGGCGACGGCGTGCGTGAATACCACGGCACCAACGCCACTACCCCCGAAGGCACCCCGCTGTCCTTCACCCTCTACACCAATGAAGGCAACGGCCGCCGCACCCAGATCGGTACGCTGGCTCAGGACCAACTGTCAGACGCTGGTATTCAAGTCAACTTCCAGACTATTGACTTCAATACTCTGCTGGACATCATGGACACCCAGACCTTCGATACCTTCATCCTCGGCTGGCGCAATGGTTGGCCCGATGATCCCGATGCAACCCAGCTCTTCACTGCTCAGGCAGACGTAGTCGGTGGCGGCAGCAACAACACCTCCTACTACAATCCTGAATTCGAAGCGCTGAACATGCAAGCCAAGACCGTTCCCGGTTGCGCTGTCGAAGACCGCGCCGTCCTGTATCAAGAAATGCAGGCCATCTTCCAGGCTGACCTCCCCTACGTGCCCCTGTTCACTCAGGACGGCATGTATGCCGCCGGCCCAGAAGTTGCTGGTTTCGGCCCGTACCCGTCGAACCTGTACTGGAACGTGGATACCTGGACACAGGCAACTCCGTAATTTGCTTTAAGTTTCACAAACAGATGGGGCAGCATGCTGCCCCATCTGTATCTTCAATTCAAAATAGCCTTTCTTTCAAAAGACTCAATAGATTTTACTGGTGCCGATTACGGTTGAAGGCGTTGGGATGTTGACCACAACATGATTAAATACACTCTACGGCGTTTGCTGCAAGCAATACCTACCTTTCTTGGCATCACCCTCTTTTCATATTTGCTGATGACAGCAGCACCCGGCGGCCCCGTTGGCGCGCTTACCTTTAGCCCGAACGTGACCCCTGCACAACGCGCTCGTGTCGCTGTACAGCTTGGGGTTGATGATCCATGGTCAGTACAGTACCTTCGCTGGTTAGCCGGTGACGACTGGATGCGTTGGGATAGTGATGGCGATGGGCTGGCCGATGGTTCCATATTCATCCCCATCGGTATTGATGAAACCGGCCACGCCTGCCACGAAGCCCCCTGCGCCATCACCTTCGCCCCCGGTACCGGTCAAGGCGTCCTGCGTGGCGATTTTGGCCGCTCATTCTTTTACCGCCGCCCGGTCAGCAGTATGATCGGTGAACGTGTCGCTGCAACCCTTGAACTAGGGGCGGCGGCGCTGCTGCTCGGCCTCGTCGTCGGCGTGCCAATCGGCATTATCGCCGCTGTTCGCAAAGGTGGTTTATTCGACAACCTCACCCGTGTCCTTGCAGTCTGTTTCAGCGCCATTCCAATTTTCTGGCTCGGCCTAATTTTGCTTTTAGTGTTTGGCGCGCGCCTCAATATCCTGCCGATGGGGGGGCGCTGTCCACCCAGCCTAACCGGAGGCTGCCCGCCCATTTGGGGGCGGCTCGAATATCTCATCCTCCCCACCTTTGTACTCGCAACCGGCGCAATTGCCGTCTACTCCCGATATATGCGCGCCTCCATGCTTGACGTTCGCAGTCAGGATTACATCCGTACTGCGCAGGCCAAAGGCTTAAGCAACCGCACCGTTTGGTTCCGGCATGGCGCCCGTAATGCGCTCATCCCGCTCGCAACATTTCTTGGCCCCGCTATCACCGGATTGCTCAGTGGCGCCGTCATCACCGAGCGTATTTTCTCATGGCCGGGGTTGGGAAGATTTGCGGTAGATGGTGTGGTTTCACAAGATTATCCTGTCGTCATGGCAGTTGTGATTATTGGCGCCATCGCCACCATTCTCGGTTACATTCTCTCTGATATTTTATACGCGCTTATTGACCCGCGTATCCGATTTGACTAAGGACTTGTGCGATGACGTCCACATCTACAACGGCCAATGCCGTACCAAAAATCGAGCAGGAAGGCAATAAACACGACGTTGGTGAATCGCTTAGTCGTCTCGCCGTGCGCCGCCTGAAACGTGATAAATTGACGCTGGCGGCCATTGGGCTGCTGCTGGCAATTACGATTATTTGCGTTCTTGCGCAGCCAATCTCCAATGCCTTGAACGTCAGTTTCAATAAAACCAATGCCGATATCACCTTCATGCCGCCTTCACTAACGCCGTATATTGGCGCAGATGGTCTGCCTCAATTTCACATCCTCGGCACTGACGATCTTGGCCGTGATCACTTCAGCCGCCTGCTGTTCGGCGGTCAGGTATCGCTCGCTGTCGGTTTCCTGGCGGCGCTGCTCTCCCTCTCTATCGGTGTCTCTCTCGGAATCATCTGCGGCTATTACGGCGGGTTGATAGACGACGGCACCAATTGGGTCATTTCGACCCTAAACTCTATTCCATCGCTATTTCTACTGCTCATCATTGCCGCTGTATTGCAGCCATCCCCAACAACCTTGATTCTGGTACTCGGTTTGATCGGATGGACTGGAACCACCCGCCTAGTACGCGGTGAAACACTCTCGCTGCGTGAGCGCGAATTTGTCGTCGGCGCCCGCGCCGTCGGCGCATCCCCATTCCGCATCATGCTTTCACACGTCCTCCCCAACCTATTCTCGGTCATCGTCATCACCCTCGCCATTGATATCGGCGCGCTCATTCTGGTCGAAGCCGGTCTCAGTTTCCTCGGCCTCGGCATCAAAGAGCCATTCCCCAGTTGGGGCAATATGCTCGTGAAATCGCAAGAATATTTCACGCTTGGCGCCTATCTGGTCATCATGCCCGGCGTCATGATCTTCATAACGGTGCTTTGTCTGTATGTCATCGGTGATGGCATCCGCGATGCCTTCGACCCAACGGAAAAAAGCTAGTCAATTCTATCCATCCAAACAAAAAGGCCGCCCCATCAACAGGCGGCCTTTTAATTTCTCTACGCAGTTTCAACGACCAGCGCAGCATATCGTTAAACGCCTTGCGCCAGCCATCATCTCCATCTAAGCGCCAGCTTCCGGCGGATCAACCGGCAGAACCCCCTGCCGCCTGCATGAGTTGTAGTTTGCGCCAAGCGTAACCTCAAACTCGAAATCACGCTGTGCGCTCGGCTGAATATCAATGCTATCGGCGCCAATATTCAGCAGTCCGGCAATCGCCTCAAGGCTGCTACCCTTGGTCGCACCCGTGAAATCAATCAAGGTCGTCGCCGCCGCATCAGTTACATCGCTCTGCCCCATCGCTACCGCATTGAATCCGGCGTTTTGCAGCGTCTCTGCCGCCACGCGGTCTAAATTCGGGTTTGCCGTGCCGTTATATACCGCAATCGAAGCCGCTTCTACCGAAATCTGATTCTGTGTCGGCGGCGTATAAAAATCTTCCAGCAGCGGGCGCAGCGTTTCATAAACCGGAAGCTGCACATAATCGCCATCCGGCGTTTGCCATGGCGTCGTGTGGTAAGTACGCACCAAATCAAACGTTTCAATTCGAGAGGAGTCAATCTCTGCGGCCAGCGGCACAAGGCTTAGAATGTCTTCCAACGCCATATTGGTATGCACGCTCGCAAGGCCTTCACTGATCAACGTCGGCGCTTGCGCAATCAAGCCGTTCTCGCGGGCCGTTCGCCATATCGCCCGTAAAAGCTGCTGCTGTCTTGCGCCGCGATCAAAATCCGAGCTGCTGTTACGCGAGCGCGCATACCACAGCGCCTCAGCGCCGCTCATATGATAGTAGCCAGCAGGCAGCGCATACTCGCCATCTTCACCCACTGGATAAGCCCCCGCTGGAACTTCCGATTCCATCAGCGGCAAATCCTGTATCGCGCAGTCCACCGCCAGATCAATGCCGCCTACGGCATCAATCAGCGTCTTAAACCCGCTCAAATTCACCATCGCGTAATAATGAACGTTGATTCCAAAATTGTAAAACAGCGTCTGCCGCAGCAGGCCAAACCCGCCATCCGTCCAGCCCACCGCTTCGCCATACGGGAACGCCGCGTTAACGCGCTGCATCGTCCAGCTTGGAATGAACACATACAGATCGCGGGGGATGCTCAACATCGCCACGGTGCCGCTGGTGCGGTTGATCGATACGATCACCATGCTGTCGGTGCGGGCAACCGTTTCGCCCGTGATCTCGCTGTCATCGCCCAGCAGCACGATATTGATCAAATCATTTCCATGCCTGTCCAGCGCAGGTACAGCAGAGGGAATCGCCGTTGGTGCCGCGCTCGCCGCATCTGGTCCGCTGTAAATGAACAGCGTCGGCAGCGGGCGCGGCGTTTCAGCGATCACTGGCGCTTCAATGGTAGGGGTCGCCTCAACTGCTGGCGCAGGCGTGTTAACGGGAATAGGCGTGTTGGTCGGAAACGCCTGAGAATAACCCGATACAATCCGCTTAGCGCGTATCGCCGCCGTTTCGCTTTCAGAAGTCGCTTCCGGTTGTGGTTCGCTCGCCATCGCCGTGCCAGTTGCTGCAATAGCCGGCGCTTGCGCAGCAATTGCATGACGTTCCGATTCGTAGGCCATCACGGTGAACGCCATCTGCGCCAATGCGATGATAATGCCAACCAACAGCACCGTTACGATGAACCGGTAAAGCGCTTGGCCGCGCCCCGTAGATTTCAAAGGTTGTTCTGTCATGCAAACTCCAACAGTAAGCGAAAATGCCTAACCGCTAGAGTCTAGCAGAAGCATCGGCGTTCCTCTACCGCGTAGTCCTATCAGCGGAAAATCACCGGAATTGAACAGCTTCCAGTTATGCTGCCAGCGCCATCAAACACCTGTAATCGCAGCCAGTGAATCCCGCCGCCAAAGAATGCCGGGTTAATCTGCCCCAATGCGCCGCGCCGTACTGGCACATCAACATACAGATACAAGTTATAGTCCTCAACGGCATCAGGCCGCACCGAAATCTCAAAGCGCGAGAACTGCGGGTCATCCGCCGTCCCGTAAATCGTCGTGACCGTTTCTATCACTTGCCCGATCACCGGAGAAGTCAGCACGACTCCGGCCGTATCGCAGCCCTCAGCACCAACATCTAACGCCATTTGTACCATGCCCGGCACCGGTGTTGCCCCCGGGTAAATCGCCTGCACTTCTGGTAATTCGCCTTCTATCGGAAACGGCACATACAACGGCAGTCCCGGCGGCAGTGTTCCAATATTGGCGAGACAATTCGCATCGCGTAAATCATTCACGGTGCTGTTAACCGCTAGTGCAATCGAAAACAACGTATCTCCCGATTGAACTGTATACGTCGTCCAGCCAATCGGCAGCGCACATAGAACTTCCGCCCCGATTATGACGGTCGGTATCGGCAGATCAAATGGCAGTTCAATCGCTGTCGGAAGCGCAATTGCAGTCGCCTGCCCCGGCGACTCCATAGTATTGGTTGAAGTGGCAGTATTCGTTGGGCGCGACGTGTTAGTATTCGTCGGCTCCGGCGTGTCCGTTGGGCGCGGCGTGTTGGTATTCGTCGGCTCCGGCGTGTCTGTTGGGATTTCAGTGTTTAGCGGTTGAATGGTTTGCCCTAAACCAGCCGCGATAGACGTAGCCGTTCGGGCAAAATCTTGTGCCAATGGGCGTGTTGCGGTCAGTTCTGATGCTTGAACCACTGAGGCAGCGGCCGTAGCCGTCGTTGCATAGTCCGGAGTCGCAAATACCTCCGCGCTAGCGGTCAACAACTGCACGATCTGTGTGCCGCCCTCCAGCGTTTGTGCAATATTCGGCGTTTCAGTTGCCGGTTCTTGCGTCGCGGTTTCGGTGGCTTCCTCCGTTGGAACGGCGCTCGGCGTTGAATCTGCCTGTGTAGGCCGTTCGGTTATCGTCGGGGAAATAGTATTTGCAGGCGTTTCTGTGGCCTCTGTCGTCGGTACTTCCGTTGGAAGCATCGTGTTTTCGGGGGTCAGCGTCGCTGCTTCTGGCTGTGCGCTGGCGGTGAGCAGCTGCACTATTTGAGTGCCCACTTGCAGCGTCTGTGCAATGGCCGTATTCGTACTGCCAGCGTCAATCTCTAGGGTACTTTGCCCGGCAGCCACGCTCTCATGCGTCATCTCATGGGTAGGTTCTTCCACAACCGCCGTCGGCGCTAACACCGCGCCACGGCTTCCAGAACTGGATAATGAGAGAATAACGCCGAAGATAAGGGCAAACGCCAGCACCAACACCGCGACGATAGCGACGACAACTTCGTTACCTATATCACGGCGCATTTATGGCTCCAGTACGGTGTCAATTTCCGCGGGTAGAACAAAGTTGAATGATGTGCCAGAACCGGGCTGCGAATCAACCCAGATTTCGCCGTTCTGCGCCTCGATCAGCGCCTTAGCAATCGCCATGCCCACGCCGGTATCGCCAAGCCCCTGAATCAACGGGTTTTCAGCTTTATATTTGCGGGCAAATACACGCGGTTGATCTTCAAGTGTGATGCCGCCGCCGCGGTCTTCAAAACGGATATGCAGCACATCATAAGATTGCGTCACGCCGCTTACCTGCCGTGACAGCGTTTCACGCCGCGCACTCACAAAAATCTCTGTTCCCGGTGGCGAAGCCAGATATGCATTGGTCAGGAGTTGGCCGATGATCTTGGTCATCGCTTCACGATCAGCGCACACCAGCGGAGCATCATCATCTAATTGTAAATGAACCGTCAAACCTTTTTCGCGGAGCGGCGCGGAAGCATTTGTAATCGCATCTTCCAACACCCCAATCAGATCAATCGCTTCTGGCTTGAGCAACACTTTGCCCGCATCCAGATATGATAGCTCAATCAGGTCTTCCATCATCGTAGACAATCGGTGTACATTGGCCGAAACGCGCTGCAAGAATTTACGCTGCATTTCGCCCAGAATACCCGCCGATTCATTCAGCAGCAGATCGACATAGCCCACAATCGAAGTCATCGGCGTGCGTAATTCTTGCACCATACCCACCAGCGCGTCCGGGTTATCCGGGCGATAGATCACCTGCGGCTGTAACGACGCTGCCCGAATTTCTACAACCTGTAATTTATCCTCAACCGTCGCCAGTTGGCTCTTGGTTTCATTCAATTCGCGCTCAACTATACCGCGCTGCGCCGTCAGTTCTTCGATCATGCGGGTTAGCGCGCCCACACCATCTACGCCTAGCTGTTGTAACCGACTGCGATCACCTTCAATCCGTGCCATCAATTGATCGCGGTCAGTTTCTAATACTTGTCGCTCCGCCGTCAAACGATCACGATCTTGCGTCAACGTTGATTTCTGATCGGCAAGCGCCTGCAATTCGCGCCGTACATCCTGAAGATCGGCGTGCGCTTCCGTCAATTCCTGTTCATACGCGGCGTTCTCTGCCAGCACTCGTGCCTGTACTGAACGCATCTCCTCCTGTCGGCGCAGCAGTTCATCTCGCTCTGAGCGTAGGCGATCTTTCTGCTTATTCACCGCCTCGCGGTCTGCTGCGATATTCGCCACTTCACTTTGCAGAGCTTGTATAATTTTCTCGCGATCTGTTTCCCGCTGCACAACCTCATCAGGCGTGCTTCCCGCAACAACCGCAATCCCCATCAGTGAAAGCCGCGTCTCCAGCTCGTTCAATTTTCCGGTCAGTTCATCGCGCTGGCGTTCGGCAGTCGCCTTTTCTTCGCCCATGCGTTCAATCATCTCGTTAACGCTCTCCGGCATCCAATCGCCGCTAGAACGCCGCAGTTCATTCAATTCCGCCCGCAGCCTATCGCGCTGGCCGTTCAGGTCATCCTTCTCTCGGCGTAGCACATCAATCAACGAGCGCAGTACGTCAGTCGTTTCATTCCCCGGCGTACTCGAAATAGCCGCCTCAACTTCACGCAGCCGTGTTGCCAGTTGATCGCGTTCATCAATCAGCTTTTGGTGCGCCTGATTCAGGGTCACAATCCGCTGCGAAATAGAGAGGCTTTCCTGTGTATCACCAAGCGATTTTGCTAGCCGGCTGCGCTCATCATCAAGTTGAATCTTAAGCGATGTCACATGCCCTTGAAGCTGCCCGATCTGGTCATGAGCCGCCGTTAGCTCGCCGCGCATCTCATTCCACAGGGTCAGCGCGCTGTCATCGCCCAATTCTTCAACCGGGCGGCCTGCCATCATGGCTTCAATCGTGCGGCTTTCCGCAGTCATACGCGCCTTTTTCGCTGAAAAACTTAATCCCAGCAAATTGGCGGCGATGATCCCGATCCCCTTCAGCAGTTCCTGCTCCTGATCGGTCAGTTCCCGCGCCGTGTAGGGCAGCCCCACCATCAGTATCGCCAGCAGTTCCCCATCACTCACCAGCGGCTGAAAATACGTCGGCCCTACCGACTCAATATCGAGGCGTGAATACAGATCGGGCAGTTCTTCAGCATTACGATCTGGAAAAAGTGGCCGCTGCAAACGCCGCTCAATCGCATTTTTCAGCGTCGGCTGGCGTTCCATATTCACCGAAATTGCCTTAATGCTGCGATTCATCGTGCGGTCATAGCCGACAAAAATCTCAGCATAGCTGTTATCTTGCAAGCTCAACAACGCGCCAATTTCCGCTTTGAGGGTGTTCAGCGTAGCCTGAACAATACGCTCTGGAATTGCATCCGGGGAAGCCTTCTCCAGCATAATCCCCAGTGCTTTCATCAATTGTGCAGATTCGCGCTCCGAAACAACTGGCGGCACAACCGGCAGCGGTTGCAGCGTTGAAGCATCCGGAATCGTAGCCACAGGCCGCGATTGCTGCGAAATGGGGTTTTGCGCATCCTTTTGCGCCGGTAACTCAAACGTATCAAGCACCTGCCGGTAAATTACCCCCAGCGTTAGCAGCATCGCGGCGAGGAAAGCAATCCGCTGAATACCGGAATAATCACCTTCCAGCGTGCCTTGTGCCGTTGTCATCAGCGTACCCGCATACCCGATGATCAAAACACCGAAGAACACCAGCTTTAATGGCGCATCCTTGATCCTTCTGAAGAAGACGACGCAAACGCCGGCGCCAAACAAACACGCCAATAGTGGTATCAGCGTCCATGTTGAACCATAGGTGAAGGAATTGAAATCTTGAGTGCTGTATGCCGACGCCCACTCAATGCCGGTAACGATATAGCCAATCGCCGTCCACGCCATCAATATCAGCAGAAGTGCCGGGCCAGCGCGCCCAAATCGCTCATGATCTGCGGTTAAAAATGCCCAGCCCAACAGCAAAATGACCAGCGTTTGTACTAGACGATCAATCGGCGGCAAAATCGCATCCGGCGAGGTGTTGCTCACCAGAGAAAATAGGGCGCTTAGCATCAGCAGCGTCCACGCGATCACAGTACCCACGGTGGCCGTTGTATAAATCTGACCAACGCGCCCGCGCTTTCGTATGCCCAGCGACATAAATAGCGCGGCCAGCGAAATCGCAAACACCGCGAGGTAATAGATTAGATTACCGGGGGAAACGACCAACATGTTGAAAAAGTTGGATGAGGGCGTCACGGCGGCTCCCCTTGGAGGTACAGTTTTTGCAACAACAAGTATACTACATTCTAACCGTAGGAAACATTGATCCCATATAAAATTCGTGTACTCGAAAGAACACTCGTAGGCGAACCGCTTAACGATCAGCGTTGACGTGGCTTACGGGGAAATGTAGACTCGCTGTTCACTGTCAAACGAGTCACTTATATTCTTATGGCAACAGGCTTAACTGGACTTGGCACCAAGCGGCGCGGGCGGCGTCTGCCTATACTCACGCTTGTATCATGGCTGTGCATTTTCCTCGCACTGGGGCTGTTCGCGCTTGAACTTATCCGTTTCAGCCAGCAAATTGACACGCTTTCCGTAGATGTGCAGGTGGGTGGGGTTGACGTTGGCGGCCTTTCCGCAGTGGAAGCCGTCACCCGCTGGGAACAAGCCTACGCCCAACCCATCACACTCTGGTATGCCGACAGCCCAATTTTACTAGACCCCGCCGCCGTTGGTTTTCGCACCAATCAAGAGTCCATGCTTGCTGCTGCCCGCGCCGCCAGTCAGAGCGAAGCTTCTTTCTGGGGGCGTTTCGTCGCTTATCTGACCGGCCAACAAAATCAGCAAACCCTGAATATCGAGCTTTCTGCCGATTATCAAGAACGCCTTCTTGACGGGTTCTTAAGTGATGTTGCCGCCCGTTATGACCGTTCTCCCGGCGATGCCAGCTACGATCTGCAAACCCTTACCCTTCGCACCGGCGGCAGCGGTTACCAGTTGGATGTTGATCGTGCTGTTCAGCTTGTTGACGCCGCGCTGCGAGATCCCTCCAATCGTCAAGTAACCTTGCCTGTCACCGGTCAGAACGCCGATCTACCCGATATTGATGCCTTGCGCACGATGATCATCGGCTATCTGGACTCCGAAGGCTTCATTTATGACGGCCAATCTTCGCTTGCTTCGGTGTTCATCATGGATCTCGAAAGCGGCGCCGAGGTCAATATCCTCAGCGACGTTGCCGTTTCTGCTGCCAGTACCGTAAAAGTCTCGATCCTTACCGATTATTTCCGCCATCTGGTCACAGCGCCAAGCGAAGATGAAGCCTTTTTGATGGTACAATCCCTACTTTGCAGCAATAACAGTTCCTCAAATCTACTCATGCAGCTCATTGGCCGTGATGACCTCTATGCAGGCATCGCCGATGTCACCAATACCATGCAATATGTTGGTCAGCGAAATTCCTATATCTCTGCGCCGCTGTATCTTGGTGGCGACCAGCAGCTTGGCTCAATTCCTGCGCCAACTACCGCCCCCAATTCAAATTATTCCACTGGCGCCGATCCTTATAATCAGACCACAACCGAAGATCTTGGCACCCTCTTCAGCATGATTTACGACTGTGCGATGTATGGTTCCGGCTTGATGGCGGTATACCGTGAGGGTGAATTCACTCAGGATGAATGCCGCCGTATGCTCAATATCATGAGCGCCAATGATTTAGGCCGCCTGATTCAAGGTGGTATACCCGCCAACACCCCGATCTCCCATAAGAACGGTTGGCTGGATAACATACACGGGGATGCTGGCATCGTCTTCCCACCCAATGGCCGTAATTATGTGATCGCTGTATTTCTCTGGGAAAATGCTGATTTCTTCAGCTATCAACGTGCATGGACACTCATCGAGGGCATTTCACGCGCAACATGGAATTATTTCAACCCTGACAGCCCGATGATCCAGCCGCGCGCAGATATTGCGATAGATCAACAGGCGCGGGATTGTGCAGAGTTCTCCCCTCCCTATGGCGAGGTCAACCTCGACAACATCAATAATTGGCGCGAAGATGGTGCATCAATCATATGGCCGGCAGCCTAAATCACACCGGCTATATTCACAGTTAATTTCGTAAGGACAAGGCGCGTCTTGTTCCCCTCACTCTGAAGGAGCGAGCTGGTCTTGGTGAAAGTTTAGCCCAATTATGAACGCAGGCATCACACTGCTTTTGACTCTAATTTTTAGCGCGATTCTATTTATCATCCAGCGCACCGAACGCCGCCGCCGGCTGCTGGTGATCATTATCTTCTTGATCGTTGCCGAATTACTCCGCTGGTTCGTGTGGTCACGCGGCTATCATGCCGAAGCATGGGCGGCCTTGATCCTCGCGCTGATCCTGAATTTTGGCTTCTGGGTGCTCATCGGGCGTTATAACCCGCCCGGAAGCAGCAGCGATATTCAAGTCATCGGCATGGATGACTAAATCTCCGCCAAACGGCGTGAGATCGCCTTCTTAAATCTACGGGTCATCACAAATAGTCTGTAGGGGCAACCTGGCAGATCGCCCCCTCGCCCGAAACTTCGGCGTGCTTTTACACAAGTCCCCCCGATGGCGGATTCGATCTACCCGATCACCGCCACGGATGGTGTTTCCGCCGCCTGTAGCATCACCACACTTGCGCGTGCGGCAATGCGCTCTGCCAATACTTGAAACGCCGCGCCCGCCGGTGTATCTGGCTTATCCGCAACCACCGGGCGCCCATAATCGCCACCCTTACGAACCTCAGCATCCAGCGGCACGCTGCCCAGAAATTCCCAACCGCGCTGTTCTGCCAACCGTTCGCCGCCGCCTTCGCCAAAGAAATCGCCGGCCATATTCTCAACAATGCCCAGCACCGGCACATTCAACGTCTCAAACATCGCCGCCCCGCGCAGCGCATCAGACAGCGCCACTTCTTGCGGCTGCGTCACGATAATCGCGCCGGTCAGCGGGAAAGACTGCGCCAGCGAAAGCGGCGCATCGCCCGTACCCGGCGGCAGGTCTACAATCATATAATCCAATTCACCCCAGTTCACATCCATAAAAAACTGGCGTATCGCGCTGTGCAGCATCGGCCCACGCATGATCAGCGGCTTGTCCGGATCCATCAGAAAACCCGTGCTGATCAGTTTCACGCCATAGGCCTCAATCGGGATCAATTTCTGATCAACAAGGCGTGGCCGCCCATTACCTACCCCAGCCATCATCGGGATATTCGGGTTCAGAATGTCCGCATCTATCAGCCCGACGTTCGCGCCAGCTTCCGCAAGCGCCACCGCCAAATTGATCGCAACCGTGCTCTTGCCTACGCCACCCTTGCCGCTGGCAACCGCGATGATACAGCGCATCGGCACATCCAACCGCCCCTGAATATTGCGGTCTGTTGGCACCTGCGAATCCCACGAAATATCCAGATGTTCAATGCCCGGCACCACGCCCACCACCGCTTTATTGCACGAAGCTACAAACACGTGTTTCAATGGGCATGCCGGCGTTGTTAGCACAATCGTGAATTTCGCCGTGTTTCCTTCAATTTCCAGATCGCGCACCATATTCAGGGATACGATATCGCGGTGTAGTTCAGGTTCAATGACTGAACTTAAGGCAGCCATCACCTGTGATTTTAGGTCTGTCATCAGATCTCCAGTGAACAACTCGCGCTAGAACCTTATAATTATTATAGCGTTTATCTTAAAAATTCTCTTGCCCTAAATTAGCGAGAATGGTCTCAACATCGAGAATATTTTTGTTAGGGGCAGTGCGCGCCCTGCCCACTTTTAACTATAAAAACAGCGGGGCGACCTGCAAGGCCGCCCCGTATGAATTGAAAACGCAGCCCGGCAGTTGTTAGCCTTCGCCGCCCTGTTCTTTCGCATGCTTCCGCGCAAGCGCAGCCTCACGCTTCTTGCGGCGCTCTTCCTTCGCAGCATCTTCCGCAGACATCTCAGCGGGCGCTGCAGCAGCTTCAGCCGCCGCGGGGGCAGGCTCGCCCGTCACAGGCGCTTCTGTCGCTGCCACTTCCGCAGGCGCTTCTTCCTTCACCGGCACAATCGGCGGCACATACGGGGAGTCCCACGCAGGGCCAGGCTTGGCAATCGGTGCGCCGGACTTTTGTTTCTGCTTAATAATATCGATATGTTCCCAACCGCCGCGATCATTCGCTTCTTCCCATGCCGTCGTCGGCGCAATCGAGCGCCAATAGCTGAATGGCTTGGACAGCTTATCCTTGTCATGAATATGCACGCCGGTGCGGTCATAATCCGCCATCTCGTAATCATGATCCATCTTGATCGCATCAAACGGGCAGAATTCAGCGCAAAAACCGCAGTTCATGCAAATATCAATATCAATGAAGAAGGCTTCCGGTTGAGGTATCGGGCGCTTCGTGACCGGATCTTCCATACGCACAATCCAGATACACTGCGGCGGGCAAACTTTAGCGCAAATGCCGCAGGCGGTGCACCAGTCATGCCCCGGTCGCTCTGGGTGATCCTCATCTTCTACCACCAAAAACGGCACGAAGCGGAAGCGCTCTGGAACCGCAATCTTCTCTTCCGGGTATTGCACTGTATAAAGACCGGAAGAACCAACGCCCTGTCGGCGTTCAAATTCCTGCGTGCTGTTCAGCTTTTTGCCAACGTAGCGCAGATCTTCTACATACGTATTGAAAAAGTGGCGAATGGTTACGCCGAGACCTTTTAGGATGCCAACTCCATACATTAAGGCGTCTCCTTGCAAAAAGTGGCACTCGCTCAGCCTTTGCTGTGCCGCTGGTTGATGGTTTCTAGCGATCAGTCTCGCCTAATACAATGTCAATGCTGCCCAGAATAGCAACCACGTCGGCCACTTTCTGTCCCTTGCACATCTGCCCCAATGCCGTCAGGTTGATGAAGCTTGGTGCGCGCACATGATACCGCCACGGGTTCTGCGGCCCTTTCGGATCGCCCTGCGAAACCACGTAATAGCCAAGCTCGCCCTTTGGATTTTCGACGCGGCCATAGGCTTCACCAAGTGCCACCCGCGGCATATAGACCGCTTTGTTCCCCGCGAAGAAGCTCTCGCCCTTTGTCCGTTCAAGGCGTGGCAAAATCTGCTTCAAAATCCGCAGGCTTTCGCGCATCTCGTCAATACGGATGAGATAGCGATCATAGATATCGCCGTTGTAGCGTACCGCCACGTCAAAATCCAGCTCAGGGTAAATGCTGTAGGGTTCTGCTCGGCGCACGTCGTAGGCCACGCCGCTTCCGCGCAATAATGGCCCCGCCGCGCTGTAAGCAATCGCCGTTTCTCTAGGCAGGTAACCGACGCCAATCGTCCTCGTCTTGACAATTTCGCTGTCGGTCAGAAAGCGATCCAGTTCATCTACCGCGCGCGGCAGCGTCTCGGTAATCAACTCGGTGATATATTGCATCGTGTCAAAATCGCGCACCTTGTCGTTGATCAGGTTCGCGGTACTGCGAATCCGCTCTGGCAAGTCCTTGAATACGCCGCCAAAGCGCATGTAATTGCACATCAATCGCGATCCTGCCGTCGCCTCGAAGAAGTCCAAAATCTTCTCACGTTCGGCAATCGCGTACAGCGCAGGCGTGAAGAACGCGCCAAGGTCATTGAGCAGGAAGCCAATCGCCCACAGGTGATTCACAATGCGCGTCAGCTCCACCATCAACACCCGTATCACTTCCGCGCGATACGTCGGAGGCGTGTAGCGCATGCCGCGAGACATCAACTGCTCCACCGCCAGCGCGTAGCCAAGGTTATTGCTCATGCTGCAAATGTAATCAAGCCGGTCGGTAAACGCCATGTTGTACAGCCACGCATTGCGCTCGCCAATTTGCTCATGATTGCGGTGTAGATAGCCCATCACCGGTTCTAGCGTCTCAATAGTTTCGCCGTTTAGCGTCACCACCATTCGGAACACACCATGTGTGCTTGGGTGATGCGGCCCAAGGTTGACGACCAGACGATCAGTTTTCAGTTCATCGGTGCTGTCCAGCGCCTCAACGTTAACACCCAGCCCCATGCCCGCATATAACGATGATTCGGTATCGTCGCTTAGGCGGCTCAAGTCAAAATCTGCCGGATATTCTACGTTCTTGCCATAAACGTTCAGCTCTTCCGCGCGGCGCACCATCCCCTTCGGCCAGCGGCTGTCGAACGGCTTGTGTTCTTCCTCGTAATAAGCCTCTTTCCAGTCTTTGCGCATCGGGTGGCCGTTAAAGCCTTCCCACATCAAAATGCGCTTCTGGTTCGGGTGTCCGGGGAATGCAATACCGTATAAATCGTAAGCCTCGCGCTCCTGGAAATCTACGCCCGGCCAAATATCAATCAGCGAAGGAACGCTCGAATTTTCACGCGGGGTCTGCGCCTTAAAGACCAGCGGGTTTCCGCCAGTTGTGCGATAAGCGTGATAGACCATCTCCATTGAATCTTCAATGCCCAGATAGTCCACCGCCGTTGCGCTGGAAAGATAGTCAAATCCCAGTTCATCGCGCATTACAGTCGCAATTTCAACAAGCTGGCTGCGCTCCACAATCACGCCGCCGTACCCTTCGCGGGTATCATCCTTCACGGCATCTGGAAATCGTTCTTTCAAGATACCGATTGCTGCATCTATATCAACAGTTTCAGGGCGAACAGGGGCAATCATTTGATCAGTCATGATTCAGAACGTCCTAACTCTTCGCCAGAAACGCGCGCTTACGGGCCACGGCATCTTGGCGTCGCGCTTTGCGGTCAGCTTCTGCCGCTTCATCCACTACAGCAATAGCAGCAACCTCCACCATCCCCGCCGCAGATCCGGTCTTCGACACAATCTTCATTGGCACCGTTGGCAGTTCACGCAAGCCATAAGGTTGCCCTGCCGCCGCTGCCATCGCCTGCTGGCGAATTAAGCCCATCTGGCGGGGATCAATAATATCCGGCCCCAGAATCGGTATCGGCACAGGGTCAGATGGCCCCACGCCATACCACGGCACCTCGTCCATATTAGCGAGCGATTGCCCGTCAATCTTCTTTTGCAGGGCGATCAAACCGTTGATCAACGCTTGCGGCGTGGGCGGGCATCCCGGAACGTACACATCCACCGGCACATACTGGTCAATGCCCGAAACCACGTTGTAGCCTTCTTTAAAAGGCCCGCCGCCGCTGGCACAGGCGCCCATTGCCAGCACATATTTCGGCTCTGGCATCTGGTTATACAACCGCACAATCGGCACGATCATCTTCTTCGTCACCGTACCAGAAACAATCATCAAGTCGCTTTGGCGTGGGCTGGCACGCATCACTTCCATCCCAAATCGCGCAGTATCATACCGTGCCGCTGCCGTGGCGATCATTTCAATCGCGCAGCAGGCTAAACCGAAAAGCATCGGCCACACGGAAGAGCGGCGACTCCAGTTATAAACCTTGCTTAAACTGGTGATCGCAAGGTTTCCCTGCATCTCATCCGGGATCGGGAATTCCGTATCGTGCAGTTGGCGCAAATCCAGACTGCTCATCTGGCGCTGACCTCCTCATACCACTCACGCAAAATTTCCATGAGTATTGCTTCGTTCGCAAGTGCCGGTTCGTCGGCAAATCGTGGGAGCGAAATCACCCACCCATTCAGTTGTTCAATCCCGACCTGATCAAGATCAATATCAGGATATTGTTCTATAAGTGCAAGCACTATTTCGTAGGTCGCTTCCCAATAAAGCGGTTGTGGGTTAACGTCCATCGAATCCTATTTTAACACAGGTATCAGTCAAATTTCATGTTCTGCATACACTAGCCTTGAAAACGATCTTTCATTCACGATTGTCAATCTGCGCGCGCTGCAATTGCCCGCTGTAATCCACGTAGACCGACTTCCATTCTGTGAATGAATCTAACGCCGTCTGCCCCGCCTCGCGCATCCCGTTACCGGTGCCGCGTGTGCCGCCAAACGGAAACTGAATTTCCGCGCCCGTCGTGCCGTGATTGATATACACAATCCCCGTACTCAGGTCGCGTATTGCCCGGAACGCCGCATTCACATTTTCAGTGAAAATACTGCTCGAAAGGCCGTAAATCACCTCGTTATTCACGTCAATTGCTTCTTCCAGCGAATCAACCGTGATCGCTGAAAGCACCGGGCCAAAAATTTCCTCGCGGGCAATTCGCATATCGCGGGTCACGTCTGCAAACAACGTAGGCTGATAGAAATAGCCCCGCCCTTCCGCCCGCGCACCGCCAAACGCCACCCGCGCACCTTCATCGCGGCCAATCGCCACGTATTTTTCAACTTTATCCAGCGCCCTCTGGTTCACCAATGGGCCAACTTCGGCGCCAGCCTCAATGCCGTAGCCCACTTTCAAAGTGTGCGCCTTCGCCGCCAGCGCCTCAATCAGTTGTGAAGCCACATTCCGATGAACGATCAAGCGGCTGGTCGCCGTGCAGCGCTGCCCCGTCGTACCATAGGCGCTCCAGGTGATCGCCTGTGCCGCCAGCTCAAGATTCGCGTCATCCATCACGATGATCGCGTTCTTGCCGCCCATCTCCAGCGCCACCTTCTTGCCCAGCGCCGCCGCTGATGTATAGACCTTCGTGCCAGTTTCCGTAGAGCCAGTGAACGAAATCACCCGCACGCCAGGATTCTGTACCAATGCGCCGCCAACTGCGCCCGCCCCTGTCACCAGGTTCAGCACGCCCGCCGGCAGCCCCGCTTCTTCAAATACTTTCACAAATTCCGCCGCAGTATACGGCGTCTCTTCGCTCGGCTTCCAGATTACCGCATTGCCTGCCACCAGCGCCGGCAGCATCTTCCAGCTTGGCACTGCAACCGGGAAATTCCACGGTGTAATCAGCCCCACCACACCCACCGGCTCGCGCAGCGCCATGCCAAACTTATTCGGCATCTCCACAGGCGCGGTATAGCCGTGCATACGCCGGCCTTCACCGCCCATAAAATAAGCCATATCAATGGCTTCTTGCACATCGCCCCGCGCTTCGGTCAACACCTTGCCCATTTCCTGCGTCATTACGCTGGAAAGGGCTTCCTTGCGCTGTTCCAGAATCTGCGCCACGCGATATAAAATCTCACCGCGGCGCGGCGCTGGCACGAGCCGCCATTCTTTGAATGCCGCTTTCGCCGCTTGAACGGCAGCTTCTATATCTTGGCTGTTGCTGTCAGGGGCAGAAGCGAGAACGTCTTCAGTCGCAGGGTTAACGCTGTTGAATCTTTCGCCAGATTGAGAATCAACCCAACGACCCGCAATGTAGTTTTTAACTTGTTCAACCATAAGGACTCTTTCAGTGCCTAATCACGCAAAAAAATCTATTTTGCGAGAGGTGAGTATAGAAATTCAACCTCCCTTTGTCAACAATTTCACAAACGGGGAATGGTACTATCATGGCCGCCTTTTAACCGGAACGCCGCCCCACAACCTGCCTCACCTCTCCGAATACGCCCGCCTAACGAACGTAAGCGCCGCTTTCAAGAACGCGCCCTAGCCTGCTGTCCGCGCCAATGCCCGCATCGTCATACAATGCCGTCACCGCCTGCAAAGTCAAATTTGCCGCATCCACATCATCGCAAACTGCGCACAGCGTCGGCCCTGCCCCGCTGATCACCAGCGCCAGCGCGCCCGCCTCTTTTGCCAGCGCCCGCGCTTCAGCAATCTGCGGAATCAAATGCGCCCGCGCCGGTTCAACCACGCTGTCCGTTTCCATCGCCGCCGCCATCTGCTCTATATCACCCCGATAAATCGCGCTGATCAGCCGGGCGACCCCTGCGGTTTGTTTCACCATCGTTTTCAACGGCACAGTCGCCGGAAGCACCGCCCGCGCTTTTGCCGTCGGCACCGCGATGCGCGGCGTGATCAGCGCCAGATACAACCCCACCGGAACGGGCAGGCGCTCAATTTCGTCAGCATAAATCCCGTAAGAAAGTGTAATTCCGCCATACAAACACGGCGCAACGTTATCGGCATGATAGCCGCTCACCGCCGCCTCACCCTCTAGGGCGTGTTCCAACAGCTGATCTCGCGTCAGTGGTTCGCCCAAAACCGCGTTAGCCGCCGCTGCGCCTGCAACCGCGCTGGCCGCGCTGCTGCCCAACCCGCTGGCGAGCGGCAGCCCTTTGCGGATCACCAACGCCACGCCCTGATCTGCACTGACCGCTTTCAGCACCGAAGCTGCGGCGATACTGGCTGTATTCTTCAGGGGATCGCGGGGAAGTTTGCCATCATCGCCGCTAATCTCAAGAATGCTGACGCCAAGCGCATCGGTCAGCTCAGCGCGAACCGAATCCCCCGCCCCATCCACCGCCAGCCCCAAAATATCAAACCCTACACCAAGATTAGCGACGGTGGCAGGGGCAAACACCTCTGCACTAGACAACGGCATCAGCAATGTTATCCTTTACTTTACGTAATTTAGCGGTGGGCATTTCGTCACAGCAAGCAAGAGGAACTCATGGGCAGCATCTTACAATGTATGGACTGTGGTCATCAATACCCAACGACGCAGGTTATCTATACCTGTCCGGGCTGCGGTGGCCTGTTAGACGTGATCCATGATCTCGATGCGCTCCGCTCACAGGTCTCACGCGAGTTATTCGATTCGCGGCTTGGCTCGCTCGATGCCCCCTATAACAGCGGCGTCTGGCGCTATAAAGAGCTGGTCAATCCTGAAATCCCTTTCGATCTCATCGTCAGCCGCCCCGAAGGCAATACCAATCTCTATAAACGTCAAAGCCTAGCCGATTATGCCGGCATCAAAACCCTCTATCTGAAGCATGAAGGCGAAAATCCCACCGGCTCGTTCAAAGATCGCGGCATGACCGGCGGCGTCTCTCAAGCTCGCGTGCTAGGCATGAATCGCGTCGCCTGCGCCTCTACCGGCAACACATCGGCTTCGCTTGCCTCTTACGCCGCTTTCGCCGGGCTGCAAGGCATCGTCCTCTTTCAGAATAAGCAGATCGCCATCGGCAAACTCTCGCAAGCAGTCGCCTATGGCGCGGCCTGTATTCGCGTAGATGCCGACTTTGACCGCAACATTCAATTAGTGCGCCAGCTTTCCACCGAACTCGATATTTACGTCCTCAACTCGGTCAATCCCTTCCGCTTGGAAGGTCAAAAGACCATCATGTTCGAGATCATGCAGCAGTTGCGCTGGAAAGCCCCCGATTGGATCGTCTGCCCCGGTGGCAATCTCGGCAACAGTTCGGCTTTCGGCAAAGGTCTGCGCGAGCTTCATACGCTTGGCCTCATCGACAAATTACCGCGCATCGCCATCATTCAGGCGGAAGGCGCAAATCCGCTCTACCGCGCCTATCAAACCGGATTCGCCCATTTCCAACCGATGCACGCCGAAACCATCGCCACCGCCATCAAGATCGGCAGCCCCGTGAATTACCCAAAAGCCGTTCGCGCTGTTCAGTGGACAGAAGGCGTTGTCGAAGAAGTCACCGATCAGGAAATCATGGATGCCAAAGCGATGATCGACGCTTCAGGCATTGGCTGTGAGCCGGCCTCAGCCTGTTCTGTCGCTGGCATCCGTAAACTGGTTGAAAAAGGGGAAATTCAGCGCGGCGAAACCGTCGTCGGCATCCTCACCGGCCATGTCCTCAAAGATGCCGAAGCCACCATCAGCTATCATCGCGGCGAGCTTGACGGCATCGAATCGCCTTATGCCAATCACATCCATGATGCCACCGACTCGATTGAAGCCATCCGCGCCATCATCGAAAGCGTTCAATTCGCCCGCGCCTAATTCATCAATTACCGCCGTAAAACCACCCGTAGGGACAAGGCATGCCTTGTCCATTTCCCCCCCTTGCCCGGACACCCGTAGGGGCATAATGTATTATGCCCCCTTCTTTCAACCCCCGCCGTGCGGCTACGTCCGGAATCGCTGTTCCCACATCGCCGCCAATTGGCGCACATGGGTTTTATACGTCGGCACGGCCGCCAAAGCCTGCTCAAGATCGTTCAAAATATCGTCGGTGTCTTCAATCCCTACGGCGAAGCGCACCAGATTATCCTTCATCCCTAATGCCAGCCGTTCTTCAGTGGTCTTATCGTAATAGCTCACCAGCGCCGGCTGCTCAATCAGGCTTTCCACGCCGCCCAAACTCGGCGCAATATACGGAATCCGCACCCGATCAATGAAGTCGCTGGCCGTCTTTAGGTCACCCTTCACCTCAAACGTGACCACACCGCCAAAGCCTACCATCTGCTCTACGGCCACCTCATAATCTGGATGCGAAGGCAGCCCTGGATACCATACCCGCTCAATCGCAGGATGCCCCTCTAGATAATTCGCCACCGCAAACGCATTCGCATTCTGCTGCCCCATTCGCACGCCCAGCGTCTTGATCCCGCGATCCAGCAGGAACGCCGCATGAGGATCAACCATCCCCCCCAAAATGCCGCGCCCATCGCGCAGCGCCTTCATCTTATCGCCGCGCCCCGTAATCACCCCCGCCAAAATATCGTTATGCCCGCTCAAATATTTCGTGGCGCTGTGGATCACAAAGTCAATGCCCCACTCCAGCGGTCTCTGGTTGATCGGCGTCGCAAACGTGCTGTCAATCATCGTCAGCACCCGATATTTTTGCCCCAGCGCCGCCAGCTTCTCCAAATCGGCAATCCGCAGGTAGGGATTCGTCGGGCTTTCCGAGATGATCATCCGCGTGCGCTTAGGGATGATCGCCGCCTCCATCGCCTCATAATCGCCCATCGGCACAATCGTCGTTTCAACGCCCAATCGCACCAGAAATGTCTGGCAGAATTGCCGCGTGCGGCGGTAACAATCATCCGTCATGATGATGTGCGACCCAGACGATAAAATCGTCAGCAGCGCCGAAGTCGTCGCGTTCATCCCCGATGCGTACAGCACCGCATCATCGCCGCCATCCAGCGCCGCCAAACGGCGCTCCACCGCATTCACCGTCGGGTTGCCGTAACGACCATATTCCTCGCGGTCATCGCCATCGCCCCACGTCTTACGCTCCATGAAATCAATCAGGTCTTGCGTATCACGAAACGTATACGTCGCCGTTTGCACTACTGGCTCGGTCAGGCTGTTGGATGCCTTATTCCGCCGTGTCCCCGCATGCACCGATCGCGTGCTGCTGCCATTGTCCGGCGTATCATTTTCAGAGGCATTCAGAAAATTGTGCAGTTGTTCGTCCATCTGAGCCAATCATCCTCTCAACTAAATCATCAGTGCCCGTTCCATTCATTTCAGGCACTAGCTAACAAAAAAGACTTCCCAAAGAAGTCTTTTGATGTCGCGCCTAGCAGGCAGTTATGCTGGTAGAACGCTCTCATCTTTCAGACATCTCTGTCGGAGTTAGCACCATTCGTCACAAGGACGCGGTTGCCGCGGTTTCAAAGGGCCGATCCCTCCACCGCTCTGGATAAGAGTACGTAGGTATTCATTTGTAAAGTTGCATTAAAAGAGAAGATAACACAGCCTGCCAAACCGGTCAAGCATTCCGCCGTAGGGACAACGCATGCGTTGTCCGTTCCGCCCCCCAAACCAATCACCGTCATTCTTCCCCCAATCCCCCATCCCGCCCCCTCAATTTCGCTTCAATTGAGAGTCTCTAAATATGGCCGCTTCATTTTCTTCCGTCTCTCAATATTATCTTCTATAATCCCCCCATATTTAACGATCTTTCTGAATACAAGGACAGCGTTATGAAGATAAACCGTAACATCCTGCTGCTTATGTTATTGGCGCTGCTCAGCTTTTCAGCGGTAGCCGCGCAAGATGTGGTGGCAGTCACGCTGATCGATGATTTCGACTCGGAATACAGTGACGGTTTCTCGTCGCAGTGGTGGACGTACAGCGATGATACCGGCTCAACCTTTAGCGCAGCCCTCGATACAGAAGTCGTTTTTAATGGCTCAGCATCCCTTCGCTTAGAAACTACGCTTGTAGCAGACGGCTACTCAGGCATCGGCTTCAATTATGGTTTCTCATATGATTGGCAGGCGGGGCAAGGCATCATCTTCCAAATGCGTGCCAGCGAAGTTGGCCTGCCGCTCAACATCGTGCTGCATATTGCCGACTCTACGCAAACATCGTCAGCATCCCCCGGCGTGACGCCTTTCGGCTGCGCCTTCACCACGCCAGAAGGCAGCGTTGAAGATTGGGTGACCGTCACCCTTGAATGGGACTGCTTCCAACGGTTGATGTGGGTTGGCGAAGAAGGCATCATGGAATTTGTCCCTAATTCAGTCACCGGCTTTGAAATCGCCTTTGAATATTCCTCAGCCCCCGCCGGCACGTTCTGGTTTGATGATTTCCGCGTCATTTCCGATACCAATCTCAACCAACCGCCGGATGCCAGCGATCTTTTCAGCGATCTGCCCGTCGTGCGTGCAAGTCAGGTAGGGTATCGCCCACAAGATCAAAAGCTGTTCGTAGCCACTGTTCCCGTCAGCACCTTCACCATCGTAGATGATGCAACCGGCGAAGTGGTTTACGAAGGGCAAGGCGAATCGTGGGGGCTTGATGCCGATACCCAACAAGAAATCTTTTTGGGGCGATTCGACGCTCTCGACACGCCCGGCACATACCACATCGTCCTCGATACCGGCGATGTCAGTTACCCATTCGTCATCGCTGAAAATATCTACGCCGCGCCTTTGAATCTCGTCGCGCGCGCGCTCTATTTGAGCCGCAGCGGCATCGCCATCAACGATACAGAAATCAGCGGCATCAACCTCGAAGCCGGCCATCTTGAGCCTGCCATCCTCTGGGGCGACGACTCCAGCACCCCCATTGACGTTTCCGGCGGCTGGTACGATGCCGGCGATTTTGGGCGCTATATCCCCACTGCGGCATTCGCCGTCGGGCAAATGCTGGTCGGCTTTAACGCAAACCCCGAATTTTTCACTGACGTTTCGCTCAACATTCCAGAAAGCGGCAACGATCTACCCGACTTACTGGACGAAATTCGTTGGGAATTGGATTGGCTGTTGAGAATGCAGCGCGAAGATGGCGCGGTACACCACAAAGTCACGACGCGCAGCCTTCCCTATTACGGCGCGCTTCCCGCAGAAGACACCTCGCAGTTATACGTTTTTGAAGTCTCAAGCGCCGATACCGCCTATTTCGCAGCGGTGATGGCCCAAGCCGCGCGGGTTTACGCCAATTACGACGCAGCCTACGCCGAAACGCTGTTGAGCGCCGCGCAGCAGGCATGGGCATGGCTAGAGCAGCATCCTGAGCAATTCCCAGAGGGCGGATTCCAGAATCCCCCCGTGAGCGAATACCCCATGCAAGGCGGCTATGATTTCGTCGGCACAGAAGATGTGCCGCGCATGTGGGCGGCGGCCGAGTTGTTTAACGCCACCGGCGACACGGCCTTTGAAACCGCTTTCGCAGCCTATTTCGCGGCAGTTTCGCCAGATCGCAATCAGGCCATGTCATGGGCGAACGCATATCCCATGGCGCTGTATGCCTACCTGACGGCAGATAATGCCGACGAAACCACGTGGGCCAGCGTCGCAGAAGTGTTCCAGGCGCAAGCGCAGCAAATCCTTGATGTCTCGCTCATGTCCGGCTATGGCGTATCCCTGAATGACAGCGTTGGCGGCTTTGAGTACGTTTGGGGTTCCAATCAGGTGGCACTAGCGCATGGCTTATACCTAATGCTTGCCAACCAGCTTTTCCCCAATGAGAGCTTTGTACACGCGGCGCTTCAACAAGCGCAGTACGTGCTAGGCATCAACCCGCTGGCAAAAATGTACATCACCGGAATCGGCTCTGACCCAACGTTGTATCCACATCACAACGTGAGCTATCACAATCAACAGGCCGTGCCCGGTTACGTCACTGAAGGCGCAAATAGCCAAAACGCAGGCGGCGATTCGGCGCTGGAAATGCTGTGGGAAATTGGCGTGCCTCCCGCCCTACGCTACACTGACAATTGGGAATCGTGGGCATCGAACGAGCCGACGATTGACGCCAACGCTACTTTTATCGCGCTCTTAGCATATTGGGCGCAGCAGTAAACAAACCTATCATGCTGTAAATTATGGGCGGCGAACAAACATCATTCACCGCCCATAATGAGTTTCCCCAAACATCCCCCGCGCATTACGCTTTCCCTCAAATTGCGAGTATACTCAATAAAAATTGCCTTTTGATTTTCTCAAAGGTTCGCTTATCCTCTATGGATATCTCTGTTGAAATAATGTTTATGAGCGGCGTCGAAGACGGCCACCTCATCGCGCTGTCTGCTGAAAATGGCGATGGTCTCTCCAGCGATGGGGCATGGATCATCCGTTTTGGCCGCAAAGAAGACAACGAAATCTGGCTGCGTTACGATAGTTTCGCCTCCCGATACCATGCCAGAGTCCACTTTCGCGCGCAGCGTTGGTGGCTGGAAGACTGCGACAGCAAAAATGGCACCTTCATTGAACTCAGCGATGATGATGAAGCCCGCGTCAGCGGCAGTATTCCTATCGAATTAGGCCAGTTATTCCGCGTTGGGCGCACTTGGTTTCGCATTCAGGATGGAGCGCTGAATGAGTGACATCACTCTCAAAGACATTCAGATCAACGCCCGTCAGGAATCGGCGCGCATGCAGCATTTCTTCATCGGTGTTGAGCATCTCTTCATTGGCATGTTGAAAGCCCGTGACAGCCTCGCCGCCAGCATCGTGGAGCGGCATGGCCTCACCACCGACTACGTAATTGATGAAATCCGCCGGCGCATTGGCAAAGGGGCATCGCAGCGCATGTTTGCTGGCGCGCCCTACACTCCTCGCGCCGATATGGTGATGAGCATCGCCAACGACCTGATGCTAGAGCGCGGCGCTGGCGAAATTGCCGAACAAGACCTCTTAGAAGCCATCCTCGAAGAAGGCGATAGCATCCCCATTCGCGCCCTGTATTCGCTCGGCATCACCACCACAGCGGCGCGAAATATGCTCGCCAACCCGCTGTCTGCCGCCATGCCAACGCCCACTTCACCAACTATCCAGATCGAATTTGCCCGAAATTATGTCCCAACAACCCCGCTGCGCGATGAGCATTACACCCTCTTACGCCGCCTGTTCTATGGAAGTGGGCGCATCCGTATAGACGCCCAGTTACAGGGCGGCTATACCACCGCGCTCATCCTCGTCGTCACCGCTTTCGGCAGTGACAACCTCGAAAATGCGCCCGTCGTCGTAAAAATTGATAAGGCCGATACCATCCTCGATGAAGCCCAGCGTTATGAGCAGATCATCAAAGAGACCCTGCCGCCCCTAACCGCGCGTCTTGAAGATTTTCCCGCTGCCCTTGAATCTAGCGATCTTGCCGGTCTGAAATATACCTTCGTCACCGGCGAAGATGGCATCGTGCAGGACATGCGCGCCGCCGCGCAGAATCAATCCGCCGACGCCTTCAGCCAGTGGATTTACACCGATCTCTATCAGCGTTTCGGCAAAACTTGGTGGATGCAGCGCAAGCCCTACCGCTTTCAGGTCTGGACTGAATACGATTGGATGCTGCCCCCCTTAGTCACGCTGGAGTACGCGCCGCAGGATGATCCAAATACAATCGCCATCAAAGACCCTATACGCCGCTCGCGTATTAAAAAGGCTGATTATGGCGCGCATATCACCGTAGAAGATTTTGCGGTACATCGCATCCAGCCAGATCGCGGCAGTATCACCCTCTCCAGTGGGCGCGGTTCCGAAGCCGCCAAACGCGCCTATAAAGTGGAGATACGGGGGCTAAATCTGGAGAAAGACGTACACTTTCGCGGCGAAGTCATCGAGCGCATTTCTGGAAAACTCTGGAAAACCCGTGATGAAATTCTACAAATGGCGATTGCCGAACTTGCCCCCGATTTTGACCTCGCCGCGCCGGTGATCCCCGGTCTCGTACATGGCGCTTATCTGCCCAACCCCTTAGCGCTTTACGATGATTTACTGGATCGCTACGTCAACGGTTCGCTCAGCCGCATTCATGGCGACTTGCATCTCGGCAATGTCCTCGTTGGGCATCATCATGCCGCCTTCCTGATTGACTTCGCGCAGGCGCGTAACGGTCATACCCTATTCGATTGGGCTTGTCTGGAAGTTAGCCTGCTCGATGCCTGCGTCATGCCCTCATACGGGCAGGATTGGGACGATGCCCGCGAAGCCGTCCACGAAATCGCCGGCTCATCTGGCGCCGCCTTCACCGCGCTGCCCGACGAACTCAAACCCATCTTTTCTATTCGCAATATCGTTAAGGAAAACTTGGAGCAGGCCGGAAACTGGTCAGAATATTTCATCGCGCTGGCTTTCTGCGCCCTGCGTGCATCCACATGGGAAACCATGTCCGCAGCAGGCCGCCGCGGCGCATTCTACCTATCCGCCGCAGCTATGGGCGAAGCCATCGCCACCACCCGCCCATCCGGTCAGGATACCATGTCCAGCGACGGCACCGAAGCAGACATCCCCCGCGCCTAAATTTATAAGGGCGCAGCGTGCTGCGCCCCCTTGCTTGAAACTCAAGAAAATCCTAAAACCTCATCTATCAGCATCCCCGCTTCCTCAGAGGAATCAGGAGTGAGGGCTTCTCTACACCCCCTCAATCACCGCCTGTGCATACTCAGTCGTGCTCACATACGCGCCGCCACGCGGCGTAATATCTGCCGTCCGTGCGCCCGAAGCCAGCGTCGCATCCACCGCCGCTTCAACCGCTTTGGCCTCATCTTCCAGTTGCAGGCTGTAACGCAGCAGCAGCGCCGCGCTCAAAATCGCGCCTGTCGGGTTGGCCTTACCCTGCCCCGCAATATCCGGCGCGCTGCCATGCACCGGCTCATACAGCCCCATCGTCCCGCCGCTCAGCGAAGCCGAAGGCAGCATCCCCAGCGATCCCGCCAGCACTGAAGCCTCATCCGTCAAAATATCGCCAAAAATGTTGTTGGCAACCAGCACGTCAAAGCTGGCAGGCCGCGTCATCATGTACATCGTCATCGCGTCCACCAGCACATGATCCAGCGCCACCTCTGGATAATCCTCATTCAGCTTGACCACCGTCCGCCGCCACAACCGCGACGATGCCAGCACGTTCGCCTTATCAATCGAAGTCAGCTTCTTGCGCCGCCCCTGTGCCGCGCGGTAAGCCACCGCCGCCACCCGCGCCACTTCCGGCACGCTGTATTGTTCGGTGTCAAACGCGCTGTCGCCGTCGCCCTGTTCTTGGCGGTTGCCAAAATAGATGCCGCCCGTCAGCTCGCGAATGAACAGCATATCCACATTTTCCAGAATTTCCGGGCGCAGCGGCGTATATTGCGCCAGCGCCGAGTATGTTTTCACCGGCCGCAAATTGGCGAACAGGTCAAAATGCTTGCGTATCTTCAACAAGCCCTGTTCCGGTCGCACCGGGGCCGTCGGGTTATCCCACTTCGGCCCGCCCACTGCCCCTAGTAAAATCGCATCGGCGCCTTCCGCCAGCGTGATCGTCTCGTCTGGCAGTGCGCTTCCCGTCTTATCAATCGCGATCCCGCCAATCAGGCCGTCCTCAAAGCTGAAGTCATGCCCGTATTTCGTCGCAACTTTTTGCAGCACAGCAATTGCCGCGCCTGTAACTTCCGGCCCAATCCCATCGCCAGAAACCACAGCGATCTTAGCTTTCATAAACCTCATCCTTCGGTTGTCGTAATCATCTAAGCCCAGCATCCGCCCCTAGCATATCGCCTCGTTACTGACTATGCGAAGTTGCCAGAGGGTGATTTTTCGCCTACCCCACAGCCGGAATTTTCTCGCCTTTTGGCGCAACACACAGCCCATATTCCACGCTGTCCACCAGCGCCAGCCATGAGGCACGAATGATATTCTGCCCCGCCCCTACCGTGCTCCAGCGCTGGCCGCCGTTCTGCGTGTCAATCAAGACCCGCGTCGTCGCCGCCGTCCCGCTGCCGCTGTCTAGGATACGCACTTTGTAATCCGCCAGTTGGAAATCGGTGATCTGTGGGTAGCGCGGCACCAACGCCTTTCGCAGCGCCAGATCAAGCGCATTCACCGGCCCGTTGCCTTCTGCGGCCGTATGCACCACATCGCCATCAATATCCAGCTTCACCATCGCTTCCGCCAGTTCGCCCCGCCCCCGCCGATCTTCCACGATCACCGTGAAATCAATCAGCGTGAACAGCGGCTTATAATCTGGCATGGCGCGGTGTAAGCGAACCGCCACCGAAGCCTCCGCGCCCTCAAACACGTAGCCCCGGCTCTCCAGCAGCTTGATCTCATCCAGCACGCGAACCGCTTCCGCCTTGCTCACATCCAATCCGAATTCTTCAGCTTTGCTCAGCAAATTCCCCTGCCCCGAAAGGTCAGATACCAGAATCCGCATCTCGTTGCCCACCATCCCCGGATCAATGTGCTGGTAGCTGTCCACGTTGCGCCGAATCGCCGCCACGTGAATCCCGCCCTTATGCGCGAAGGCGCTCTTGCCCACATACGCGAGATGGTTATCCGGCGCAAGGTTAGCAATCTCTGCCACCGCCCGCGAAACCCGCGTCAAATGTCGCAGGCTGCCTTCCGGCAAACAGCGAACGCCCATCTTTAATTCCAAATCGCCAATGATGCTGATCAGGTTGGCGTTGCCGCAGCGTTCCCCATAGCCGTTGATCGTGCCTTGTACCTGTACCGCGCCAGACTCCACCGCCGCCAGCGAATTAGCAACCGCCAGTTCGCCGTCATTATGCGTGTGTATCCCCAGCGGCACCCCCGGAAACGTGCGATGGATCAGATCGACATAGCGCGCCACTTCCCACGGCATCGAACCGCCGTTGGTATCGCACAGCGTCACCACGTCCGCGCCGCCTTCTACCGCCGCGCGAATTGTATCCAGCGCATATTCTAAGTCTAGCTTCAGCCCGTCAAAGAAATGTTCAGCATCGTAAATCACTTCCTTGCCCAGCGCCTTCAAGTAAGCAAGACTTTCCCGAATCATCCGTAGGTTTTCTTCAGGTGTCGTTTGCAGCACATCGGTCACATGCAGCATCGAAGTCTTGCCAACCACCGTCACTACCGGTGTTTTCGCATCCACCAGCGCCTGAATATTGGAATCCCCATCTGGCGGCATATTCTTGCGGCAGGTGCTGCCAAACGCCGCGATCTTCGCGTGTTGCAGCGTCATGCCCTGCACAGCCTCAAAATAGCCGGCGTCTTTCGGGTTGCTTCCCGGCCAGCCGCCCTCGATATAAGCAACTCCTAGCTGATCCAGCATTTGGGTCACGTGCAGCTTGTCCGGCAGCGACAGGGCAATCCCTTCGCGTTGGGTTCCGTCGCGCAGTGTCGTGTCGTAAATAGCGACGTTTCTAGCAGATTGAGGTGTCATAAAAGCAAACTCCTACGTCGGTTCAAGCGTATTGACACGCGCCGGATGTGCGCCTTCATAAGCCTGAATCCCTTCATCCATACTCAGCACATAGCCCAATTGATCCACGCCGTTCAGCAAACAATGCTTTGAAAAGCCATCAATCGGAAATTGCACGCCCCGCCCATCCGGCAAAGTCACCGTTTGCGTCGCCAGATCAACCGTCACCGTCGTTTCCGGGTCCTCTTGTGCCAGGCTGATCAACTGCTGATGCGTTTCTTCATCCACGATCACCGGCAGTAACCCGTTCTTCAGCGAATTATTCTTGAAAATATCCGCAAAATCCGTGCTGATCACCGCCTTGAAGCCTGCCCCCATCAATGCCCACGGCGCATGTTCCCGCGAACTGCCGCAGCCAAAGTTATTCCCGCCGATCAGCACCACCGCCCCCTGATGTTCCGGCTTATTCAGCGCAAAATCGGGTTTGGGCGTGCCGTCGCTTTCATAGCGCCAGTCCGAAAAACACGCCGCGCCTAATCCCGCCTTATCCGTCACCTTCAAATAGCGCGCCGGAATAATTTGATCGGTGTCAATATCGTTAATCGGCAAAGCAATCACCTTGCCGCTAAATGCCTTCACTGGTTCCATATTTCCCTATCCTGTACAACTTCCGCCCTCATCAGGCATCTCGCAAATATGCCATCTCGTCAGGCGCGGCATCCTTCGTCCATCTTCCCGCCGCCACGCCAAATTTGTTTGTAGGGACAAGGCATGCCTTGTCCGTTCTTTAATCCTTCTGCCTCTCTCCGCACGCGGGGAAATACCTTGTCCATCTTTCCCCCTCATCCGTACACGGGTGAGGTTTCCCTACCCCACAACCTCTCTCGGATCGGTGATCACCCCGTGAATCGCCGTCGCCGCCGCCGTCAGCGGGCTGGCGAGAAAAGTGCGCCCACCCTTGCCCTGTCGCCCTTCAAAATTACGATTGCTGGTGCTGACCGCATATTGCCCCGGCTGTAGCTGATCGCCGTTCATCGCAATGCACATCGAGCATCCGGCCTCGCGCCATTCCGCCCCAGTGTCCTTGAATACGCGATCCAGCCCTTCAGCCTCAGCTTGTGCCTTCACCTGCTGCGAGCCGGGAACCACCATCACCCGCACGCCTTCCGCCACCTTATGCCCGCGCATGATCTTCGCCGCCTCGCGCAAATCGGTAATCCGGCTGTTCGTGCAGCTCCCGATGAACACCACATCCACCGGCTTGCCCAGCAGGCGCTCGCCCGGTTGCAAGCCCATATAAGTCAGCGCCTTATCCAGCGCCATCTTGTGGCTCACGTCCGAAGCCCGATCCGGATCAGGCACGCTGCTAGTGATCGGCATCCCCATCCCCGGATTCGTCCCGTAGGTGATCATCGGCACCAGTTCATGAGCCTCCAGCGTAACTTCGCTGTCATAAACTGCGCCCTCATCAGACGGCAGTTTCCGCCACCCGGCTACCGCCGCGTCCCAATCAGCACCCTTTGGCGCGTGCGGCTTGCCATGTACATAGTTAAAAGTCGTTTCATCCGGCGCGATCATCCCCGCCCGTGCGCCGCCTTCAATCGACATATTGCAAATCGTCATCCGGCCTTCCATGCTCAGGCCGCGAATCGCCTCGCCCATATACTCAAATACATGTCCCGTGCCGCCGCCAATCCCAATCTTGGCGATGATGCCAAGGATGATGTCTTTCGCCGTCACCCCCGCATCCAACCGGCCATTTACCCGTACCGCCATCGTCTTGGGCTTATTTTGCAGCAAACATTGTGTCGCCAGCACCATCGCCACTTCGCTGGTGCCAATGCCGAAAGCCAGCGCTCCAAAAGCGCCGTGTGTGCTGGTATGGCTGTCGCCGCAAACAATCGTCATCCCCGGCTGCGTGATCCCCTGCTCCGGCCCGATCACATGCACAATCCCTTGATTGCGCGTGCCGAGATCAAACAGCCGAATCCCAAAGTCATGACAGTTCTTCCGCATCACCTCTAGCTGCGCCGCCGCCATCGCATCCGTCACCGGAATCATGCCATCTGCGCCGCGTGGTGTCGTCGGCGTGCTGTGATCCATCGTCGCCAGCGTCTTATCCGGGCGGCGCACTTTCAACCCGCGCTCTCGAAGCTGCGTGAACGCCTGCGGTGAAGTCACTTCATGCACAAGGTGCAGGTCAATATACAGCACCGCCGGCAGATCATCGCTCTGCGGGCGTACAAGATGCTGGTTCCATACCTTCTCAAATAGCGTTTGTGGCATCTGTGTTGTCATAAATCCTTCAGTCCATTACATCAGCGCTGCCATCAGCAGCGCGCCATCTAACGTAAACGTAAAATCCGCCTGAATCTCGAAATGTGCGCGGGCTTCAACCGGCGCATCCGTCATCACCCGTCTCAAAATCTCCACATACGGCGCGGGCGTGCCAATCCGCTCTACCCATGGCTCAAAGGCCAGCGGCAGGCGCCACTGAAACGCCACTTCCGCCGTGAATCCGCTGTCAGCGAGCATCCGCAGCCACTCTGACACGCGATGATCGCGCACATGCGAAATGTCCCGCAGCAGCTCAATTGTCTGTAAGAATGTATCCGCAGAGGGCATCTCCGGCGCGACAATATCGCTCACCAGCACCCGCCCGTTAGGCCTCACCACCCGCCGAAATTCGCGCAGCGCCGCCGTCGGGTTCGGCCAATGATGCGCGCTGTATCGCGTCACCACAAGGTCAAAATAGGCATCCTCAAACGGCAGCGCCTCAACGTCGCCCTGCCGCGTCTCTATGTTGGTCAGCCCGCGCTCATTCGCCAGCCGTTCCACCTGTGCCAGCATCGTTTCCGTCAGGTCATATGCCGTCACCTGTGCGCTGTGCGGCGCAAAGGCCAGCGCCGTATGCCCCGCCCCGCAGCCCGCATCTAGCACCGTCTCGCCGCCCCGCAGTCCCGCCAGTGCCACCATCCGCGTAAGGTCAGCACCCTGAGCATGTACTGCGCTCACCGCGTAATTTTCGGCGGCGTTCCCAAATTGGCGCTGTACCGACGCCTTCACATCCATCATGTCCGTTACTTCGCTTCCAACATCGCCCGTACAGCGTCGCCAATTTGATAGAAACCAGGCAGTTCCTCTTCCCACAGCGTCGGCACATGCAGCTTCAATCGCGCAAGCTGTGGCGACTCATAAAACCCGTCCGTATCTTCTGAATACGCAAGATACACGCCCTCATCATTCAGGCGGTAAAACTGTGCTTGCTTACGGATTTGATCAATCTGCCAGTACTCGCGTACACCGCCCTGCTCATATTCAACAAATTTCTCGCCTCGATCAACCGCCTCTGTGCCGGGTGACGCAATCTCAATCACAATGTCCGCTGGCCCATCAAGATACGTTCCCCTGTGCTGGTGTGGATTGTCATTCAACAAGATGAATAAGTCAGGCGCACGACCGCTTGGCACATTGGGCAAGCGCATAATCTCCGGCTCAGCCAACACTTCTCCAACTGGATTCAGATCAAAATAGGCGAGAAAGAGTTGACGCAAATAGTTGCGGAGCAGTTCATGCTCGTGCTGTATCGGTGACATTGCAACAACATCTCCATCAACCCACTCCGCCCACTGCCCGTCATAACGCTCAAGAAACTCCTCGAAACTGATACCTGTAACGAGAATAGGAGTGTACGAAGATTCTGATGTGTTGTTGACCATTTCCAGCCCCCTAATCCCCGATAGCGACTGTCGCCGCCTCGCCTTCGGGTTTCACCTGCGTGCCTAAGCCCAGCCTCGCAACCATCCGGTTCAGCGCCGCCAGATAGGCCTTCACACTGGCGACGATAATATCATCGTCCGCGCCATACCCGCCGAACGAGCGCCCCGTATCCGGATCAGCGATCCGTACCGTCACCTCGCCCAGCGCGTCAATCCCCGCCGTCACGCTGTGAACGCTGTACTCAATCAGCGTATTCGGGCATTGTACAACCCCATCAACGGCCCGATAGCAGGCATCCACCGGCCCCGTGCCAACCGCCGCGCGAATCAGCGTTTCGCCATCCGGATTGATCATCTTGGCCGTCGCCGTCGGCATGCCCATCGTGCCGCAGGTCACCTGAATTTCTTCCAGCTTGAAATATTCCACCGGGCGATGAAGCTCATCCGTCATCAGCGCCTCAAGATCGGCATCCGTCACATTCTTCTTCGCGTCCGCCAGCACCTTGAAGCGTTCAAAGATCGCGTTCACCTGATCTTTGTCCAGCTCATAGCCCAGTTCCTGCAAGCGCACCTTCAGCGCATGCCGCCCGCTGTGCTTGCCCAGCACCAGCCGGCTTTGCGACCAGCCCACGCTTTCCGGAGTCATAATCTCATACGTGCTGGCGTTCTTCAGCATCCCATCCTGATGAATCCCCGCCTCATGGGCGAACGCATTCGCGCCCACAATCGCCTTATTCGCCTGCACGTGCATGCCCGTATAGTTGCTCACCATCCGGCTGGTTTTCACAATTTCGCGGCTGTTGATATGCGTGCGTAAATTGTAGAACTGCGGGCGGGTTTGCAGCGCCATCGCCACTTCTTCAAGGCTGGTGTTGCCTGCGCGTTCGCCTATCCCGTTAATCGTCACTTCCACCTGCCGCGCACCCGCATGAACGCCCGCTAGGGTATTCGCCGTCGCCAGCCCCAGATCGTTATGGCAGTGTACCGACCACACCACGCCGCTGCCCTTGCCCGCGCCCGGCGTCTCTGCGATCAGCATCGAGATCAAATCGCCCCATTCCTGCGGCGTCACATAGCCCACCGTATCCGGAATATTCAACGTCGTCGCCCCCGCCGCCACCGCTGCCGCGCAGGCCTCAATCAAAAATTGCGGATCGGTGCGCCCCGCGTCCATCGGGCTGAATTCCACATCATCGCACAGGCTGCGCGCCAGCGAAACCATACTGCTGATCGTCTCCAGCGCCTGAGCCTTGCTGAGTCCGGTTTGATATTGCAGATGAATATCCGATGTGCCTAAGAAGGTATGAATACGCGGCTTAGCCGCATCCTTCACGCCTTCCCAGCACATGCGAATATCGCGCTCAACCGCCCGCGCCAGCCCGCAGATCACCGGCCCGTCTTCCGTCCCCACTTCCTGCGCAATCCGCTGTACTGCCGCCAGATCGTCAGGCGAAGCCGCCGGAAAACCCGCCTCAATAATATCTACGCCCAGCCGCTTTAGCTGTCGCGCAATTTCCAGCTTTTCCGCGCTGGTCAGCGTTGCCCCTGGGCTTTGCTCGCCATCGCGCAGCGTCGTATCGAAAAATACGACCACATCATCATCAATCGCAGGAATACCGTTGCTGTTCATAGTAGGGGTGTCCTTTCAAATCTAAAGAGTCTTCGTCAAATCGCGTAAGGTCAGCAAGACCATCTTCAGTCACAGGATCACCCCCTCCCTACAATGCCGGAATCATCATCCATCGGTCATTCACTCCACTGTCCGCCTGCGCGGAAGTTGTACTGATAGGCATCGCTCACCGGCTGGTAGCCAATCTTCCGATAAACATGGTTAGACGGCGCATAGTCGCTGTCGGCAAATAAAAATACGAACTGTCTGCCGCTGTCTAGCAAATGCTGGCTAATCGCCGCCGAAATCGCCGTCCCATACCCAAACCCGCGATATTCCGGCGGCGTATATACCGGCCCAATCCGTATCCCGTTTGGCGTCGGGTTACCATAACCCGCCATCGCAACCGGCTTTCCCTCAACTTTCCAGAAATACAGCCCGCCTTTCCCCTGCTCATGCGATAATTGGCGTTTCACCATCTTTCGGGCATCTAAGGAAGCCGTCATGTTGCCAAGCGATTCAGCATGAAAGGCGTCGTACCAGTTCACCAGCAGATCGAAATCGCTTTCAGTCGCCCTAACCATCTCGCCGTCAACCGCCGGGCGATAGATCACCTTGTCCAACCGGTAAATCATTTCCCGATAGGCCAGTTCCGCAGTTTCCCCCGTCAGCGCAAACCAGCGCTCATAGAACGCTTTTGCCACCGCCGGCGGTGAAAATAATCCCGGCAAAGTCGTCCATATCTCATTTAAGTCTTGCGCAAACAGCATCGCACACGCCGGATCATCCATCTCTGAAAGGATCACATTCAGCGGTGGCGTTCGCATACACACCGCCGCTACTTTGCCATCGGCTTCCGCTGCCGCCAAATACGGGGGCGGATCATCATATTCGCCCGCCGCTGCCCGCTTGCTCAACCCCAGCAGCAGGCAGTGTTCAGCTTCACGCGCCAGCAAAAACGACTCAACGCGCTCATAAAATTCAACCGGATCAGAATACCGCCGCACCTGCATCATCTATTCCCTAAAACCCTACCGCCTAATTCCCCCTCCCATCTTTTCTCCCCTCTCCGTGTACGGGGAAAGGGGCCGGGGGTGAGGTTTTGAACCCATCTCAGGGATGAGGTTCCTACGACTCCTGCTTAATGCTCTTGGCGTTCAGGAACGACATCATCGGGCGCAGTTTCCCGCCCACTTCCTCAATCAGCAGATCGTGTTCACGCTTACGGCGCTGCTTGAACTCCGGCAGTCCCGCCTGATTCTCAGCGATCCATTCACGCGCAAACGATCCATCCTGAATGTTATGAATCACTTCCGCGAAGTATTCCTTCACATCCCGTTCAATATGATCGCCCACGAGGTAGCCGCCATATTCCGCCGTATCGCTCACGCTGTACCACATGTAGCTCAGGCCGCCCTCATACATCAGGTCAACGATCAGCTTCAGTTCGTGCATACATTCAAAATAGGCCACTTCCGGCTGATACCCCGCCTTCACCAGCGTCTCAAATGCCGAACGCACCAAAGCCGTCACGCCGCCGCAAAGCACAGCCTGTTCACCGAACAAGTCTGTTTCTGTTTCTTCCTTGAATGTCGTCTCAATCACCCCTGCGCGGGTGCAGCCAATCGCGCGCGCATAGGCCATCGCCAGCGCCTTTGCGTTGCCCGTCGCATCCTGATAAACCGCCAGCAGCCCCGGCGTGCCTGCGCCTTCCTTGAAAACTTCGCGTACGCGGTGACCCGGCGCTTTCGGCGCAACCATCGTCACGTCAATAGTCGCTGGCGGCTCAATCGCCTTGAAATGAATATTGAAGCCGTGTGCGAACATCAGCATCGCGCCCGCCTTCAAATTCGGCTCAATCTCATCGTGATAAACCTGCGCCTGCTTGGTGTCCGGAATCAGAACCATCACAATATCGGCCTGCTTTACCGCTTCGCCCACTGAATACACCTTCAAGCCGTCAGCCTCAGCCTTAGCCGCGCTTTTGCTGCCGGGGTGCAAGCCAATAATCACCTTTGCGCCGCTGTCGGTTGCATTGAGCGCGTGGGCGTGCCCTTGGCTGCCATACCCAATCACCGCAATCGTCTTGCCATTCAGCAGTGAAAGATCAGCATCCTTGTCGTAAAAAAGTGTAGCCATGAAACAACCTTCTCCCTCGTAGTCGGAAGCACCTTGCTCCCGTATCCCTAAGCCCAAAAAACAAACCTTGCGTAGGGACGCCCCATGGGGCGTCCGCTTTCATTCAACCTACCGTCAAATCCCCCATCCCCATCTTCCTCTCCCCTCTCCCCGTGTACGGAGAGGGGCCGGGGGTGAGGTTTCTTGCCCCCTCGCCCTGAGGGTGTGTAGGGGCGCAGCGTGCTGCGCCTTCAGTCTAGAGTGAGGTTCTCCCTACACCCCATACACCTGATACGCCCCGTTCCCGTTGCTGTTCCTCGTCGCCGGAATCACCGGCTCATATGGCGAGTCCAGAATACGCACGCCGCGCCCCATCGCCACCACGCCGGTACGCACCATCTCCACAATACCCAGCGGCTCTAATTCCTTGATCAACATCTCTACAAGGTCTTCCTGCGCGGCAATCTGCACAATCGCCACTTCCGGCCCAATGTCCACAATATGTGCCGGGTACTGGTCGCAAACCTGCGTCAAATGGTTGCGCGCATCTGCGTCGTTCGCCCGTACCTTGATCAGCGCCAAATCGCGGCTCACATGCGGCTCTTCAGAAACCACCGCCACATCAATCACATTGATCAGCTTAAACAGGTTCGCTGCAATCCGGCGTCCGTTAATCCGGCTGCCGTCTACCACAATCGTCATCCGCGAAATGTGCGAGCGGTGTGTGCGCCCAACCGTCAGGCTGTCCACGTTGAAATTGCGCCGCCGAAACAAACTGGCAATCCGGTTCAGAACGCCCGGCTTATTCTCGACCAATGCCACCAGAATATGTTTAGTCTTTTCAGCCTGATCGCTCATTATTTCACCCCCACTTCGCCGGGTTTCGGGCGGCGAATCATATTGTCTAGGTCAGCGCCAGCTGGCACCATCGGATACACAATCTCTTCCTTTTCCACCACATACTCAATCAGCACCGGCCCTTCATGCCTGCGCGCAAATTCCACCGATTCCTCTATCTGTGAACGATCCGTCACCCGCATCGCTGGAATCCCATAGGCTTCCGCCAGCTTCACAAAGTCAGGGCTGAAGATCGGCGTCGCAAAGTAGCGTTCCTCATAGAAGAATTCCTGCCACTGCCGCACCATCCCCAAATAGCTGTTGTTGATGATCGCTATCTTCACCCCCACATTTTCCTGTCGCGCCGTCGCCAGCTCGCACAGCGTCATCTGAAAGCCGCCATCGCCCACAATCGCCCACACTTCCTCATCCGGCTTGCCCATCTTCGCGCCAATCGCCCCCGGCAGCCCAAAGCCCATCGTGCCTAGCCCGCCGCTGGTGATCATCGTCATCGGCCGCTGGTGCGGGTAATACTGCGCTTCCAGCATCTGGTGTTGTCCCACATCTGAAACCGTGATCGCTTCGCCGCCCGTGAATTTCCACAGATCGTTAATTACCTGCGCGCCCATCAACATATCCGTTTCTCGGTTGATGATGTCCCGCTCATGCGCATCTTCCTGCCAGTCCCGAATATGATTCAGCCATTCAGCGTGGTTTGCGCGCTTTACGCCCGGCAGCAGTTGTGTTAGCACCGTCCGCAAATCCCCAACCATCCCCACGTCCACCGGCACATTCTTATTGATTTCCGATGGGTCAATATCAATATGAATCTTCTTTGCGCCCTGCGCATACGTCTTTAAGTTGCCCGTCACGCGGTCATCAAAGCGCATCCCTAGCGCAATCAGCAGGTCTGATTCCTGTATCGCGTTATTCGAAGCCGCTTCGCCGTGCATCCCCATCATCCGCAGGTTCAGCGGGTGGTTTTCCGGCATCGAGCCTTTCCCTAGCAGCGTCATCGAAACCGGAATCTGCGCCCGTTCCGCCAGTTCGCGCACTTCCGCCATCGCGCCAGACATCAAAATGCCATGCCCTGCCAGAATTACCGGTTTCTGCGCCGCATTGATCAGTTCCAATGCCGACTCTATTTCGTCTGGCAGCGCCTTCAGCGGTGGGCGGTAGCCCGGAAGTTGAATTTCACCCTCAGGGTACACAAATTCAATCTTCTCGTTCTGAATATCCTTCGGTATGTCAATCAGTACCGGCCCCGGCCTGCCCGTCCGTGCGATATAAAATGCCTCGCGCACAATATACGGCAGTTCATGGATGTCCATCACCAGGTAGTTGTGCTTCGTCACCGGCAGCGTAACACCAGTCACGTCCGTCTCTTGAAAAGCATCTGAACCAATCGCCCCCCGCGGCACCTGTCCAGTGATGCACACAATCGGTGAAGAGTCCATCATCGCCGTGGCGATCCCCGTCACCAAATTAGTCGCGCCCGGGCCGCTGGTCGCCAATGCTACCCCCACCTTGCCGGTTGCCCGCGCATACCCGTCAGCCATGTGGCTGGCGCCCTGCTCATGGCGCACCAGCACATGATGAATTTGTGGATATTTCGTCAGCATATCGTAAGTTGGCAAAATTGCGCCGCCCGGATAGCCAAAAATCAAATCCACGCCTTCCCGTAGCAAACATTCCAGTAAAATTTCAGCACCCGTCAACACTTTGCCCATTTTTATCGCTCCAATTCGCTTTCTAGTGCCTAGTCGCCCGGTTCGGTCTAGCGAACCGGAGTTAGCCAACCATACACATCTTCTTTGGCGCCGCTGGTGTAAGCGAAAAACTCATCCTGTACTGCTTTTGCCACTGCCCCGCGTGATCCTGCCCCAACTTGAATCCGATCCACCGTGCGCACCGGTGTCACTTCCGCCGCCGTGCCCGTCAGGAAAATTTCATCAGCGATATACAACATATCACGCGGAATCGTCTCAAAACGAACCTCATACCCCAAATCACGCAAAATAGTCAGCACCGTATCCCGCGTAATCCCTAGCAAAATCGAAGATGCCGTACCCGGTGTGTAAACCACCCCGTCGTAAACCACAAAAATATTCTCGCCCGCGCCTTCGCTCACGTTGCCGGAAATATCTAGCGCCAGCCCTTCATTGAAGCCATTATCATGCGCCTCCATGCTGATCAACTGGCTGTTCAGGTAATTTCCGCCCAGTTTCGCCAGTGACGAAAAAGTATCCGGCGCAATTCGCCGCCATGAACTCACCTGAACATCAACCCCGCTCTCAATCGCCTCTGCCCCCAGATAACGCCCCCACTCCATTGTGAAAATGAAGACATCTGTCGGGTTCTTACGCCCTTCCACACCCAGCGGGCCAGCGCCGCGCATCACAATCGGGCGGATATAGCACGCCTCGTGGCCGTTACGCCGTATCGTCTCAAGGATCGCCGCGTTAATCTCGTCCTCGCTAAATGGCAGCGCAATTTTTGCGATCTTGCACGAGTTAAACAGCCGCTTAGTGTGTGGTTGCAGGCGAAATACCGCCGGCCCCTGCGGCGTCGCATAGGCGCGAATGCCCTCAAATGCGCTCGATCCATAATGCAGCGCATGCGTCGTCACATGTACCGTCGCATCTTCCCAGTTAATGAATTCACCATTCTTCCACATGGTTGTTGCCGGCATCGTTTTAGATCTCCTTAATCGCTCGCCAAAATAAAAACGCGCCTATCGCTAGGCCAGAAAATTCCAGCCACTAAAGACGATAGGCGCGTTACGGTTAGCTTGCTGCTTATGCTTACCCTCTGCCCGGCATTTGCTGTCGCCAGCCCACTGCGAATTGGTAGCATCTCGGCATGGCGACATCGGGCATTCAGCCACATTGCCGAATATCCCCTTACACTGCTGACGAAATGACCACCGCTGCGCCATCATGGCTCTTGCCCCTTGAAACAAAAAACCCCCGCTTGGGGGGTTCGTGTTATCGCTTCTTACACACTACCATTCACCACCCAAGCAGTTATATCCCGCCGCTAATAAGGCCGACGAGTACAAGGACTACAAGGATAATGCTAATGATCGAATGGTTACGCATGATTTTTTGGGTGTTGCTCCAAACAGACGTATGAAAGCGTAACGCGCTTCAAGAACGCTGTCAAGGTTTCACCGCCGAAATGATCCCTTGCCATCAAAGTTCGTACAAACTATCACAATCCACTCGTACATTTCGCCTAATAACCCAACACCAGCAGCTTTCAATCATCTTTCCAGCGCCGCCTGCTGGTCTCTTCGCTCAAATCCGGCGAAAGGGCGCGTCGAGAATTTCACGCAACCCCGCCCGTAGGGACAAGGCATGCCTTGTCCGCTCGTTCTTAAATCCATCCCCTATCCCGAATTTCCCGTAGGCGCGCTCCACGCTGCCCCCCATTCTTGTATCTTTCTCCCCCTCTCTGCGTGCGGCTGAGGGGGCCGGGGGTGAGGTTGCGTGCGGCTGAGGGGGCCGGGGGGTGAGGTTTCTCCCGCTCTTGCTGTATAATAATTCTCACCCTATTGAACCTATCGCAAGGTGATCTGCCGCAATGCGCCACTATGACATCCTTCTCTTTGGTGAATACTTCTTTGATGTCATCTATACCGGCCTCAACGAGTTTCCATCACTTGGGCGCGAAAGGTTCTCCACCGGCATCACCTCCACCGGCGGCGCAATGTTCACCACCGCCTGCGCGCTTGCGCGGCTAGAAGTCAATCACGGGTGGCCCGCCACCTTTGGCGACGATAACTACAGCCAGTTTGTGACCACACTCGCCGCCCGCGAACGTATTGACCTCTCGTTAGCGCGCTTCCTCGATCAACCCTTTCGCCGCGTCACCACCTCAATCCCCTTGCATGGTGAGCGCGCCTTCGTCACCTATGCCGATCCTGAACGCCCCGATAAATACGCATACTGGCTGCGCGCCATGCAGCAGGTGCAGTTCAAGCACATCCATTTCGGTGGCTTTGAATCGGTAGACGACGTTGGCCCACTCTGCCAGCTCGCCCATCAACGTGGCGCCACCGTCTCCATGGACTGCCACGATACCCCGCTGCTGGAAGATTCAACCTGCGATTGGGAGTGCTACCTGAAAGATGTAGACATATTTCTGCCCAATATGCGCGAAGCCCAAATGATCACCAGGCTGGATGACCCATCTTCTGCCGTCCGCAAGCTCAATCAATGGGTAGATACGGTGCTGGTCAAAGACGGCGGAAGCGGTGCATGGGTTGGGCATGGCCGTCAAGTCTCCCATGTCCCCTCTCATAAAATAGGTGATGTGATTGATACCACCGGTGCCGGCGATTGTTTCTGTGCCGGCTATCTCTATGGCCGTTTCGTGCGCGGCTTAGATGAGGTTCAAGCCGCCTATTGTGGCAATATTTGCGGCGGATTCTCCGTGACGGGTGTCGGTGGCGCAACCCGTGCGCCATCCCTTGCGCAGTTAGAATCGGTCCTCCAATCCCTCCATCCCTAACCGCTCCCTACAACCCTTTTTCATCACTTTTTTTACGCCTTTTACCCGTTTTTAGCCCCTTTTTCCCCTCAAATTTTGAGTCCATTTTGTTAGCAATATAGTCACCAATTTGCAGAACGAATGTGCTAATCTTGTTTTATCATTCGTTATTCAAAGGTGTTTTCCATGTCCCCCAATAATCGACCCGCTCCGGCCATACCGCCATCGGCATCCCCAACCCCTCTCAGTACATGGCCGAGAGGCCGGGGATGAGGTTACCCGTAGGGGCGCAGCATCCTGCGCCCTTCGATCAACTACAGCAGTGGGAATTGAGAGATAAGAGCGCCCTTCATATACGCAGATTCTCTAGAGAAAGAGGTTCAAAATGTCACAGGTTCAGTTCCGCCCGCAGAATAGACGGTTTATCAGTCGGTTTCAGCGTGAAGCCAAATTGTTCCACCAGCCGAATCATCTCGGTATTGTCAGCCAGCACATTTCCAGAAATCGTGCTCACTTTTTCATCGCGTGCCACCTGAATCAGCCGCCGCAGCAGTTCTTTGCCCAGCCCCTGATGCTGGAAACGATCGCTCACGATCACCGCATATTCCGCGCCGCTGGTATGCCGCATCTTGCTCAGGCGGCCAATCGCCATGATCTCCGTCGTCCCGTCATACGGGTTCTTGCGCGTCACCACCAGCGCCATCTCACGGGCATAGTCAATGAAGCACAGCCGCGAAAGCCGGTCATGCCCGATCCGTTCGCTCAATTGCATCGCTTGCAGGTAGCGCAGGTATACCGTTCGTTCCGAAAGTGTCTCGTGAAATTTGACCACCAGCGGCTCATCTTCAGGCCGTATCGGGCGGAATTGAACCGTGAGTCCCTGTTTGGTTTCCCACGTCTCCATATATTGCGTCGGGTACGGGCGAATCGCCGGAGCAGGCAGATCATCTTCGCTAACACCCATCGGATAAATCACCACCCGCGCATCCAGCGCGATCAGCCGCTCCGAAGAGGCCAGCAGCGGGTTAATATCCAGTTCCTTGATCAACGGGTGTTCTACCACCAGTTGGCTGAAACGCACCATCAGCCCTTCCAGCGCGTTCATATCTACCGGATCGCGCCCGCGAACGCCTTGCAGCGCCTTGTAAATCCGCGTCTCCGACATCATCCGCCGCGCCAGCACATTATTCAGCGGTGGCAGTCCCAACGCGCTGTCCTTGAACACCTCAACCAGTTGGCCGCCGCTTCCGAACAACAGCACCGGCCCAAATTGCGGGTCAATACTGCTGCCAATGATCAGCTCATACCCGTCAAGAGTCTCCATCGGCTGCACCGTCACGCCCTGAAAGTGTTCCGCGCCCACTTTCTCCGTAACCGATGCCTTGATCTTCTCGAACGCGCCTTTGACCGCTTCTGCATCTTTCAAGTTCAGTTGCACGCCGCCAACATCCGTCTTGTGCGTGATCGTTTCCGAATTAAGTTTCAGCACCACCGGGTAGCCGTAATCGTCCGCTGCCTTCACCGCCGCTTTTTCCGAAGCTGCAACCGTCGTTGGTACTGTCGGAATCCCGTAAGCCGTCAGCACCTGCTTGGACTCATATTCCGTCAGAATCGTGCGCCCGCTTTCCCGCGCATGCCGCAAAATCTTGTCAACCGCCGCCCGATCTGCTGTTTCCGTATCGGTATCTGCCGGCGTCATCGGAATTTCATACAGCGATTTCAAATTCGCGTTATACGTCCACATATAGTTGAACACGCGAATCGCCGTGTCCGGAAATGGAAACGTCGGTATCTTGGAATGATTGAGCACATCTTCGCCCGCCTTCACGCCCGGCCCGCCCATCCAGCTTGCCAGCACCGGCTTATCCTTGATGCTGTCGAAGCTGCGCAGTTTTTCCGCCGTTGTCGTCGGATCGGTCATCGACTGCGGCGTCAAAATCACCAACGTACCATCGCTGTTCGGGTCGTCGCCGGCCACTGCCAATGTACGCGCATACGTATCGGGCGATGCGTCGCCTAAAATGTCAATCGGGTTATTATGGCTCCATGCCGGAGGTAAGAACGTGTTTAATTCCTGTATCGTCTGTTCAGAGATCGAAGCCAGTTGCCCGCCGCCCAAAATCAGAGCGTCAGTCGCCAGCACGCCCGGCCCGCCTGCATTCGTGATCACCGTCAAGCGATTGCCTTTGGGCAGCGGCTGTTTTGACAGCACTTCAGCCATATAAAACACATGCGCGATGTGATCCACCCGCAGTACGCCCGAACGCTGGAAGGCCGCATCCAGCACATCATCGCTTCCGGCCAAAGTTCCCGTATGAGATGCGGCGGCGTGCGCGGCAGCTTCCGTCCGTCCCGCCTTGATGATGATGATCGGCTTGCGTAAGGCAACTTCCCGCGCCGCTGAAAGGAACGCCCGCGCATCGCCCACCGATTCCATGTAGATCACGATGCTGTTGGTATCTGGATCGTTGCCGAAATAATCAATCAGGTCGCCCCAGTTCACATCCAGCATCGATCCGATAGAGACGAATGCGCTGAAGCCTACATTTTCGCTGAAGCTCCAGTCCAGCACCGCCGTACACAGCGCGCCGCTCTGGCTGATGAAAGCCACGTTGCCGGGGTTGGCAATCGTCGTCGCGAAGGTGGCGTTTAACCCATAATTCGGGCGCATCACACCGAGACAGTTCGGCCCAATCAGGCGTATTTTGGCCGCTTCTGCGCTGGCGAGAATTTTTTGCTCCAGCGCCACGCCTTCCGGCCCAACTTCCTTGAATCCGGCGGAGATGATGATCAGCCCTTTAGTTCCAGCGGCGATGCACTCATCAACCACTTTCGGTACGGTGGTCGCAGGCGTCACGATCACCGCCAGATCGCACGGTTCCGGAACTGCCGCGATGCTTGGGTATGCCCGAATGCCCAGAATACTCTGGCGTGTGGGGTTCACCGGATACACCGTGCCGCCAAACGGGCTGCTGATCAGGTTCCATAAAATTGTGCGGCCTACGCTGCCCGCGCGTTCCGTCGCCCCGATCACCGCCACGCTGCGCGGCGCAAAAATGGCGTCTAAGCCAGTAGGTCTTGTTGAGCTTACATCAATAGAAGGGATGGTTTCGGTATGCACCGTGAATTCTCCAAACATTTACCGATCATACTGTGGCGATTCTGCCACAGTCCACCTTGTCGCACAAAGGGGATATGACATTCGTCGGTGATTAAGTGACAACGAATACTATCTACCCGTAGGGGCAGCGCACGCATCACCCGCCACCCGTAGTATGTGGGCATCATGTATGATGCCCACATACTCCATACCCCTATCTTTCTCTCCATTGTGGAGAGGGGGACGGGGGGTGAGGTTTCAGCGCATGCCTTGCCCGTTTCCGCGCCGCCTTTGCCTTGATCACGATGCGCGCTATAGTTTTGTTCAGTTCAAACGATGAAAGCGAATCATCATGCCCGAATCACAGCAGGACACCACGATTGTCATTTTCGGCGCATCTGGCGATCTGACGCGCTCCAAACTCATTCCGGCGCTCTATCGCCTGTTCCAGCAGCAAAAACTGCCGGCCAATTTCAAAATCGTTGGCTTTGCCCGCCGCCCTTATTCCCATGACGACTTCAAAAATGAAGTGCTAGGTGGGGCGCGTGGCGTCCTCAAAGATGCTTACAACGATGCGGACTGGCAGCATTTTACCGATATGATGTGGTATTCCCGTGGCGATCTGGCGACCCCCGCAGATTATGTGACGCTGGAATCATTTCTTGGGGAAATCGGCGCCGGTGCTGGCAATCGCCTTTACTATCTCGCTACCGCCCCCGAATACTATGTCCCTGTAGTCGAAAATCTTGCGGCCATCAACGCGACCGATGAAACCAACGGCTGGCGGCGCATTGTTGTCGAAAAACCCTTCGGCACGAACCTTGCAACGGCCACCGAACTGAATACACGCCTCCATGCTGCCTTTCAAGAACAGCAGGTGTACCGTATTGACCATTATCTTGGTAAAGAAACGGTGCAGAATATTCTGTTCTTCCGCTTCGCTAACGCCATTTTTGAGCCAGTCTGGAATCGCACCTATATTGATCATGTGCAAATCACCGTCTCCGAGTCTGTAGACATCGAAAACCGCGCCGGATACTATGAGCATGCCGGCATCCTGCGCGATATGTTCCAGAATCACATGCTCCAGTTGCTCTGTCTCGTCGCCATGGAGCCGCCGCTGTCCTTCAATGGCGAGTCTTTACGCTTAGAAAAATCAAAAGTGCTGCGTGCGCTTCGCCCCGCCATCATGGGCAATACCGTTCGCGCCCAATATGAAGATTACACCTCTGCGCCCGGCGTCAAACCCGATTCCACCACCCCCACTTTTGGCGCGGTCAAGCTGTTCATTGACAACTGGCGCTGGCAAGATGTGCCATTTTATATGCGTTCAGGCAAAGCTTTAGAGCGTAAAAGCAGTGAAATCACCGTCCAGTTTCGCCGTCCGCCGCATCTGCTGTTCGATCTGCCGAAGGGGAAACGCCTGAAGCCCAATATTCTCGCCCTCTGTATTCAGCCCGATGAAGGCATCCATCTGCGCTTTGAAACCAAAGTGCCAAATGCCAACGATGTCCAGTCGGTAGACATGGAATTTCGCTACGGCTCATCCTTCAAAAATATCACGCTGCCAGACGCCTACGAGCGCCTGCTGCTGGATGCGCTCAATGGCGATAATTCCCTGTTCATCAGTGACCGTGAAATCTCGCTCTCGTGGAAATTCATTGACACCATCATTGACGGATGGGCGAACGATCATGCGCCGCCGCTGGTCAAATATAAGCGTGGAAGTTGGGGGCCAACTGAATCCGACCTGCTCATGGAAGATGATGGCCGTGTTTGGCGTATGCGCTGTGGGCAGGAACCGCCGGTCTAAACCTTACCCTTGGCTTAAGGCATACGGAGCATGGCGCTTCATGCCCCGTATGCCTTCTTTCCCTTAACGCGCCAGTTGTTTTGCCAGCGCATAAATCTCTGGTTTGATGCCTTTAGTGCGCCCGATCACATCTTCATAAGGGGTTGTGATCAGCTTGTTTTCGATCCGCCCAACCACCACGCCGCGTTCTCCCTTGATCAGTTTTTCAACTGCGCCTGCGCCTAGCGTCGTCGCTAAAATACGGTCAAATGCGGTGGGTGCGCCCCCCCGCTGCACGTGTCCTAGCGTGGTTGCGCGAATTTCATACCCTACTGTAGGCGAATTGGTCTTGAAATAAGCTGCCAGTTCTTCCAGCGTGGGGGTTGCGCCTTCCGCCACCACCACAATTCCGTTACTTTTGCCTCTGGCAAAATTCTCGACCAACTGATCTTTCACAGCTTCGGCTGTCGTCTTAATTTCAGGCACAACCACGGATTCCGCGCCTCCAGCTAAGCCCGCCATCAGCGCCAGATAGCCGCAGTCCCGCCCCATCACCTCCACTAAAAATGCGCGGTGATGGGAAGAAGCCGTTACCTTCAGCCGGTCAATCGCTTCTAGCGCAATATTCAGCGCCGTATCGACGCCAATCGTGATATCCGAGCCGATCAGATCATTATCAATCGTGGAAGCCACGCCAATGGTTGGAAAACCCATTTTGTTCAGCTCATAGCCGCCAGTTTGCGAGCCATTTCCGCCTATAACCACCAGCCCTTCAATGCCTTGTTTTGCAAGCTGCGAAAGCGCCCTTTGGCGGCCTTCTACCGTTCGAAACTCAACGCTGCGGGCGCTGCCTAAGATCGTGCCGCCCTGCTGAAGGATTCCCCCTACGTCACGGTCGCCCATACTGCGGAAATTCCCTTCAATCAAGCCAGCATAGCCATCCCGAACGCCGAACACTTCAGCCCCATTTGAGAGGCCAACGCGCACAATCGCCCGGATAGCGGCGTTCATACCCGGCGCATCTCCGCCGCTGGTCAATACTGCAATACGCTTCAACATGATGTACTCTCTTACTCAGAGTTAGAATAGGCTGTTCCAGATACCGCAAAATTGCATCTCACTATCTTTAGCTGCGACCTTGGAGGCAACATGACCGCGATCCCTTCCCCGGACTTACTCGCAGCGGATCATCGCACTTATCAAAGGCGAATCTTCTCGTGGACGCTCTATGACTGGGCAAACAGCGCCTTTGTCACCACCATCCTTGCAGCTATCCTTCCAGTCTACTATTCCACTGTGGCCGGCGCTAGCTTGTCTAGTGAAGCGCAGGCCACCGCTTATTGGAGTATCGGTCTCAGCATTTCCCTGCTCATCGGCGCGCTGCTTTCGCCAATCTTGGGAACAATCTCCGATATTTCACGCACCAAAAAACGCTTCCTTGGCCTCTTCACCATGCTTGGCGCGCTAACATCCGGCCTTCTGGTACTCGTCAATTACGGCGATTGGATGCTGGCATCGGTGTTGTTCATTATTGCCCGAATCGGTTTTCTCGGCTCAACATCCTTCTACGATTCGCTGCTGCCACATGTTGCCCGCCCCGAAGATCGAGATAGCGTCTCAGCGCGTGGCTATGCCATGGGCTACCTTGGCGGCGGTATTCTCTTAGCCATCAATATCGTAATGCTGCAAACGCTGCCCGGCCTTTTAGGGGCGCAGCTTTCCTTTGCCAGCGTGGCAGTATGGTGGTTAGTGTTCTCAATTCCTCTGTTCCGGCGTGTGCCAGAACCGCCGGCTGTACGCAGTCTTCTGCCCGGCGAAACCGTGTTTTCCGCCACAATCAAGCAGTTGACCGGCACTTTTTCCGATATTCGCCGCTACCGCGAGCTGTTCAAATTTCTGATCGCTTTCCTCATCTATAACGATGCTATCGGCACGATTATCAGTTTGGCGGTCATTTACGGCGCGGAACTTGGGTTCGGTTCAGTAGAATTGGTGCTGGCGCTTCTGCTGGTTCAGTTCGTAGGCATCCCCTTCAGCCTAATGTTTGGGCGGCTGCCCTCCCCTAAAAGTACCCGCCGCAGCTTCTATCTGGCATTTATGCTCTTTAATCTGGTCGTGCTTCCGCTGGTAGGCATCGCTGGAAGCCGCCTTCTTCCAGCCGATATGTCCGGGGTTCCAGCAGCAGCTTTTGAGACTCAAGACGGCTTTGTTGGGCAGGGTTTATACGGCGTTCAGGACAACCCGTTCAATCTCTCTGGCGAATGGGAGGCACAGACCATCACGGCAGATGAAAGCCGTCAGGCCGAAGATGTTGAATCGCTCATCAGCCGTGTGCGGGGCGACACCCTGACCCTGCAATTTAATGGTAAAGCGATTGAACTCACCTATATTGCCGGCCCGCAATCAGGAAGCATGACAGTGATGCTGGACGGCCTGCCGCATATTGACCCCGAAACGGGCAGCCCAATGGAGCTAGACACCTTTAACGAAACGACGCGCTACGGGGAAACTGTGGTGATCAGCGCGCCAGAAGCCGGGCAGCATACCCTTGCTTTGAGCCATGACGGGGTGGAAGGCGCGGATAGCCTGATCGCCATTCAGTCTATTGGCATATTGCAGCCCGAACGCGAAACCAGTTTGCCGGTGATCCTTGGTATGCTGCTGCTTATTCAGGGAATCGGGCTGATTTTTGCCGCGCTCACACAACGATTGTTCTCTCAACTAGCCAGCACATTGACCACTAAACGGGCAATCATGCTGGCGCTGGTGTTCTACAGCGTGATTGCAGTATGGGGTTTTCTGCTAGATTCTTCCATCGAATTCTGGTTTCTGGCGTGGCTGGTGGCAATTGTGCAGGGTGGCAGTCAGGCGCTCAGCCGCAGCTTATACGCCAGCTTATCCCCCGCCCGCAAAAGCGGTGAGTTTTTTGGCATTTACGGCGTGATGGAAAAGTTTTCCGCAATCATTGGCCCGTTGATCTTCGCGCTGGCGGTGGCGCTGTTTGGCAGCAGTCGTCCGGCCATTATCAGCCTAATCGCTTTCTTCATCATCGGCGGTTACCTGCTCTCTAAGGTGAATGTCAGCGAAGGCCAGCGCATCGCGCAGGAAGAAGACGCCCGACTGGCCGCTGAAAACGGTTAAACTTTGCGAGGTCATCGCTTCTACAACTCATCTTACGGCCCGCCCTGCCCCCCCTTTGGCATCCCTCATCCTGTCGGTCAGGTGAGGGATGCGGATTGCCCAAACAGCCTGACCAGTTCGCATAGAACCTATCGAATTGGCGCTGATGTGCCATAAACTGAGGCGTATTCTGAGAAAAACACGCTGATTATTTTCGTAAAACCCACTGCCACGAACGCCCAAAATGGATTTAAATGCGCGGGAAGCCGCCGCAAAGGGGCGATCCCGTGAACTTGAACGACTGCGCGCCTCCACCAGACAAACGAACGTTCTATTGAAAAACTTCACGGTTAAGGCTGGATATTTTCCTCATAAAAGCAAAAGACCCCACGAGGCGCTAGCGCGCTATAATGGCGGCCTGCGAAGCTGGTTTTGAGGAGAAATTCAGGATGTCACAAGAGTTTGCACCGCCAACAGGCGAGTGGTATCACCCCTCAGAAGAAGTGAAGAAACGGGCGATCATCAAGGATTATGAGGCGCTGTATAAGCAAGCCCAGAGCGATCCAGAAGCATTCTGGGCGGAACAGGCTGAAAATTTACATTGGTTTGAGCGCTGGACGCAGGTCTTAGATAGCAGTAACGCCCCCTTCTATAAGTGGTTCGTGGGCGGAAAGACCAATATTGCCTATAACGCGCTGGATCGCCACGTGAAAACCTGGCGGCGGAATAAGCTGGCGCTGATCTGGGAAGGCGAAAATGGCGATAAAGCCTCATTTTCGTACTGGCGGCTGTGGCGTGAAGTGAACAAATTCGCCAATGTCCTAAAGAGTTTAGGCGTGAAAAAGGGGGATCGCGTTACCGTTTACATGGGGCGCATCCCTGAATTGATGATTGCGATGCTGGCCTGCGCCAAGATTGGCGCGGTACACAGCGTGGTTTATGGTGGTTTTTCTGAGAACGCTCTTGCAGATCGGATTGAGGATGCCCAAAGCCGGGTGCTGATCACGACTGATGGGGCATGGCTGCGCGGCAATATTATTAAGCTAAAAGATATTGTAGATGAGGCGGTTCGCCGGCAGCCGATTGTTGAATCGGTGGTGGTGGTGAAGCGTACCGGCCACGATGTGAACATGGAACAGGGGCGCGATTACTGGTATCACGACCTGATGGCGCTGCCAATTGCCAACCCCGTTTGTGAGACGACAGTCATGGACGCTGAAGACCCGCTGTTCATTTTGTATACCAGCGGCACTACCGGCAAACCTAAGGGGATTTTGCACACACAGGGCGGTTATCAGGTCTTTATTTCGACCACGCTTCAGTGGGTTTTTGACCTTCAGGACGATGATCGCTTCTGGTGCGCGGCTGATCCCGGATGGATTACGGGGCATAGTTATATCGTGTATGCGCCGCTGATTTTAGGGGCGACAGAAATCCTTTATGAGGGGGCGCCCAATTACCCGTTCCCTGATCGCTGGTGGCGGATCGTGGCCGAATATGGGGTGACGGTGATGTATACCGCGCCTACGGCCATTCGCAGCCTGATGCGCTTTGGGGATGCGTGGCCGAACCGCCATGATTTAAGCACACTTCGCCTGTTGGGTTCGGTTGGCGAACCGATCAACCCTGAGGCGTGGCGCTGGTTCTACCGTGTGATCGGGAAGGAACGCTGCCCGATCATGGATACCTGGTGGCAAACTGAGACGGCGGGTTTCATGATCGCCCCGATGCCTTCAGTGCCGTTAAAGCCGGGCAGCGGAACCCGCCCGTTCCCCGGTATAGATGTTGATGTTGTAGATGAAAAAGGCGAAAGCTGCGCCCCCGGCGTAGATGGAAATCTGGTGATTAAGACCCCCTGGCCGGGCATGCTGCGTACCGTTTACCGCGATCCGGATCGTTATGTGCGGCAGTATTTCAGCACTTATGACGACAAGGGTTGGTATTTGACGGGCGATTCAGCGCGTAAAGATGAGGATGGCTACTACTGGATTATTGGCCGCAATGACGACGTGATCAAGGTGAGCGGCTACCGGCTAGGCACGGCTGAGGTTGAGAGTGGGCTAGTAAGCCACCCGGCGGTTGCCGAAGCTGCGGCCATTGGCATGCCGGATGAAGTACGCGGGAACGTGATTTACGCTTACTGTATGCTGCGGGCAGGCGTTGAGCCTTCAGAGGCGTTGGTGGATAAGCTGAAAGAGCATATTCGCCATGAAATAGGCCCGATTGCGGTGCCGACGAAGATTGAGTTTGTGGCGTCCCTGCCGAAAACCCGCAGCGGAAAGATTATGCGGCGGGTGCTGAAAGCTCGCGCTACTGGCGCCCCAGAAGGCGATCTTAGCACGCTGGAAGATTAGCCCACCGGTGGATTTAAGAGATGCCCCCTCTCGCTTGGCGAGGGGGGTTTTTCTATATTGTTAAATGCCTTTTTAGGGATTGGTGGGGGTGGTAGGGTTCAAAAAAAGAACGGACAACGCATGCGTTGTCCCTACGGAGGATTTAGGGCGGGAACGTCTGAGGCGGAATATATTTCGCCCCTACGGTGGGGATGGTAGGGGCGAAATGAGCGGGGTTTAGCGGACGGCATCGATCATTTGTTGGATGAAATGCGCGTGCTGTACGGCTTCTTCGATACCGGTTTCAGGGCGGGCGCGTTCGATCACGTTTCGATGAAATGCCAGCAGCTCAAGTTTGAATGGCTCATCGTAATTCACAATGACGCGCTTCTCCCAAGCGGTTTCGCCTTCATGCCCCTGAATGACCACGGGGGTTGGAAAATGCTCCAGATAAGGCGATGGGAACGTGAGGTAAAGGCGCTGATCGTCGCTGAAGAAGGCGTATTCCTCTTTATAGTCTTTCAGGTTACCGAGAAAATGCCAATCGAGGGTGACGCGGAGATTGCCGGGATACTCGATGACGGCGTGAATCGCCATGCCATCACGCCAGATATCGGTAGAAATGACACGGGAAGGCGCGCCGAAGAAACCCCAGAGCATGTAGACCTGATGGATCAGGCTGACGGTCATCATTCCGTAGGCGAGGCGAAGCGCGGGGTCATCTTTGCGCGTGCCGAGCGCCTCATCTACGAGAGGCGCCATTTCGCCCCCAGCAAGACCGCCGCGCGCGCCAACCACAATATCAGCGAAGTTGGCGGGTGGATGATGCCCTTCAATGATGAGGCCATCACCACGGCGTACGCGGTGGGTAGACCAGCCAAGCGCATCATCTGGGTGGAGTACGGTGATACGAGCAAAGCTGGGGTTTTGCATTATTTGAAGCTGCTGGCGGGCATGGAGGAAACCCGGATCGTAGCGTTTGTGATAGCCCACCTGAAGGATGCGATCCGTCTGGCTGAGGGCGGCGGCAATTTCGTTCACTTCGCGCAGATTCCAAGCGAGTGGCTTTTCGACAAAGACATCTTTGCCGGCCTGAAGCGCGGCGATTACGGAGTCGTGGTGAGAACCGCCATGCAGGATGAGGACGGCTTCTATATCTGCCTGATTGAGAAGATCGGCATAATTGGTATAACGCTGCGGGATATGGAAACGATCAGAGACGGCTTGGAGGGTTGGCACGTGGGTATCGGCAGCGGCGACGACTTCAAAATGGGTATCATATTCGGAGAGGTGAGGCAGGTGCATCATCTGGGCGATGCCGCCCAAGCCGATAACGCCGGCGCGGATTTTCCTCATAGTCATAAGGCCTCTTTGCTGAGAGCTGCGGCTAAAACATGGGGTGATTTTGACGAGAAAGTGCGAGAATTGGAAGTACCTCAGCCCCTCAGGGAGTTGGGGCAACCTCACCCCTCAATCCCCTCTCCGTGCACGGCTGAGGGGAAGAAAGATTGAAGAATGGGCGCGGCACAGCAGGGGTGAGGTCAATTTTTCCACTCCCGCCGCACACAGAGAGGGGAGGAAGATTAGAAGCGTGGGGCATAATACATTATGACCATACGGGCGGGGGCGGGATAAGGCGGGCGCAGCAAGCCGCGCCCCTACGGGTTATTTTTGGCATCTAAAATTATTTTGAAGCAATGATCCTATTCTGAGAAGCCGAATATATTGACATAAATCCTAATTAGGGATTATCCTAAATAGTAATCGCCCGATTATTATTAAGGGGAAATAATGATGGGTCAGGAAGATTTTGACCGACTGTTGGCCTTTTTTAAGGTGATGGGTAACGAGAACCGCTTGAAAATTGCGGGGATGCTGGCGGAAGGCGAGCATACGGTTACGGAACTGGCGGATCGGCTGGATTTACGCGAACCGACGGTTTCGGAGCATTTGGCGATGATGCGGGAGATTGGGCTGGTGAGGGTGAAACCGAGCGGCACGCGGCGGGTGTATTCGTTCAATTTCAAGGCGCTGTATGCGATGAATAAGGACATTTTATCCCGCGAGAAACTGGCGGAATTGGTGAAAACCAAGCCAGAGGACGAGGAGCAGCGCATTTTACGGACGTATATCCGTGACGGGCAGCTGACGCAGATACCGGTTGGGCGCAAGAAACTGCTGACTATTTTGAAGTTTCTTTCAGAGCAATTTGCATTTGAGACGCGATACCCGGAAAAGCAGGTCAATGAGATTCTCGGAAAATTCAATGAGGATTATGCGACGCTGCGTCGAGAGCTGGTTGATTTCCACTTTCTGGAGCGAGAAAAGGGGATTTACTGGCGGGTGGAGAGAAATGACGAGAAGAAATGAGGGAGACTCAAAGGGCGAGTGAAACGGACAACGCATGCGTTGTCCCTACGGAGAAGCATCATCCCTCAATCCCCTCTCCGCGCGCAACCTCACCCCTCAATCCCTTCTCATCGCAACCTCACCCCTCAATCCCCTCTCCACAATGGAGAGGGGAAGAAAGATTGAAGAATGAGTGCGGCACAGCAGGGGTGAGGTCATGCCCTGCTATTTCCCCACTCCCCATAGGCATCATGACTTGACAGAGGATGATCATCGGTTAAGATTAGGCGCATGATGTGTACAAGCGTGATTGCCCGTTTTATCCGTCGTCGCCGCACTGGTTACCAGTCCGGGGCGTGGAGTCACGCATAGGCGCAGCTACTGCGAGCGAATTCAAGACCCTGGATGAAACCGGGGTCTTTTTGTTTTATTACAAGGGAGAAGAAGGCATGATCAGCGGCAAACAGAAGGATGTTAAGAAGATTGTTCTGGCATACAGCGGCGGGCTGGATACATCGGTCATTTTGAAATGGCTGGAGAACAACTACGGCGCGGAAATCATCTGCTTCACCGCCGATTTGGGGCAGGATGATGAGCTTGAGGGGCTGGAAGAAAAGGCGAAAAATACCGGCGCGAGCAAGCTGTATGTGCGCGATTTACGCGAAGAATTCTTGACTGATTTTGTGTACCCAACGCTGCGGGCGGGGGCGGTTTATGAGCGTGATTACCTGTTAGGTACGTCGTTTGCGCGGCCGCTGATCGCCAAGCATTTGGTGGAAATTGCCGAAATTGAGGGCGCGGACGCGATTGCGCATGGCTGCACCGGCAAGGGCAACGATCAGGTGCGGTTTGAGATTAGCGCGATGGCATTGAACCCAAAGATTAAGACGATTGCGCCGTGGCGGGAATGGGATTTGAAGGGGCGTGAAGATTTGATCGCCTATGCGGAAGAATTTGGCGTGCCGATCACCAGCACGTTGAAGTCTATTTACAGCCGCGACCGCAACTTGTATCACCTGAGCCATGAGGGCGGGACGCTGGAAAACCCGTGGTTAGAGCCTGAAGAGGACATGTTTAAGCTTTCGGTTTCGCCAGAGAACGCGCCAGACGAAGCGGAGAACGTGGAGATTGAGTTTGAAAAAGGCACACTGGTGGCGGTGAACGGAGAGCGGCTATCCCCCGTAGAAATGTTCCTGAAGCTGAACGCGCTAGGCGCGAAGCATGGCATCGGGCGGGTGGATATGGTGGAAAACCGACTGGTGGGGATGAAGAGCCACGGCGTGTACGAGACGCCGGGCGGCACGATTCTGCACCGCGCACATCAGGCGCTGGAGAGCATCACGCTGGACAAGCACACGATGCACTATAAGGATATTTTGGCGGTGAAGTACGCGGAACTGGTGTACAACGGCCTGTGGTATACCCGCCTGCGCGAATCGCTGGATGCGTTCGTGAACGTGACACAAGAGAACGTGAGCGGCACGGTACGGCTGAAGCTGTATAAGGGCAACGTGATCACGGTTGGGCGCAAGAGTTTGAACAGCCTGTACCGCGAGGACTATGCCTCATTTGGCGAGGAAAACGTGTACGATCAGCGGGACGCGGAAGGCTTCATCCAGCTTTTCGGACTGCCGATGAAGGTTGAGGCGCTGCTGCAAATTGACGGCGGCGGGGCGAGCCGGTATCGCCAGCCGGACTACAGCAAATTCAAGCGGGATTAGTTCAAGCGACGTTTCATTTATCACCAAGCGGTTCAGGGCGTGGGATACTGCGCCCTGAGCTAAATTCCTCAAGGATATTCGATGACTTTATGGGGCAGCGCGCTGTACAGCGAACCATCTGACGCGCATTTACGGAAGTTAAACGACAGCATCGGCTTTGATCGGCGGTTGTACGCGCAGGATATCGCCGGAAGCGCCGCTTATGCGCGGGCGATTCAGGCGGCGGGGGTGATCACGGCGGAAGAAGCCGATCTGATCGTGGATGGGCTGGCGCAGGTGAAGGCCGAATTTGAGCGCGGCACGTTCGTGATCGCTGAGGGCGACGAGGATATTCACACGGCGGTTGAGCGGCGGCTGACGGAGCTGATTGGCGCGGTGGGGGGCAAGCTGCACACGGGGCGCAGCCGTAACGATCAGGTGGCGACGGATTTCCGGCTGTGGGTGCGAGATGCGACTGCCGATATACGGGCGCAGCTTGGGTTTTTGCAGGCGGCGCTGATTGAAACGGCTGAACAGCATGTGGATTCGGTGATGCCGGGGTACACCCATTTGCAACCGGCGCAACCGATCACGGCGGCCCATTGGTTGATGAGCTTCTTCTGGATGCTGGCGCGGGATGTTGAGCGGCTGGATGACGCGCTGCAACGGGTGAACGTGTCGCCGTTGGGAGCGGGGGCGCTGGCGGGGAATCCGTTTGGAATAGACAGGGCGGCGCTGGCGCAAGCATTAGGCTTTCGGGAGGCGGCGCAAAACAGCCTAGATGCGGTTGCGGATCGGGATTATGCGGCGGAAACGCTGTTTGCATTCACGATGATCGGGGTGCATTTAAGCCGGCTGGCGGAAGATGTGATTCTGTATAGCAACCCGTCATTTGGGTTCATCAGGCTGGATGACCGCTACAGCACGGGCAGCAGCATGATGCCACAAAAGCGCAACCCTGACCCGATGGAACTGGCGCGGGGCAAGGCGGGGCGGCTGATCGGCAACCTGACGGGACTGCTGGCGACGCTGAAGGGGACGCCAAGCACGTATAACAAGGATTATCAGGAAGATAAAGAGGCGCTGTTCGACGCTTTCGACTCGCTGGATTTGCTGCTGCCGGTGATGACGGCGATTATGAAAACGCTGCGGCTGAACCCGGATAAGCTGAAGGCGGCGCTGGACCCGGATATGCTGGCGACGGATTTGGCCGATTACCTTGTACGGAAGGGTCTGCCGTTTCGACAGGCGCATCATGTGGCAGGGGCGGCGGTGCGGAAGGCGGCGGAACAGGGAATCGCATTAGGCACGCTGACGCTGGAGGATTTACGGGGGCTATCGCCGTTGTTTGAGGCGGATGTGCGCGAGGTATTCGATTTTGAGGCATCGGTGGCGCGGCGGGATGCGATAGGCGGGACGGCGCCGGATGCGGTGCGGGAGCAAATCAGGGCGGCGAAGAGGAAAATGGAGGGGTGAAAAAAGGCGATTCAAATGCTCAAAAACAGTTCATATTCTTCGTAATTTTCACGAACCTTTCTGAACCCTCAAGAGCCAATAACTAACTCTTAAAACTGCTCCTATTGCAGAATAGATGTTCGCATGTTATACTTCTTAAGTTGAAGTGATACGACAGTCGCTATCACATTTCTCACCTCAACCATCATCATTATAGGGCTATAACAGCTCACATCATTTATGCACCTTAACAACTGCATATTTCCGATCTTTTCGTTTTTTCAAGCGGTTCACTCTTTAATTTATAAGGAGTTCCCCATGCGTTCGGATTACGCCGAAATTGAAAAAGTCGTCAAGCGTCTTTTACCTGTAAATAATGCCGATGCAGCAGACCGGCATTTGGCATGGAGCGAGTGGATTCTTCTGGGCGGGCATGAGCCGGTGCTGAGATTCATTCGTTTCAAGAATGGCACACGCACAGAAGACGAAGAAATTTTGCAAGAGACGCTGATTCTCGGTTATCAGAAAGTGGAAGCCGGCCAATACGAAGACCGCAACCTTCCCTTCAGCGCCTTTTTGAAGAAGATTGCATGGTACAAAATCATGGAAGCGTCGCGGCAGGGGGCGCATGAAGTTTCTATCGAGAACTTCATAGACCTACCCTCCGAGGCGCACACGCGCGAGCATGAGCAAGCAGAATTCTGGAAAGAATACGAAAGCCTTCGCTCGGCGATGGAAGCATTACCCACCCGCAGGGCGAATATCGTCAACATGTACGAGCATGGTTACAGCACGGGCGAGATTGCCAAGATGCTGAACATTCGGGAAGACCTTGTTCGCAAGGAAAAGAGTTTAGGGCTTCGCCAGCTTCGGGAGCAGATGCCGCTGGCACAAGCCAGTTAGTTCAGCGACAGAGCACCCACGATAGATTCAAGCAAGACGACCGGAAATATGCAGAAACCCCTACCAGCGTTTTCAAGGGAGAAATTCGCGAGAATGATGCCCCCAAAACGCATGGGCAACACCGCTTGAGGACGATATTGAGGCGCTCATCTTCACCAGATTTTGAGCGCCTCTTTCGTCCTGTGGCTGAGAGGGGGAAATTCAGACCATCGATCACCGCGGTTGATGCAGGCCGCTCTACATTTACGCTCCACTATTTCAGCAAGCGACGCGCAGGCTGGGCATTGGCGGCGTTTTCTTCAAAAATTGAGGTCAAAATGACGTTTTTCGGCTTGACAGACCGGCGGTGCGCCTTATATACTTCATCGGGTTAGGGGTCGTGGTGTAGTGGTTAACATACTGCCCTGTCAAGGCAGAGATCGCGGGTTCGAGACCCGTCGACCCCGAAGTTCATGAAACGGCGTTTGCGACTGTATGCAAGCGCCGTTTTTTTGTTTGCCAACAGGCAGGCTTAAGCGACAGATGTTTGATTTTCAGATAGCATAAGAGACCCCCCGACCCCCGCTCCACAATGGGAAGATGCGGGGCGGGGCAGCAGGGGTGAGGGAATAAACGGACAACGCATGCGTTGTCCCTACTCCCTTGATTGGTCAAACCTTGACACATAGTATCACTATTGATACTATTTATGCGGAGATAGAATGCCACAAATTGATCGACTTCTGCGCGAAATACGTGAAAATCCATGCAACATCCGATTCGCTGATCTGGTAAAAGTTTGCGATCATTTCTTTGGCGAAGCGCGGCAAAAAGGCAGCCATCACATTTACAAGACTCCCTGGCCGGGTGATCCACGAGTAAACATTCAGGAAGATAAGAACGGGAAAGCAAAAGTGTATCAAGTGAAACAGGTATTGGCCGCGATTGAGAGATTGGAAGGCAAAACCTAATGGTCAACAACGAACACTATACATACCGTATAACCTGGTCAGCAGAAGATCAGGAATACGTAGGGCTATGCGCAGAGTTTCCCAGCTTATCTTATCTTGACGAGGATCGAGCAGCCGCCTTAAATGGCATTGTTGATCTCGTGAAAGATGTTGTAGAAGAACTTTCGGAAAATAATGAGCCAATTCCTGAACCTATCGCTGAGAAAGCTTACACCGGAAAGTTTCAAGTGAGGATTCCGCCACATCTACATCGCAGATTGGCGATTCAGGCAAGGGAAGAAGGGATCAGCCTAAATCGCCTGATCAGCACAAAACTTGCCTGATCAGATCGCGGGTTCGAGACCCGTCGCCCCCGAAGTTCATGAAGCGGCGTTTGCGACTGTATGCAAGCGCCGTTTTTTGTTTGCCAGCAGGCAGGCTTAAGCGACAGATGTTTGATTTTCAGATAGTATAAGGGAAACCTCACCCCCTGACCCCGCTCCACAATGGGAAGATGCGGGCGGGGGAATGGGCGTTAGATATGCGAAGAAACCTCACCCCCCGACCCCCTCTCCATTGTGGAGAGGGGGAGCTAAACGAAGTGCAGCGGGGTGAGGTTTAGCAAAGTATCAAACGGACAAGGCATGGCCTTGTCCCCACAAATTCCGCGAAGAATTATCCCCCTCCATGAGGGAGAGGGGCAAGGGGTGAGGGCACACATGGTTGAATTAATTTGGGATGGCAAGTACGACAAAGACGGCAAGCGCGCCGCCCCGCTGCGGGTTGCCCTGCCCTTTCAAACGGTAGAGACGGTTAACGAGAGCGCCCAACAGCGCCAACGGACGCTGGATTTATTCAGCAGCGGGCGCGACCCGGAATGGCGCAACCGGCTGATCTGGGGGGATAAGAAATATGTGCTGCCGAGCCTACTGCCAGAATTTGCGGGCAAGGTGGACTTGATTTACATCGACCCGCCATTTGCCACCGGCGCAAATTTTTCATTTCAAGCGACAGTAGGGGAAGAGACGTTTGAAAAAGAGGCAAGCATAATTGAGCAGAAAGCATATCGTGACACATGGGGTAGAGGACTAGACAGTTACCTCGCTTGGTTTGCAGAGTGTATTCAGTTACTTAGCGAGTTGCTTGCGGAAAATGGCTCAATTTACATACATCTTGACTGGCATATTGGTCACTATGCCAAAGTAGTTCTCGATGAACAGTTTGGCAATGAAAATATGTTAAATGAAATTATTTGGAAACGATCTCTTCCTCATAATGATCCTAAAAAGTACGGCTCTATTCATGACACAATTTTATTCTACACAAGGTCATCTCAATATACTTTTAATCAGCAATTCTCAGGTCTCAGCGAAGAATACAAAGAGTCTCACTATAATCAGGTTGATTCTAGCGGAAGACGCTATCAATTAACCTCTCTGGCAGCTTCAGGCCCCGGACCTGCCAGATTGTTCGGAGACAAACTGCTAGCTCCACCCAAGGGAAATCACTGGCGCTACTCGCAGGACAAAATTGATGAATTGATGGCTCAGGAGCGTATAGTTTTTACACGTGATGGAAGCCCCCGTTACATACGATATATGGATGAAATGAAAGGTGCTGCGCTCCAGTCCCTTTGGACAGATGTATTCCCAATAAATTCGCAGGCGTTGGAACGGCTCGACTACCCTACCCAAAAACCTGAAGCGCTGCTCGAACGCATCATCAAGGCATCCTCAAATGAAGATGATCTCGTTCTCGACTGCTTTTGTGGCAGCGGGACGACGGCGGCGGTGGCCGAAAAGCTGGGGCGGCGCTGGATCACCTGCGATCTGGGGCGCTTCGCCATTCACACGGCGCGCAAGCGGCTGCTGGGGATTCAGGGCGTGAAGCCGTTCGTGGTGCAAAACTTAGGCAAATACGAGCGGCAGGTATGGCAAAAAGCCGAATTTGGGGACAATGCCGAGCAGGTGATTCGCGCATACCGCCGCTTCATCCTTGATCTTTACGGCGCGCAGGAACTTGAAGGCTATACGTGGCTGCACGGCCTGAAAGACGGGCGGATGGTGCATGTGGGCAGCGTGGACAGCCCGATTGTGGGCGCAGACGTGACGAATATTGCGGCTGAACTGCGGCGGGCGCGAGGCAGCGGGGCAACCGCGCTGAAAGCCGACATCTTGGGCTGGGATTTCGCGCTGGACATGAACGAGACGATCAAGCAGCAGGCGCAGGCCAGCGGGGTTGAGGTCAGCTTCAAGAAGATTCCGCGCGAGGTGCTGGAAAAGAAGGCGGTTGAACAGGGGGATATACGCTTCTTTGAGCTGGCGGCGCTGGCGGTGGAGGCACACGGCACAGGACGGGAAGTGACGGTATCGCTGACCGATTTCATCCCGCCGCATGAAGATGTGCCGGAAGATGTGATCAAGGCGGTGAAGCGCTGGGACGATTGGATTGACTACTGGGCAGTTGATTTCAACCATCGCGACGATACTTTTCACAACGAATGGCAAAGCTACCGGACGCGGCGGGATCGCTCGCTGCAACTGACGGTGACGCATCCCTATGAGCAGGCGGGGGAGTATACGATTGTGGTCAAGGTGATTGACGTGCTGGGGAATGATACGACGAAGGCGATGACGGTGCGGGTGGGGTGAGGTTCACATGACAGACGAGGTGGAGAACAAGCGGACGACGCATGCGTCGTCCCTACGGGGAAACCTCACCCCCCGGCCCCCTCTCCACAATGGAGAGGGGGAGGGAAACCAGCGCATAAAGCCCCTCTCCCTCCTCAGCTCCACAATGGGGGGAGGTTCATCACAATGGAGAGGGGTTTGGGGTGAGGTTCACATGACAGACGAGCGCGATCCAACGTTCACATCCACGCCGCAGCAGTGGGGCAAGCTCAAACCGCTGGCACGGGAGATGCGTCATGCCCCGACTCATGCCGAAGACGAATTGTGGCAGCGCATTCGCAACCGGCGCATCGGTGGCGCAAAGTTTCGACGCCAGCACGCCGTTGAGGGATTCATCGTGGATTTCGTCTGCATGGAAAACCGTTTGATCATCGAGGTGGACGGCGATATTCACGATCTGCCCGATCAGCAGGCGTATGATCACGAGCGTCAGCACGTCCTTGAGGCGAAGGGCTTTCGCGTCCTACGCTTCACCAACGGCGACGTTCTGCAATCGCTGGACGCGGTGGCGAAGGGGATAGGCGAGGCGCTTGCAGACGGCGAACAGCGAATTGAGTAAAGACACCTCACCCCCCGACTCCCTCTCCACAATGGAGAGGGGGAGGAAAACCAGCGCATAAAGCCCCTCTCCCTCCTCAGTTCCACAATGGAGAGGGGGAAAGATGGGTGGGGCATGATCACCTCACCCCCCGGCCCCCTCTCCACAATGGAGAGGGGGAGGTTCATCACAAACTTGAGTAAGGAGACACATCGTGCCACGACCACGCCGTAACGCTGACCAGAGCAATTTCCTTGAAAATTACGGGCATACCGCGCCGGCTGTCCCTGCGCTTCGGCAGGCGACGCAGGAATGGGCAGCCCGCGGCTATAAGGGGGCGACAGATACCAGCAAGCGCCTGCTGAATTACTGGTTTCACAGCGATCACCGACTGCCTAACGGGCGGAACTTCAAGTATCACAATGCCCAACGCGAGGCTATCGAAACGCTGGTGTATGCGTTCGAGATTGCACAGGCGCGCACTTTTGGCGACCTTTCGCGGCAGTTCATCCCGGCAGAGCTTGCCAACAAGGTGCGCCTGCCGGAATTTGACCTATTTGCGCGCTACTGCACCAAAATGGCGACGGGCAGCGGCAAAACCAAAGTCATGTCGCTGGCGCTGGCGTGGCAGTATTTCAACGCGGTACGGGAAGCGAAAGACGATTACGCGAAAAATTTTCTGATCGTCGCGCCAAACGTGATCGTATTTGAACGTTTGAAAACCGACTTTGAAGGCGGGCGCATTTTCCGCACCGATCCGGTAATCCCCAAAGACATGCTGATTGACTGGGATATGCAGTGTTACATGCGCGGCGACGCGGAACGTGCATCATCACTGGGGGCGCTGTACCTGACGAATATCCAGCAGCTTTACGCACGCGAGAGCGACCCGAACAGCGGGGAAACCGACATCATGACGCTGATGCTAGGCAGCAAACCGCCGGCCAACTTGGCTGAACGTGATGATTTCCGCGAGCGACTGATCAAGCGCGACGGGTGCATGATGGTGATCAACGACGAGGCGCACCATACCCACGACGAAAAAAGCATGTGGAACGAAACGATTCGCGCGCTGCATGAGGGGCATTCCAGCGGCATTTGCGCCCAACTGGATTTTTCGGCCACGCCGCGCTACCAGAGCGGGGCGCTGTTCGCATGGACGATCAGCGATTACACGCTGAAACAGGCGATTGTTGACCGGATCGTGAAGCGGCCACTGAAGGGCATCACCGATATTGGCGAAGTTGCCAGCGACATTGCGCGGGTGAAATACCGCCCATTTCTGGTGGCCGCGGTTGAACGCTGGCGCGAATACCGCGAACAGTTAGCGCCGCTGGGCAAAAAGCCACTGCTGTTCGTGATGATGAACGGCAACGACGAAGCCGACGACATTGGCGAATGGCTGCAAGCCGCGTATCCGGGCGAGTTTGACGGCGATAAAACACTGGTGATTCATACGGATAGAGGCGGCGAGATCAGCAAGAAAGATTTAGACCTTGCACGGAAAGCGGCGCGGGAAGTGGATCACGATTCCAGCCCGGTGAACGCCATCGTAAGCGTGTTGATGCTGCGCGAAGGCTGGGACGTGCAAAATGTGACGGTGATCGTTGGCCTGCGTCCGTACACCTCAAAAGCCAATATTCTACCCGAACAGACGATAGGGCGCGGCCTGCGGCTGATGTTCCGCGAACTGCCGACGGACACGTTCACCGAGCGCGTGGATATCATCGGCAACAAAGGCTTCATCGAGTTTGTTGAACGGCTAGAAAAAGACGAACAAGTTGATTTTGATACGTGGAAAGTGGGCGAAGATAAGCTCACAATTACGCTGATTCAGCCCGAAGCCGAACGCGCTGACTATGACATTACCATGCCATCGCTTAGCCCGATACTGGCGCGAAAATCGAATATTGCCGACGATATTGAGGCGATAGATGTGATGGCCTTTCGCTGCCCGGCACTGCCGTTGATCGAGGACAGCAGCGAGGCGAAGAAATTTAACTATGAGGGCAAAGATATTCTGACGCTGGAAAGCGTGGTTGCCCGCAGCTACGTACTGCCTGAGCCACAAACGGCGCAAGAAGTGATCGGCTTCTATGCGCGGCTGATCGCACAGGATGTAAAACTGCCCGGCCAGTTTGCGGCGATTGCGCCGAAAGTGCGCGATTTTCTGAAATATAAGGCGTTTGGTCAGGAAGTTGATTTGGAACAGCAAAACGTGATTCGCGCCATTGGCCGGCCGGTGACCAGCCATGTGACCCGCAGCGAATTTGTGAAGGCGTTAAAAGATAAAATCGTTGAGCCACTAGAGCCAGTATTGGAAAGCGAAGGCCGGGCGCTCTCCACACAAACGCCGTTCCCGTGGTCAAAACAGGTGGTTCCAGCCACCAAAACGATCTTCAATCAGGTGCCGTGCGACAACCATTTTGAAGCGGCGTTTGCGCGATTTCTAGATCAGGCACGCGACGTAACCCGCTTCTGTAAGCTGGCGATGACCTTTGGCTTCACGATTCCGTATACGGACAATGCCGGCAATTTGCGCTACTACTACCCGGATTGGGTGGCGGCAGACAGCAGCGGGATTCTGTATCTGGTGGAGACTAAAGGCCGGGAAGATATAGACGTTCAGAACAAAGACCGTGCCGCTGTGATCTGGGCAGAGAGCGCCACCGAGCTTACGGGTCAAAACTGGCAGTATGTGAAAGTGCTGCAATCGGATTTCGAGAAATCACAGCCGACACATTTTGCCGACTGCGTGGCGATAGCGGGGATGCAGCCTTCGCTGTTCTGACCTCATCCTCAGAAACCTCACCCCGGCCCTCTCCACAATGGAGAGGGGGAAAGATGACGGGGAATAAGCGAGTATAAGCGGGTATTCGATAAGCGGGCGGCACGTGCGTCGTCCCTACGAGTATGGGCATTTCTTCCTTTAGTGACTGGGAGCACAGATCATGACAGTCTTAGTAACCGGCGCCTCCGGCCATGTGGGTTTAACGCTAATTCAGCAGCTTCTGGAATCGGGGCGAAGCGTTCGCGCGCTGGATATCAAGAAGGGCGCGGGGCTTGAAAATCTTCCGATTACGTTCTATCAAGGGGATATACGCGATCCAAGCAGTTTCGAGGCGGCTTTTGAGGGCGTCGAAACCGTTTTTCATCTCGCGAGTTATATTTCGATTCAGCTCAATGAGTGGCCGCTTTTGGAAGCGATCAATATTCACGGGGTTCGCACGATCATCTCTCTGTGCAAGAAGTACGGCGCGCGGCGATTGGTTCATTTTAGCTCAATCGAGGCGCTCTCCGTTGAACCCCGTGACCGCCCGATTGACGAGCGCAACGCCCTTGTCGCGCCTGATTTTGCAATCCCCTACCCACGATCAAAGGCGGCAGGCCAACGGATCGTGCTTGAGGCGATCCGCGATGGGCTAGATGCCGTCATCACTTATCCGTCAGGGATCATCGGGCCGAACGATACTGGATTTCGCGCGGCCAACCAGCTCTTTTTACGCGCTGCCCAAGGGAAACTGCCGATCATTCCAGCGTTTAGTTACGATTTTGTGGACGTGCGCGATGTGGCGGCAGGGGCGCTGGTTGCAGAGCAAAAAGGAATATCCGGCGAAGGGTATATCTTGAGCAACTCACGTTTTCACATGCCCGATCTGGCGAGACGGGTAGCCATACTGGCTAACGCCCGCCCTCCCCTGACGGTTCCGGGTTGGAGCGCGAGACTATCGCTGCCGCTGATCAATCTTATGACAGCGATACAAGGCAAGCCCGGCATCGTGACACGCGCATCACTTTACCCGCTGATCAACGCGCACGAGATGAGCCATGCGCACGCAACTCATACGCTAGGTTATCAACCCCGCCCGATTGACGATACGTTGGTGGATATGGTTGGCTGGTTCCGCCAGATCGGGGAAATTGCCTAACCCTTCAGGAAATAAATTGAAATACGCCTCAACGCGGGTTAAACCCACCGATTCCGAAAAAGGCGCAGACGAGAAAATTCTCATCTGCGCTTTTTTTATGGCTATGGCTAAAAAGGGTTATGCGCCTTCGGTGGCGTTCAGGGTTTCGCGGGCTTTACGGGCGGCGGCAACCATGTGCTTCAAGGCGGGAACGACTTCCTCCCAACGGCGAGTCTTGAGGCCGCAATCGGGATTCACCCATAGATTCGCGGGGGTGATGACGCTGGCAGCATCTGCGATCAGGGTCTCGATCTCGGACTCTGAGGGGACACGGGGCGAGTGGATGTCATATGATCCCGGCCCGATGTCGTTAGGATACTGGTAAATTTGGAAGGCTTGGAGCAGTTCGAGCTTGGAGCGCGAGGCTTCGATGGAGATCACGTCGGCATCCATACGGGCGATATGATCGAGGATATCGTTAAACTCGGCATAGCACATGTGGGTATGGATTTGGGTTTCATCGCGCACGCCAGCGGCGGATAGGCGGAAGGAATCTACAGCCCAACGCAGGTATTCGGCCTGTTCAGCGCGGCGCAGGGGCAGACCTTCGCGCAAGGCAGGCTCATCAATTTGGATGGCACGGATACCGGCGGCTTCGAGGTCTACGACTTCATCGCGGATGGCGAGCGCAATTTGGCGGCAGGTTTCAGCGCGGGGCTGATCGTCACGGACGAAAGACCATTCGAGGATGGTGACGGGACCGGTCAACATGCCTTTGACGGGCTTATCAGTGAGGGACTGGGCGTAGACCGACCAATCAACGGTCATAGGCGCGGGACGGGCGACATCTCCATAAATGATGGGGGGACGAACGCCACGCGAGCCATAGCTTTGTACCCACCCATGACGGGTGAAGGCGATGCCGGTCAACTGTTCACCGAAATACTCGACCATATCGGTACGTTCGGACTCGCCATGTACCAGCATATCGAGGCCGATTTCTTCCTGTATACGGATGGTGCGCTCAATTTCAGCTTTGAGGAAATTATCGTATTCGGCCTGCGAAATATCGCCCTTGTTGAAGGCGGTGCGCTGAGCGCGAATTTCGGGCGTTTGCGGGAAAGAGCCAATGGTGGTGGTGGGCAGCGGCGGCAGCGATAGAGCGGCTGACTGCTTCAGTTTTCGCTGCGCGTAGGGATGGGCGCGATGGAGCGCACGATCATCGAGGGATTCCAGACGCTCGCGCAATTCGGGGTTATGGGTGCGTGGGGAACGGCGGCGGGATTCAACGGCGGCGCGGCTGGCGGCTAAGGCTTCTGCAACGGATGCATCCCCTTCCTTGAGGGCGCGTTTGAGGGTGGCAAGTTCATCGAGTTTCTGGCGGGCAAAGGCTAACCATGATCGCAATTCGGCGTCTAATTCATCTTCCAGCGCCAGATCGTGGGGGCTGAACAACAGAGAGCAGCTTGGGGCAACCTGTACGCGATCTGTGCCAAGCGCATCTACCGCCTGACGCACTTTGGCAATGGCAAGATCGAGGTCGGTACGCCAGATATTGCGCCCGTTGATCACGCCAACGGATAACGATTTACCCGCGGGGAACTGCGCCAGCGCTTCCGCAAGCTGATCAGGGGCGCGCACGAGATCGAGATGGAGGCCGGCCGTTGGCAGAGAGAGCGCTAAGGGCAAGTTGTCTTTCAGACCGCCAAAGTAGGTCGTGAGCATGATCCTGAGATCAACGGCATCGGCAAGCTGCTGATAGGCGGCGCGATAGGCAGCGCGTACATCATCGCTCAAATCTAAGCCTAATGCAGGCTCGTCCAGTTGAATATCGCGAGCGCCTGCGGCGTGGAGGCGCTTCAACAGCTCGATATATACAGGCAGCAAGCGAGGCAGTTCAGCTAATGGGCTGCTATCTCCGGTTGATTTACTGAGCAGCAAGAAGGTGACGGGGCCGATCAAGACTGGACGGGTGATGATTCCGGCGGCTTTGGCTTCGAGAAACTCATCAACGGCCTTCATCCCGCGCAACTGGAATGACTGGCCGGGGGCAATTTCAGGGACGATGTAATGATAATTGGTATCGAACCATTTGGTCATTTCCATGGCGGGAATATCAAAGCCGTCATGCTGAATGCCGCGAGCCATCGCGAAATAGGTTTGCAGCGGGCTGACCTGCTGCAAGGCGGCATAACGGGGCGGAACCGCGCCGATCATAAAGGCCATATCGAGCATTTGATCATAAAGTGAAAAATCATTCGAGGGGATGAGATCGATTCCCGCCTCTTTTTGTAACTGCCAGTGGGTTAAACGAAGCTGCCGCGCAGTTTCGAGAAGTTCCGATTCGGCGCGTTTACCCGACCAATAGCCTTCAAGCGCCCGCTTCAGCTCACGCTTCGCGCCGAGCCGCGGATAGCCAAGATTCGCTGCTAAAACCATTTGTATCCCTCACGTCTTAAATGAATCACCAGATTGCAGAGGCGGCGCAAAGCCTAGATTAAGCTGTCAGGTCAACTATCAGGGGCAGTTACACAATCTGCAACTTGCAACCACGTCATAGCTAATAGACGACATTACAACGGGGTACTTACGGATGAGGGGGAGTCAAGGCACAAGCTAAAGGTTAAAAAGTTAAAACAGGGATGAGGGAGGGTAACGGGCAAGGGATGATTTTGCCCCTACGAACTAGGCTGCGCTGATTATCAATTTCAAAAAGGGCAAGGGGGCGACCAAGCGGCCGCCCCTATCAAAGGGTTAGAACGATGCTGCGAGATCAGGGCAAGCTGGCGTCCATTCTTCGCTGTTGAAGACCGAGTCAATCAAGGCGAAAAGCTGCGGATCGTAGCTGGCGAGTTCGGCGCGGGTGTTGGTGAAGCTATCCGTTGGGCCGGCGATTGTGTCTACGCTGTTGAAGTAGGCCTGTACGCCATAGTTCCAGTAGTTGCCGTTGCTTTCGGTGTTCCACGGCGAGGGCGACCAGATACCGTTATCAATGGCGTGCTGGCGAGCCGCCGCAACCTGATCCCCGAAGGTTGGCACTAAATCCATTTGCAGCGCGAAACGTGCCAGATTTCCCAGACTGTTGACGAAGATGTTTTCACCGAGATTGGTATCGCTTGGAAGGCAAAGCAGATTTTCCTCAGCGACAGCCACCAAGCGGGGTTCTTCCAGCACTTTATCGTAGCCGCGATATTGATTGAAATCGGTTGAGGCATCGTCGGCCAGATAAGCGAGTTCGGGAACATCGGTGACAACCTGAGTTGGCGACATGATCGAAATTTGGAAGCCGGTGTTGGCTAACGAGGTTGCAATATCAGGGCGCGTATAGTAGACATTGGCGGCGAGAAGCCAAGCCTGATTAAAGGCGGCGTCGGAAGCGCTGGCAGAGCCGACGATCAGGATGCCGTTGAAGTCACAATATTTGGTGTAGAAGGGATCAAGCCCCATCTCCGGGGTGACAGCGGCGATCTCGCAGCCGGATTCGGTGACCGGGAAAGCGCCCGCGGCGACTTCAGTATTCGTCTCAACAACGGGGGCGACGGTTGGCGCAGCAGCTACTTCTAGAGGGGGGCAAGCTGGCGTCCATTCTTCGCTATTGAAAACCGAGTCAATCAAGGCGAAAAGCTGCGGATCGTAGCTGGCGAGTTCGGCGCGGGTGTTGGTGAAGCTATCCGTTGGGCCGGCGATCATGTCTACGCTGTTGAAATAGGCCTGTACGCCATAGTTCCAGTAGTTGCCGTTGCTTTCGGTGTTCCACGGCGAGGGCGACCAGATACCGTTATCAATGGCGTGTTGGCGGGCTGCCGCAACCTGATCCCCGAAGGCTGGCACTAAATCCATTTGTAGCGCGAAACGGGTGAGATTGCCAAGGCTGTTGACGAAGATATTTTCACCAAAATTGGTATCGCTCGGAAGGCAGAGCAGGTTTTCTTCACCAATGGCAACCACGCGGGGTTCTTCCAGCACTTTATCGTAGCCGCGATACTGGTTGAAATCGGTTGAGGTGTCGTCGGCCAGATAGGCGAGTTCGGGAACATCGGTGACGACCTGATCTGGCGACATGACCGAAATTTGGAAGCCCATGCCGGCCAGCGAGGCGACGACATCCGGGCGCGTGTGGTAGACATTGGCGGCGAGAAGCCAAGCCTGCTCAAAGGCGGCATCGGAAGCATCGGCAGAGCCGACGATCAGGATACCGTTGAAGTCACAATATTTGGTGTAGAAGGGATCAAGCCCCATCTCCGGGGTGACAGCGGCGATCTCGCAGCCGGATTCGGTGACCGGGAAAGCGCCCGCGGTTGTGGAACTGGTGGTTGTATTATTATTCGCAGGCTGGCCGGCGGCGACGGTTGGCACAGCAGCGGGGGCTGTTGTTGAAGCGACAGCGGGGGCCGTAGTGGGCGCAGCGCCGGGGGTAACGGGCGGGTTAATGATGATGGTGTGATCCGTTTGTGAAAGCGTAAGCTGCGCGGCGACCCGCCCGTCTAAGTGGCGAACGACCCAATTATGGCCGACCCATGCGCCCTGAATGACGACCTGATCCTGCCCGCGAACAAATTCATAAAGCTCTTCAACACAATTGAAGTTAATCCAGAAGAGCATGACCGGTTCAAGCGTGTTATTGATGGTGGTCAGGTCTACATTGACATTGGCATTGGGATCGGAACAGGCTGCGGTGATGGGTGCCGGATTGAAGGGCACGGTTGCCCCGATCATCACCAACGGGCGGCTGGTCGATGCCACAAACTGCTCGACAATTTGACCGTTCGGATCGCGGAAAATCCATTCGTGACCATCATAGGTGGTCTGATAAAAGGCGCGGTTGGGTTCAACAACAGACACCAACTGCTCAACACATTGATAATCTTTCCAATAAACGCTGAGATTTTGACTGGTGAGGTTAGGGACAGCCAGCTGCATTTGCACCTGCGTGCCGCCCATTGAGCATGATGATTGCGCGGAGGTTACAGTGGCAAAGGTCAGAGATAACAATAAAGCACAAACCAAACTAATCGCAAATTTCACTATGAAGCCTTTCTCGTAGAATAGACTCAATCAGCATATGGGAAAATTACGATATATAACAGAAATCAATGTGAATTTTTTATGAATAAATGACTACTGAGCCGTTTCCTTCACTACACCCTCAAGATTGGAAGCTGCTAGGCGCCCCCCTAAACGGCGTAGGGATAGCGTGCGCTGTTCGCGGATTAAGAAACTAACAGGCTCATTAGGGGTGTGGTATCCTAGCCCGAAAATTGGAGCCAATGCTATGCGGTTTCGCCTACTTGCTGTTTTACTGCTGATCACTATTTCCAGCACAATGGCTATTTCAGCACAGGAACCAGCGCCGAATCACTGGTGGAATGAGCGCGTATTTTACGAAATTTTCGCGCGCAGCTTCTTCGACAGCGACGGCGATGGGATTGGCGATCTACAGGGGATCATCGCAAAGCTAGATTATTTGAATGATGGCGACGCAGACACCACCAGCGATCTAGGCATCACGGGCGTATGGCTGATGCCCGTGACGGTATCGCCCAGTTATCACGGCTACAACGTGACGGATTATCTGAATATTGACCCAGATTACGGCACGTTAGAGGATATGCGGGCGTTGATTGCGGCGGCGCATGAACGCGGGATCGCGGTGATCATCGATCTGGTGATCAACCACACGTCTAACCAACACCCGTGGTTTCTGGCTTCGGCTAGGGGCGATCCGGACTATGCCGATTGGTATATATGGGCCGATGAGGACCCCGGCTATCGGGGGCCGGACGGGCAAACCGTGTGGCATCCCTTTGGGAATCGCTTCTATTACGGCATATTTGGCTCAAATATGCCCGATCTGAATTTGAACAATCCCGAAGTGACGGCAGCGATTTATGAGATTTCGCGCTTCTGGCTGGAGGATGTGGGGGTAGATGGCTTCCGAATGGATGCGATCAAGCATCTGATTGAGGACGGGCAAACGCAGGTGAATACACCCGCCACCCACGCATGGTTAAGCGCCTACGACGATTTCATTGATAGCATCAACAGCGAGGCGCTGACGATTGGCGAGGTGTGGAGCAGCACCTTTGATGCCGATAATTATGTGATTGACGGCGAAGTAGATTTAACGTTTGATTTTGAGGGGGCAAATGCGCTGCTGCAAAGCGCGCAAAGCCAGAGAAGCGCGGGGGCAGCTTCGATCACGGGGCGTGATTTCGGGCTGTACCCGGCCAACCAATACGGCAGCTTCTTGAGCAATCACGATCAAAACCGCATCCTATCGCAACTGCGGGGCAATACGGATGCGGCGCGAACGGCGGCATCTATGCTGCTGCTAGGGCCGGGCGTGCCATTCCTGTATTACGGCGAAGAAATTGGCATGACAGGCGAGAAGCCGGATGAGCAGATTCGCACGCCGATGCAGTGGGATGATACGCCGACCACTGCGGGGTTCACGACGGATAGAGCGCCGTGGATCAGGATTGGCGAGAACGGCGAAGGCGCAACGGTGGCGGCGCAAACGGATGCAGCAGATTCGCTGCTGACCCACTACCGCCAGTTAATCGCGCTGCGAAACACGCATCCGGCGCTGCAATATGGGAACTATACGGCGATAGATTGCAGCGCGCGCTCGGTGTATGCGTTCTTGCGCGAAGCAGACGATGAGCGCCTGCTGATCCTGATTAACCTTTCGGATGAACCCGCAGAAGCGTTTGAATGCGGCGCACGCGCCAGCGGATTAAGCGGGGCTTTCACCGCAACTACCCTTTTTGGGGATGCCAGCGCAACGGGCGATCTCACCGGATTTGAAGATGACGGCGGATTTTCGGGCTACGCGCCGGTGAGCAGCCTTCCGCCATTTAGCACGACTGTGATACAGCTTACGCAGCAGTAACCGCCACTGGAGGACAGCGGATAAAAGATGCCTCTAACCCATTTGAAACGGAGCGATGATGCACTACAAACGCCTTAAAGTTTTATCTCTGGGAATCCTGATGCTGAGCAGCCACTTGCTGGCTGGCGCGGCCTTCGCACAGGCGCAAACGCCCGCAGCATTATGCGAAGCGGCACTACCCGCAGCGGAACCGGCGACGCGCGAATTTACAGCGCCGGAACAGGTGCTACAGGCAGGCATGGATTACCGCGCCATCCTGTGTACGGATGCCGGGGCGATCTACGTCGATCTGTTTGAGACGCTGACGCCGGAAACGGTGAATAATTTTGTATTTCTGGCGCAGAGCGGCTATTACAACAACACGACATTTCACCGCGTGATTGAGAATTTCATGGCGCAAGGCGGCGATCCCACTGGCACAGGCAGCGGCGGGCCGGGATACCAGTTCGCTGATGAATTTGTCGGATTTTTGACTTTTGACCGGCCGGGTCTGCTGGCGATGGCGAATGCCGGGCCGGGAACCAACGGCAGCCAGTTCTTCATCACTACGGCGCTGACGCCCCATCTGGATTATGCCCATTCAATTTTTGGCGAAGTGCTGGAAGGTCAAGATGTGGTCACCAGTATTCAACTGCGCGACCCGGCAACGGCCACGACGCCAGGCACGATTTTGCAAACTGTGCTGATCGTCAGCGATCCGGCGACGGTAGAGACGACATTTGTAGATACTGCGCCAGCGGATCAAGCAGCATTTGAGGCGGCGCTAGAGACTGTGATGCAAGCTGATCTCGCTCCGATGTCTGCCAATGCAGAGACAACCGGCATGCTCACAGCGGCAGACATCACGGCATCTGTGCCTGAAGCGCTGCAATCCGATGTGGCCGCCGCGCTGGAGGATAACGGCTTCGCGTTTGGGATGGCGATATCGCTGGATAATGCCGCCTGCGATTTGAGTAACCTGCCGGTTTCATCGTTTGGGTTCCGCGTCTATGCGTTTGAAGATGCTGCTGGCGCAGCGGTTGTAAACGAAAGCGGCATTCTGGCGGAGATTGCGACGGCGGAAGGCTTCACAGCGGGTGAAGAGGACAGCGCCGTATTTACACGCACCGAAACAGCATGCGATCAGGAATTGGTTCACGCACGGACTACGCTTCAGCGGGGGCGACTGCTGGAAACTTTCGACATAACCTATGTGGACGATGGCAGCGTCACCGCGGCGACGTGGCTATCGGATTTCGCGGCGATCAACTTTGAGCGGCTGTTCAGCGAACCCCTGCGGGCCGAGATTCGGGCGAGCTAACTCAAGCCATCAGCACCCCACCCCCTTAACGCTCACCGTTGGGGGGTTTGGGGTTATGCAGCCTAGATTGTATGGTGTTGATAGAGGTCGAAGGCGATGCCGAAGGCGCGGGTGAAAGCGCCATTTTCGGATAAGGTGGCGGGGGTGCCGGTCACAAAGCCACCGCGACCATCCAGAAGCCAGATTTCATCAGCAAAGCGCAGCGCCAGATCGAGATCGTGGGTGGAGATGAGGGCGGCACACTGCTGATCACGGATGAGCTGTCGCAAGAGCGTCATGAGTTCTACCCGATGCGGCAGATCGAGAAAGGCGGTTGGCTCGTCCAGCACTAACAGGCCGGGCTGCTGGGCTAAGGCACGCGCAATAAAGACACGCTGACGCTCGCCGTCGCTCAATTCAGCGATCAGGCGTGAGGCGAGCGCCTCTGTGTGAGTCGCTTGCAGGACGGTTTCAATGACGACCTCATCCTGTGGGGAAAGCGACCCTAACCATCCGGTATAGGGCTGGCGCCCCAGCGAGATTAATTCATATGCGGTCATCATGGCGGGGGTGATGCGGTCTGTGAGGACGACGCCGATACGCCGCGCTAGCTCCCGCCGTGACAGCCGGTGAAGATCATCACCATTCAATTGAACACGGCCAGATATAGGCTGGTGCATGCCGATCAAGGTGCGTAACAGCGTGGTTTTGCCCGCCCCGTTCGGCCCTAGCAAGCAGACAACCTTCCCCATTTCAAGCGACAGACTGATATTTTCGAGCAAGATGCGCGGCGAAGGGCGCGCGAAGCCGACGGTTAGATTGGTGGCGCAAAGCATCCTTACATCCCCCCGCGCAAGCCGGGCTGGCGCAAAATGACCCAGATGACGACGGGGGCGCCGAACAATGCCATCACGGCATTCAAGGGCAGCACGATTTGAGAGCCGGGCATGTGGGCGATGAGATCAGCGGCTAAAGAGATGGCCGCGCCAAGAAGAATGACCGCGGGGATGAGGACATTGTGACTGCTGGTACGCAGGGCAACCCGGCAAAGATGGGGAACAGCGATGCCGAGGAAGGCAATTGGGCCACAAAAGGCGGTCACTGCGCCAGCCAACAGCGCGGTGCTGATGATGGTCAGGTAGCGCATTCGGCGCAAGTTCACGCCGAGGCTAGCGGCGTAATCTTCGCCTAGAAGCATGGCATTTAAGGGCTTGGCGGTGGCGACTGAAACTGCCAGCCCAAGCAAGATAATGACGGCGAAGATGGGAAGCTGCGCGCGGGTGACATCGCCAAATGTGCCCTGCGACCAGTTGTTGAAGGATCGCAACTGTTCGGGCGCGGCAAAATGCGCGAGCAAGCTGACGAGCGCGCTGGTGATGTATCCAAACATCAGGCCTAAAATGAGCAGCGTAGTGGCGCTGCGAACCCGCCGCGCCAGCAGCAAAACGATCAATAATACGGCGAATGCGCCGACAGCGGCGGCGGCGACAACGGCAAAATCCCCGGCGAGGCCCATATTACCAAGCAGAGTTGCCGTCCCTACGCCGACTGACAATACAACCAGCGCAACGCCGAGACTGGCGCCGGAACTGATACCCAGCACATAGGCATCGGCCAGCGGGTTACGAAAGAGCGTTTGCATGAGTAAACCGGCCGTCGCCAACGCCGCTCCGGCCAGAAGCGCGGTCAGCGCCTTCGGCAAACGGTAGTCCTGCACAATGGTCGTCCATCCGGCGCGGCTGGTTTCACCGCCTAAGAGAGCGGTCAAGACTTCCTGCGGGGGGATGGTGACCGATCCGGCAAACAGGCTGAGCGCCAAAGCGGCGGTCACCAGCAGCAGAAGCGCGAGGAAAACCCAACGCCAGCGATGGGAATGCTGTTTGGATTTGATGGTTGGAATGAGCGCCGTCTGATTCTTTTCTGCCTGCCGCTGTGCTAAGCGTGTCGCCATGGTGAAGCCTTCATCCAAAACTCTTTGCCCACTTCATCAGGGGCTTACGAGGGCAGGCGTAATCATATGATACGCCTGCCCTTTCAAACATTGACTTACTGAAGCTGCTGGTAGAAGAAAAGCTCGTGATCGGGCAGCAGGTCAGGGTGGAAGATGTAAATCAGATCGCCTAGGATCAGTTCTGGGTGCAGCACGCCGGTTTCGCCAAAATCGTTACCGCCAAAATCGGTCACGCGCGCGTTGTTATTGTAAACCTGCCCATTTTCAAAGGCGGCAAATTCAGCATAGCGCTCATCTTCGGCAAGACCATCGGCCAGCGTGAACCAGAAGTTGGGATTCAGCCAGATGTTGGCGTCCAAAGCGCGATCAACGACTTCTTCAAACGAGAGCGGCAAACTGCCCGTTGAAGCATCATCGGCCCATACATAATCACCGCCAGCATCAGCGATCAACTGTGCCGCATAGCTGCCGCCGCCAGAGACGTACCATGTATCGCCAAACATGGCATTGGCGAGCACGGTTGGGCGAGATTCAGCTTCAGCAGCCACTTCGCTAAGCTCATGATAACTGCTTTCCACCTCATCAAAGATTGCATTCGCTTCGGCTTCAGCGTTGAAGAAGGCGGCGATGAATTTCACCCATTCGGCGCGGCCTAGGGGCTGCGATTCGAGGTAGTCGCTGTTCAGGACGACATTCAAGCCAGCCTCTAAGAGGACGGGATGGGTGTCATAGTCTACGCTGCCGGTGGCAAAGGTGAAGATCACGTCAGGTTCCAGCGCCAATGTTTGCTCAACATTGACCGTTGAGCCGCTGCCAATTTCGATAATATCGCCAGCGTTAAAGCGCGTGAGAACTTCAGGGTTAAAGATAAAATCGCCCTCATCTACGGCGACTACACGATCAACTAAGCCTAACTCGACAAATGAGGCGATATAGGTTGTAGACATTGAAATGGCGCTGGTGGCCGGCACTTCGATAATCTGCTCGCCCTCATAGCCTTCAGGAACAGGGGTGCCACACTGTACTAGGACATAGATATAGGGTTCAGAAGCGCCCTGCCACGGCGTGTTCACGGTGACGACTTTGTAATTACCGTGATATTCGATAGAGAAACCGTCAGCATATTCAACTTCAACGGTATCGGGAAAATATGCTGTATCAGCGTCAAATGTTTCAACGCAAGCTGTTGGGTTGGCCGCATCCTGCGCAAAAGCAGGGAATACAAGCAGCAACGAAAGTAGCACTAAAACCAAACTTTTCATACCACATCTCCTCTTGGGGTTGCCCTAGCGTGTAAACGAAAAAATCGCGTGGCAGCCTCGCCATAGAGAGTGGCTTTTAGATTAACTTGTATGGGGAAAAGAAAACCCGCTCGGAAGCGGGAAAATAGGAATTGTCCTATCATGCCCCGTACCCCCTCTTGCGCGAAGGCGGTGAACGAGCGACTTATTGGCGGGTATTCGGGCTTCAGCTATAGCAAGCTGTTACCGTTGCGCGACAGCGCCGGACTTTCACCGGCTTCCCCCATCGAGCGCCATACATCCGGGTATTGGCGCGCCAAGGTCATCTCAGTTGTTTACGCGATAGCCGTGACGATAACATAGCGCAGGTTGGTTTGTCAATTTGAAGAATTGGGGGGAGTGGGGACTTTTGAGGATATTGCCTGATGATAACCTCACCCCTCATTCCCCTCCTCCGTGCACAACCTCACCCCTCGGCCCCCTCTCCATTGTGGAGAGATGGGGCATCATACATGATGCCCCTACGGACGGGTTTGAGGGCGGGAAATTCGGTTATGTTCAAGAAATATCCCAAAAACGGACAACGCATGCGTTGTCCCTACGGATAGATTAGAGGGGAGGCCACGCGGGGGCAGCAGGGGTGAGGTCAAGGCCATATCCTGCTATTTCCCCACTCCCGAATTGGGGAAGAGGGAAAAGAAGAAGTTGAGCCACAGAGGCGCGAAATACAGAAATGCTATTTTGAACCCCAGAGATACAGAGGGGGGATTGTGAGCCACGATAGTATTTGATGATAATGCTACAGCGTGATATAGTTTTATGAGAGCGCTCCCAGAGGCAGGCATTGATTGTGAAACCTGAAAAAAAGCAAGCCAATTCAAAAAGCCTCAATCTTGAGGACATTGCACGCAAAGCGGGTGTTTCGCGTTCCACGGTTTCGAGAGTGATTAACAACGAAACCTATGTTAGCCCGAGCACTCGCGAGCGGGTG
>DAOTUZ010000049.1:0-9531 GCA_034437295.1 Anaerolineae bacterium | reverse complement strand
GGCGGGCGTGGCGCAGGTTCATTGCGTGACTGGATAAATCGCTGAACATCCTGCTTCTTCACTCGCGTACCCTCCGCGGGTACTTCGTGAATATTCACCTGAGCATCCTCAGCCACACGTCGGGCGACTGGCGTCGCGCCAGATTGAGAGGCGATCTTACTTTCTTTGGGGGCAGAGGCAGAAGTTTCAGCTGTCGAAGCAGATTTTGCAGAGGGAGTCTCTTCCTTAGCCCCCGCCGCTTCAGGGTGACTCGCGCCCTCTACAATCACGCCTAGCACCTCGCCAATCTTCACATCTTCGCCAGCCTGCCGAGTGATTTTAGAAAGCACGCCGTCTTTTTCCGCGCCAACTTCAAGATCGACCTTTTCAGTCTCAAGCACAACGACAGCCTCGCCAGCCTTGACAGAATCGCCCTCGTTTTTCAACCAGCGGGCAACCGTCGCCTCAACAATCGATTCGCCCAACTCTGGCACAACAATTTCAAACACCATGTTTCACCTTACTTTCGTTGACGGCGGTTACCTGCTGTGGCAAGCCAAGCGCCTGTTCGATCAGTTTCGCCTGATTAACAATATGCCATGCTGACGAGCCTTCCGCTGAACTGCTGTTACGCGGTCGCGTAACGCCCCGAAGCGTCCAACGCCCCGAAGCCAGTCCGGTAAGATAAGGCCGCGCAAATTCCCATGCGCCCATATTTTCCGGCTCTTCTTGCGCCCACACCAGGGTTTCAGCTTGCTCATAATGCATCATGATGTCAGCAATTTCGTTAATCGGGAACGGGTAAAGCTGTTCTACGCGCACAATCGCAATATCTGAGCGACTCTTATAACTTTCGCTGCTCACGAGATCAACATAGAGTTTTCCGCTGACCAGTATTACCCTGCGAATCTCGCCAGCATTAGCCTTTGCAGATTCATCATCTATCACAGGCTGCCATTTATTGTGTACCAGCTCATTCAGAGACGAATTAACCATTGAATTACGCAGCAGGCTCTTAGGGGTCATCACTATTAATGGCAGCGGATCGCTTTTCAGCAGCAGCGCCTGCCTACGCAGCAAATGGAAGTACTGTGCCGCAGTTGTAGGATTAGCAACACGCATATTGGTTTCAGCAGCCATTTGCAAGAACCGTTCCGGCCTTGCACTAGAGTGATCTGGCCCTGCCCCCTCATAGCCATGAGGCAAAAGCATCACCAACGAAGGTGTCTGGCCCCATTTCGCCCGTGCGCTCACCAAGAATTCGTCAATGATCACCTGCGCGCCGTTATCGAAGTCGCCATACTGCGCTTCCCAAAGCACTAAGCGCCCCGGCTCTTGCACGTTATAGCCATATTCAAAGCCCAGCGCAGCAGATTCAGACAGCGGGCTGTTGTGTATTTCATATGAAGCGGCCGCCTGCGGAAGGGCTTGCAGAGGCACATACTGCGCGTTAGTCGTATGGTCATGAAATACTGCGTGGCGCTGGCTAAAAGTGCCGCGCTCAGCATCCTGTCCCGTCAGGCGGATTGCGATGCCATCAGCAAGAATGCTCGCCATCGCAAGATCTTCCGCATGCGGCCAATCAATCGCCTTTGTCTCCAGATCGTTCATCGCTTCTTGGCGGCGCTTAACAACACGTTGCAATTTCGGATGTATGCTGAAGTCATCAGGAAAATCCAGAAGTGAGTTATTTAACTCTTTAAGCCGATCCGCAGATATCGCTGATCGCGTGCGCTTAGCGGCCCCCGCAGGCGGCGGCGCCGGGCGCTCATTAATCAGGTCTTTTTCCAAATCTAGCTTTTCGAGAACGGATTGCAGTTGATCCATCTGCTGGCTCAGGATGGAGTCAGGCTCGCCAGCTTCCAGCAGACCGCGTTCAACCAGCGTGCTGCCCCAGAGCGCCCGCACCGTTGGGTGCTGCTCAACTTTTCGATAGAGAGTCGGCTGTGTAAAAGCAGGTTCATCGCCTTCGTTATGGCCGTAACGGCGATAACCTACCAGATCGATCACAAAATCACGCTGGAATTTAGACAGGTATGCAAAAGCGGTGCGCGTCGCTTCAATCGCGCCTTCCGGGTCATCAGCATTGACATGGATCACCGGAATTTTGAAGCCCTTCGCCAGATCGCTTGCATATATCGTACTGCGTGAATCAACCGGTTCGGTAGTATAGCCAAGTTGGTTATTGGCGATGATATGAATAGTACCCCCAGTCCAATAACCGGGTAACCGCGATAGGTTCAAAGTTTCCGCAACAATGCCCTGCCCCGGAAATGCTGCATCACCGTGTATCAGAATTGGCAGGGTAATGTTCGGGTTAAATACCGGCGCGCCGCCACGTGAGGTACTAGTACCCGCCGCGCGCGACATCCCCTCCACGACAGGATTTACAAACTCCAAGTGGCTGGGGTTCGGTGCCATCGTAAGCATCATGGCAACCGGTTGTCCATTCTGTAATGCGCGGTTCGCCCCAAGGTGATACTTTACATCGCCCGTCCAACCAAGATCATCACGGAATTTACCTTGCAGAACCGGATCCTTAAATTCGGCAAACATCGCTGCATAGGGTTTACCCAGAATATGCGCCAGCATGTTCAAGCGGCCGCGGTGCGCCATGCCGATCAAAATATTGCGAACGCCAACTTCCGCTGAAGCAGCGATAATTTCGTCCATAATCGGCACCATCACATCCAGACCTTCAATCGAGAAGCGATGTTTACCGGGGAAAATACGGTGAATAAAGCGTTCAAATGCTTCTACTTCGGTCAATCGCTTTAGGATTGCAACCGGGTTTATCGGGTCTTGCGGTGCGCGGAACTGCCCAGATTCGGCGGCATACTGCAACCATTCCCGTTCTGAAGGCTCGCGCACATGCTCATAATCGAAGCCTGTTCTGCCAATATATACTTTCCGCAGCAATTGCACCGCCTGATAAGCATCGCGGCTTTGCATGGCAATTGGCCCACCGATCATACTCGCCGGAAATACCCGTAGTTCCTCTTCTGTAATCCCGTGAGTGGTCGGATTCAGCGTTGGATCGCCTACATTATTTGTCCCCAGTGGATCGATCTGCGCCATCAAGTGCCCATATTGGCGTATGGCTTCGGCGTAATGCACGCCGCCCACCACTTTTTTGATGTCAACCGCAGGCCTATCGGTTACACCGTCAGCCGACTCGGCAGATTGTACGGTCAACGGTGGCTGCCAATGCGCGAAAAGAGCGCGGGTTTCTGCATCTACGCTATCAGGATCGCTTAAATATTTCTCATAAAGCTCCTGTACGTAACCAGCATTCGCGCCGTGAAAAAGCTCCCAAAATGTCATTTGATACGGACTATCCCCGATCTATACCGGACAGAAAAAACTCATGAATCTCAATAAACTATGTGTAGTCTACAGTAAATTCGCGGCTGATTGCGATTTTCAAGGCAAATTCCGCTGTTCATCTTATCGTTGTATTCTTTCAAACGCCAATAAAACTAGGAACCACTAGCTCAATTTATCGGCACAACCTGCTCATTAAAATGATGCTGGTATAGCTCGGCATAAGCGCCGCCTAATATTAACAGTTCATCATGCTTGCCCTGTTCAATAATGCGCCCACGCTTCATCACCAGAATCCGATCAGCATCCCGAACCGTGCTCAAGCGATGTGCGATGATCAGGCTGGTGCGTTCTTTGACCACCTGTGCCAGCCCTTGCTGAATCAGCGCCTCTGTTTCGGTATCTATGCTGCTAGTAGCTTCATCCAGTATAAGGATGCTATGAGGATTGTGAATGAGTGCGCGTGCAAGCGCCAAAAGCTGCCGCTGCCCCTGAGAAAGATTGCCGCCACCGGGTAACAGCCGGAAATTATAGGTATCTGGTAACCTTTCAATGAACGGTGCTGCACAGGCAAGCGTGGCTGCCATCGCCATCTGCTCATAAGTCACATCTGGATCAAAAAGGCGCAGGTTGTCCGCAATCGTGCCGTCAAAACAATATGGGTTTTGCGGCACAACGGTCACATATTTGCGCAAATTTTCCGTGCTAATATCGCGCACATCCACGCCATCAATCAGTACGCGCCCACTGTCCACATCATAGAAGCGCGCCAATAAACCCGCCAGTGAAGTTTTACCCGCGCCCGTAGCGCCCACGATAGCAATACGCTCACCCGGCTGCACAGCGAAATCCACATCCCGCAAAATTGGGTGTCCCTTTTCATAGCTAAACGTCACATGATCGAAAGCAAAGCCATGCCGGGATTCTGGAAGTTCAACAGGCTGCGTAGGCGGCGGCAGTTCCGGCTCAATACTCAACATTCGCGCAATGCGCTCACCTGCTGAAAGCGCAGTTTGAATTTGCGCAATCTGTTCAGCTAGTTGCAGGATCGGGTCGAAGCTGCGCCGCGTATATTCAATGAAAGCGATGAGCATACCAACGGTAGCGAATTGTGCGATGACGCCGTAACTACCCCCATACAGCATAATCGCCAGCCCTAAAGTCGTCAGTAGTTGAAGCATGCTCACGTACAGGGTATATGCATCACGCATACGGCCGTGCGTTTCGCGGTAGCTCAGGTTAATCTGATCAAATTCCTGCTGGCTTAATTTCTGCCGACCGAACAGCTGTACAATCAACATGCCGTTGAACTGCTCGTTCAGGTAGGCCAGCATCTCGGCAACCAGCTTGTGCAAGCGGTTTGACGCAGCGCGTATCTTCCGCCGCCAATAGACCGTCGCTATGACCATCACCGGCAGCACGCAAACACTTAACAGCGCTAGCCGCCAGTTAATAACGAACATCACCACAATAATGCCTACCAACGTAACCAAGTTGCTGGCGACCAGCACGATACTGGTTGAAAGCAGTTCGGTAAGCGCCTCAATATCATTGGACATGCGTGAAACCAACTGCCCAACTGCTGTAGTGTTAAAAAAGCTCATATCCTGTTTCAAGATATGATCAAATAACTGCTGGCGTAAGTTCACCAGCGCGTTCTGCCCGATAGTTTGCAGCAAAAACGTATGGGCGAACCGCAGCACAAAGACGAGAAAAATCGAAGCAAAATAGACAATGCCGTAAGGGATGAGTCCTTCAAGGTTTCCGGCGGTGATCGGGCCATCTACGGCCTGCTGTACAAGGTAAGGCGGTAGCAGAGAGATCGCCGTTACTGCAATCAACATCAGAAATACGATCGCAATTTGAAGCTTATATGGCGAAAGAATGCCAGTCAGCATCGCGATCAAAAATCTGTCAGTGATTTTATTGGTTTCAATGTCAGCACGGCTTTCTAGCCGTGTTGGTGGCTTGCGGGCCATATCAACCATGAGTCGCAGTTTCTCCTAACAACTCCCGCTCAATCATGCGGCTGTACAAACCACCGCTCTTGATTAAGTCATCATGGCTGCCATCTTCAACAATTCGCCCCTGATCCATCACGATAATGCGATCGGCGTCTTTTACCGTGGCAATCCGGTGGGCGATAATCAGGCTGGTACGCGAACGAAGCACAACCCGTAGATCGTCCAGAATATCGGCAGCAGTATGCGTGTCTACGCTTGAAAGTGCATCATCAAGTACCAGAATAGCCGGATCGCGCACGATTGCGCGGGCAATGGCAACGCGCTGCTTTTGACCACCAGAAAGCATCACACCTTTCTCGCCCACCAACGTTTCCATGCCCTGTGGCAACTGTGTAAGGTCATTGCTCAAACGAGAAATATGGATTGCCTGATTGACCTCCGAATCCAACAAATCGTCTAGTCCCATACGAATATTGTCTTCAAGCGTTTGGCTGAACAAGAATGTAGACTGCGGGACATAAGCAATCGCGTCACGCAGCGATTCCAGATCATAATCACGGATGTCCCGGCCATCAATCATGATAGAACCGGAAGTTGGATCATTCACCCGCGCCAGTAAATTCGCCAGCAGTGTTTTGCCACAGCCGGTTGGCCCAACAAACGCTATAACCTCCCCTGCTGGAATCGTTAGCGAAACCCCATGCAGAAGCTCGGTATCATCCAGTGACAAATAAACATTTTTGAATTCAATGGACGCCCTGCTTTTATCCAATAATTTTGGAGCAGGCGGATCATAAATCTTCGCGTGAACTAGAAGTGGCGTTAGGCGCGCCAATGCCCCACGCCCCTGTTGATAGCGCTGATAGATGGTGCCAAGTTGCAGCAGCAAGTTACTGATCATGCCGAGATAAATCAAGAACTGCGCAAAATTACCAATAGTCAAATTGCCGTTGATTGCCTGAATGCCACCAAACAGCACCACGACGCCCATCGTGAGCTGGCTAATCATGTTCGGCAGCATGCCGACGGGTTCGTTGCGCCGCTTAAAGTAGATCCAGCGTTTGCGATATTCTTCGTTTGCACGGGCGAAATTTTCACCAGCGCCAGATTCGCGCCCGAATGTCTTCAACGTTTGAATACCGCTGGCAGCATCCTGTACCAGAGCAGCCAACACCCCCGCTTGTTCTTGAACATGCTCAAATTTGGGAGCAAGCGAAAGCCCTGCTACAACCTGAATTGCCGTCGAGATCATCAACACGATAAACGCAACGATAGTCAACGTGATATTAACCGACATCAGCAGCACAAAAATAAAAACTAGCCCGGTGAACGCGCTGAAAAACCGCAGCGAAGCCAACGTGACCATACGCCAGACCATATCCACATCGCTGTACATACGCGAAATGAGATCGCCTGTCGGGAAATGTGCGAAGAAAGATTGATCAAGGGTCAGCAGATTATCAAACAGCACACGGCGAATATCATAATTCACTGAATAGGAAAGCTCGCCGCTGTAATATCGCTGTCCGTAAAACGCGAGAACAGTTAGGATACCAAAGAAGATCAGGAGAAGAACATCCTGCCCGATCACCCCCATATCAGCCCCGCTTCCCACATGGTCAATAATGGCGCCGATGAGGAACGGTTCCATTGCCAGCGAGAGGCCGCCTAGCATGCCGAAAATGACGCAGCCTAAAAATGCCCGTTTATGACGGCGGGCAAAGTTAAATACCCACCGGATATTGGCCTGCGGCGCATTGCCATCAGCCGCATTAAGCCGGCTGGAATGCGAAACCATATTCTAATTTTGCCTATTTTTATTCTTTTGGATGGTTAATTTATGTTAACAGACACGTTTATATCCAACACAGACCATTTTAGCTTAGCACGACAGGCTTGTTTGTACCCTCACCACTCGGTGACGTTTCACCGATGGTTAGCCTATTTCACCACCAACGGCCTAGCCATCTGAAAGACCTCACCAAGTCGGGCATAAGCATTTCCGCCCAAACGTGCCAGCGGATCAATTTTATGAACATCAATCAATCCATCCGTCAGAACCGCATCGTCCACATGAAGATAAAGTATCCTCCCAATGACCACCGAAGCCCCGCCGGGTTCTTCACTCACATCAACAACTTGTGTGACCTGACATTCAAAATGCACCGGGCTTTCGGCAATGCGCGGCGGGGTTACTCTCACAGATGGCGCTTTCGTAAGGCCAGCCATCTCAAATTCATCAATTTCAGCATCCAATTCTGCGGATGTTAAATTCATTTTTTCAGCAAGCGCACAGGTAACGATGTTTACGACAAATTCGCCCGTTTGTTTAATATTCTGATAGGAGTCTTTTGTCGAACTATCTCTCCCCCGCCGGGCAGCACACCATAAAACATGCGGCGGGTTTCCACAAATCGCGTTGAAAAATGAAAATGGCGCAAGGTTAACAGTTCCATTTTCGCTCACCGTTGAAATCCAACCAATCGGCCTTGGCACAACGGCATTCACCATTACGCGATATACATCCTGCCACCTCATGCTGTTGACGTCTAATTCCATCTACTCACCTTTCTAGGTGATCCAACCAATTCTAGTCTTACTGAGTCTGCTATTGCGTTACTAAAAAAGATCGGTTATGTTTTCGTCTGCATTTATATTACGCTGTTCGGTTTTATTGTAATTGACCCACATGCACCGTGTATTTATCAACTCAATAAAGGCACCATTATGTTCGGCCCGCGTAATACAACGGTTTCCATAGATTCAATCCGGTTGAGTGCTGGCGACAAGAAAGTCCTCGTACTTTCCCATTGGTCAAGCTACCGACCCGTGTTTTTAACCCACCAACCGGCGCTAAAAAAACAGGGATTAATCTATTTTATAACCCCCGCGGATCTTGAAACATTTCATGACCTCGTCCATCAACTTTCCAGCTTTATCAACACCCAGTATCCGAATTTTGGCAAACATCTTGCCTCCTTGCCAACAAGTGAAAACATTGCCGCATTAGGCGAAGCGTTGGCGCGTGATTTAAATGATCTTAACATATCTATTCTGCTATTTCTCGACAATGTAAATTCTGAAACCATTACAGACTCTTCCGATGGCTGGAATGCTCTCATTCAACATATTGGAGATGCTGTAAAAATTGGATTTAGCTCACAACTTCTACCCTATCCGTTAGTGCAGCAGTGGATAAGCGATGATACTGCTGTTCAATTCGATATTGAGCGTCACCGCGGTGATCTGACTTTCCCCAGAAACGAACGGCCGAAACCACAGCTTGAAGTTCGTGGTTTTGGGCCGGGAACTACGCTCATAGATGGTTTAGAAGTAACCCAGTGGGAAGGTATGCTTCCCCGTACTTTATTCTTTTACTTGATTGATAACCCAATAGTGTCCCGCGACAATATTTTCAGAGATTTCTGGCCGCAGCCAAGAATCGCCATCAAAGATGCAACGGATATTTTTCATGTGACGAAACATAAAGTATCCGAAGTGCTAAATCGGCGATTAGGAACACCAAATGCAATCGAACTTACAGCCTATAAACAGGGCGTTTATATTCCGGGTGAACGGCTAGTTCGGCATTATGATGTCGCGCTATTCACTGATCTTTTACAGCAGGCAGCACGCGATGAAGCACAGCGCAAAGTGCTGCTTGAAGGTGCAGTAAGCCTATATAAAGGCCCGTTCTTGGGCGCGCTAGATGCTCAATGGGTTCTCAGGCGGCGGCGTGAATTAGAAATCATGTACAGTGAAGCATTGATCGCACTTGGGCGAATCAACAGCAACCAGCATCACTCCGGCATGGCTATCCAACAGTTCAGGGAAGCATTAAAATATCAACCGGAGCGCGAAGACTTGCATCGCTGCATCATTTCACTACTGGCGCAATCAGGGGACGTTACGGAAGCTGGCAAACAACTTTTGCAGCTTATTAGAACGGTCTACAAGCCGCTGGAAATGGATTTAACCCCTGAGACCCGGCAGATGATAGAGAAATATGGGCTAACAGATCAATAAAGCCCGATCAGCCAGCAGGGCAATCGCTTCAAAAGAGGTAAGAGGAGATAATGGGCGAAAAAGGAGCGCCCGATGGACTACGACTATGCTAGCAGCCTAGAAGAATGCTTCAGCGACTTGCCCGACCCACGGGTGCAAGGGCGATGTGACCATAAATTGATGGATATTCTCATCATCGCGGTGTGTGCCGCCTTGTGTGGGGCAGATAGCTGGGTTGGAGTAGAGACGGTGGCGCGTG
>DAOTUZ010000048.1:0-6481 GCA_034437295.1 Anaerolineae bacterium | reverse complement strand
CACGCGCCACCGTCTCTACTCCAACCCAGCTATCTGCCCCACACAAGGCGGCACACACCGCGATGATGAGAATATCCATCAATTTATGGTCACATCGCCCTTGCACCCGTGGGTCGGGCAAGTCGCTGAAGCATTCTTCTAGGCTGCTAGCATAGTCGTAGTCCATCGGGCGCTCCTTTTTCGCCCATTATCTCCTCTTACCTCTTTTGAAGCGATTGCCCTGGGGGAGTGGGGACTTTCGAGGACATTGCCTGATGATACCTCACCCCCCGGCCCCCTCTCCACAATGGAGGAAAGATGGGGCATCATACATGATGCCCCTACGGGCGGGTTTGAGGGCGGGAAATTCGGTTATGTTCAAGAAATATCCCCAAAACGGACAACGCATGCGTTGTCCCTACGGGTAGGTTAGAGGGGAGGCCACGCGGGGGCAGCAGGGGTGAGGTCAAGGTCATATCCTGCTATTTCCCCACTCCCCAGGGGGAAAATAACTGTAAAGTCATAATTGACAATCTTCTGTGAATTACAGTACAATTCTCGTTTGCGTAGAAGCATACCCTCTAAATCCAATAGATGAAGCTAGTTTCCCCGGTCTTATCGCCTTATTACAGAACCGTCATTGCGTGTTCTGTGTTTTTCGTTTAACGCGGTTATCAATCGCAGAATTCGTTGAGTAGAGGAGCGGTGCCTTGCAGCGGTTAACCCAAACGAAGAATTATTCACGTTTATCGGATGTACAAGAGCTACCGTCGCTGATTGAAGTACAGCTCGAATCATTTCGCTGGTTTCTAGAGGAGGGATTGGGCGAGCTTTTCGATGAGGTAAGCCCGATTGACAGCTTTAACGGCAACTTAAAGCTGTATTTCCCCGGAAACAGCCCTGAAGCAAAAGAACTCGGCTTGAAATACTGGTTTGAAGAGCCGAAATACAGCAAAGAAATTTGCCTTGAGCGCGATATGTCGTATGCCGCGCCGCTGTATATTCGTGTTGGCCTAGTCAACCGCGAAGCTGGTGATGAAGTGATCACTTCAGACATCTTCATGGGCGACTTCCCAATCATGACCGAAAAAGGCACCTTCATCATCAACGGCACCGAGCGGGTCGTGGTTAGCCAGTTGATTCGTTCGCCCGGCGTCTACTTTGATGCGGTTGAGGAGCGTACCACTGGGCGCGCGCTTTCGACTTCAAAACTGATTCCGGATCGCGGCGCGTGGATGGAGTTTGAAACCCGTAAAAGCGACTATCTCACCATTAAGTTCAACCGTAAACGCACCATTCCGGTCACCATTTTGCTGCGCGCGTTGGCCGCGGTGAAAGATCAGATGCCGGAAGGTTTCTCTCCAATTCAAACGGGCAGTGATGAAGAACTGCTGGCAATTTTTGCTGAGGTTGATAACAACCCGGATCGCCGTTATATCGAAACCACTATTAAGAACGAGCCGAAGTGGGAACTGAAGAAAGATCAGACCCTCGCGCAGGCGGCGTTGATCGAATTCTACCGCCGTATGCGCCCCGGTGACCCGCCCACACTCGATAACGCTACTGAATTTTTGACCAGCCAATTGTTTGACCAACGGCGCTACGACCTTGAGCGGGTAGGTCGCTACAAGCTGAACCAGCGTTTGAACAGCGGCGTGCCACAAGAAGTGCGCACGGTGACGAAGAAAGACCTCGTTAAGCTGGTCGAGCGCATGATCATGATCAATAACGGCCAGGTTGGCAAAGATGACATTGACCATCTTGGCAACCGCCGCGTGAAAACCGTTGGTGAATTGATTCAGAATAAACTGCGCGTTGGCTTGCGCCGCACCGAACGTGTGGTTCGAGAGCGTATGTCCATTCGTGAAAACGACAACGTTACCCCGGTGGCGCTGGTCAATATCCGTCCGATTGTGGCGGCCATCCGTGAATTCTTTGGCTCATCGCAGCTTTCGCAGTTCATGGAACAGACCAACCCGCTGGCAGAACTGACTCATAAGCGCACGCTTTCGGCGCTTGGCCCCGGCGGTTTGCGCCGCGAACGCGCAGGCTTCGATGTACGTGACGTGCATCACAGCCACTATGGCCGCATTTGCCCGATTGAAACGCCAGAAGGCCCAAATATCGGCTTGATTGGCCGCCTTGCCAGTTATGCGCGCGTTAATCAGTATGGATTCATCGAAACACCGTATCGCAAGGTAGAGAAGTTCCTTGCGCCTAATAATCCTGAGATCATCGGGCGCATCATCCGTGAGGATGTGCAGGATGATAACGAGAAGGTGATCGCTGAAGAAGGCGCTGTAGTAGATAACAAGCTGGCCGATAAGCTGGCGAAAAAAGGCATCGAAAAGGTGCCAGTCATGCCCTTCGTGACCGGCGAAATTTTGTATCTCTCGGCAGATCGCGAAGATGAATTCGTGGTTGCGCAGGCCAACGCTAAGCTGGATGATCGCGGCAACTTCGTTGAAGATCGCGTCTCCGCGCGTCTGTATCAGAAATTCCTGAATATTTCTGTGCGCCGCGTTGATTATATGGACATTGCTCCGCGTCAAATCGTCGGTATCAGCGCCGCGCTGATCCCGTTCCTTGAACATGACGATGCCAACCGCGCGCTTATGGGTTCCAACATGCAGCGTCAGGCAGTTCCCCTGCTTCAGCCGGATGTGCCGATTGTCAGCACCGGCATGGAATCGCAGGCAGCCTATGACAGCGGTCAGGTTTTACAGTCTGAAGTAGAAGGTGAAGTGACCAGCGTTCAAGGCGATCGCATCGTAATCCGATTGGAAAATGGCGACGAGCAGGTTTATCGCCTGCGTAAGTTCAACCGCTCCAACCAGTCTACCTGTGTAGATCAGCGCCCGATTGTGGTGAAGGGGCAGATCGTGACCAAGGGGCAGGTCATCGCGGACAGCTCATCTACTTATCTGGGCAGCCTTGCGCTCGGCCACGACGTGCTTGGCGCGTTTCTGAGCTGGGCGGGCGGAAACTATGAAGATGCGCTCTTGATCAGCGAAGATATGCTGCGTAACGACAAGTTCACCAGCATTCATATTGAGAAGCACGAGGTCGAAGCACGCGATACTAAGCTTGGCCCTGAAGAAATCACTTACGACATTCCCAATGTGGGTGAAGATGCGCTGAAAGACCTTGACGAATTTGGTATCGTCCGTGTCGGTGCCGACGTGGGGCCGAATGATATTCTGGTCGGCAAGATCACGCCGAAGGGCGAAAAGGAACTCAGCCCTGAAGAAAAGCTGCTCCGCGCGATCTTCGGTGAAAAGGCGCGTGAGGTGAAAGACTCGTCGCTGCGCCTTCCCCATGGCGAGCGCGGCAAGGTGGTGGATGTCAAGACCTTCACCCGTGACGAGCATCCTGATCTTCCCGCAGGTGTAGAGAAGATGGTGCGCGTGGGCGTTGCCCAGAAGCGTAAGCTGACCGTTGGCGATAAGATGGCAGGCCGCCACGGCAATAAGGGCGTCATCTCCAAGATTGTCCCGATTGAAGATATGCCCTATCTGGCAGACGGTCGCCCCATTGAAATCATCCTCAACCCTCTCGGCGTTCCCGGCCGTATGAACATCGGTCAGGTGCTGGAAATTCATCTTGGTTGGGCTGCGGATCGGCTCGGTTTCCGCGCAATCACGCCAGTATTCGATGGCGCGAAAGAAGAAGAAATTCAGGCGGAGCTTGGCCGCGCATGGATGATTGAACGCGCATGGAGCGCAATTACCCTGCGCGCTTGGGATTGGCTCAACAGCTTTGAGTACAACCCCGAAGAATTGGAAGACGACGACGAAGTTCGCCGCCTCTACATTCATGAATGGCTGGGTAGCAGCGATTTGTACGATGCCAATCGCCTACTGGAAGAAGAAATTTATGCGCGCCGTGTTGTATTGGCCGAGTGGCTGCGCGAACAGGGATATGATCCTGAAGATATCCTGCTTTTCGATACAACAGATGTTGCTATCGCTGAACGCCGCCGCCGTGATCGCAATGCAATTGATGTTTCATTACGCTTGTGGATTGCCGAAGCCGATCCTGAATTGGAAGTGCCGGCGGAAGTTACGGGGCGTGAATTGTTTGGATATGCCGATAAGGTCATGTTCAACAGTGGGATTCCGGTTCCGCATTATGGCAAGCAAATTCTGTATGATGGCCGCACCGGCGAGCCATTTGATCGCCCGGTGACAGTGGGCATCATTCATATGCTGAAGCTGGCGCACCTTGTCGAAGACAAAGTTCACGCCCGTTCAACCGGCCCCTACAGCCTCGTCACCCAGCAACCGTTGGGCGGTAAGGCGCAGTTCGGCGGCCAGCGGTTTGGTGAAATGGAAGTATGGGCGCTGGAAGCCTACGGCGCAGCCTACACGCTTCAGGAAATGCTCACCGTCAAGTCTGACGATGTGCAGGGGCGTGTTAAGACCTACGAATCGATCATCAAAGGCACGCCGATTGAAGAACCGGGCATTCCCACGTCATTCCGCGTACTGGTTAAGGAACTTCAAAGCCTTGGGTTGGCGGTAGAAGCGGTGGGCGAAACCGGTGAAATTATCAAGTTTGGCAAGGAAGATGATAAAGATCGTAAGCCGCGCCCACCCTCTGCGAATGGCGGAACGATCAATTTCGACCAGCTTCCTGACGATATGTAAGTGATCTGTCGTCTCATAAGTTTGATGATCAGCGCCGAATTTCGTGTTTAGAATTCGGCGCTGATTTTATTTCCGGAAGACCCGCTTGCTGAGAGGAGCAAGACTTAGAAGGAGTTAACTTTGAACATCTCGCATCTTCACGATTGGACTCTTACGCCGCAGCAGGCCGTAGACTTGCAGCGCCAGCTTGCGAGCCAGATTGTCTACAATTGCCCACTAGATCTGTCGTCGGTGAAATTAGTGGCTGGCGTAGATGTCAGCGTACAGCCAGATGCCGCCGGCGTCCCACACTCACAAGCTGCGGTGGTGGTATTAACTTTTCCCGAATTGCAGATTGTCGAAACCCAGTTGGCAACGATCCCGACGCCGTTCCCCTATATCCCCGGCTTACTCTCTTTCCGCGAAGGGCCTGCGCTGGAAATTGTATTGAAGTCACTAGAGCATGATCCGGACGTGTTTATTTTCGATGGCATGGGCAGGGCGCACCCGCGGCGTATCGGCATCGCTTCGCATCTTGGCCTGTGGCTGAATAAACCAACCATTGGCTGTGGAAAGACGCTGCTTATCGGGCGTTTTGAAGAGCCATCGCAGGAGCGCGGCGCATGGTCGCCATTGACTCATCACAACGAAGTAATCGGCGCGGCGCTGCGAACCCGAGCGTCTACCAAACCAGTGTTCATTTCACCCGGAAATTTGATTGATCTGCCCTCCAGCCTTGATGTAGTCATGGCCTGCACCGGCAAATATCGCCTGCCCGTGCCAATCCGTGCCGCGCATAACGCCGCAGGCAAGATGTTTGGCTAATAAGGTCTGACGCCCGTATGGGGTATTTAAGCGTGCTGCCACTGGCTGATTAATTCATTCAATGAATGGATCACAATATCCGGGGCCGGTTTGGCGGCCTCCGCTTCCTCATGGGTCGATACCCCGGTTAGCACTAACGCGCCCTTCAGCCCTAGCGCCTGTGCGCCAGCAATATCGGTGTCTAGTCTATCTCCGACCATCAGAGTAGCTTCTGGCGTCGTGCCAATCACTTCCAGCGCCGCCTGATACATCGCTGCATTGGGCTTGCCGATTACAATTGGCTTTTTCCCTGCGGCGGTTGCCACCATCGCCAGAATACTGCCTGCGCCGGGGGCCGGGCCATCTGGCATCGGGAATGTGGCATCAGCGTTAGTGCCAATGAAATCTGCGCCACCCCGAATCAGGCTGCTTGCTCGCTTCACCTTCTCATAGCTCAGCGTGAAATCAATGCCCACGGCAACAACGGCGCACGGCAGATCATTAGTGAGTTGCATCCCCGCGCGTTCTAACAACAGGCGCAGCCCATCGCCACCCAGCACATGCACCCGCGACCCCGCTGCATAATGTTGTTTGATATAACTGGCTGTCGCCCGCCCAGAGGTCACAATCTGATCTACCCCCAAGTTACCCAGTTTTAAGGCGGCCAGCTTTGACTGATAATCTTCGGGCGATTTGTTGCTGTTATTGGTTGCCAGCGCGAAGGGGATATTTCGTTCTTGCAAAAAGGCGATGAATTCAGCAGCGCCGGCAATTGGCTCATCGCCACGCCAGAGAACGCCGTCTACATCTGTAATCACGCCCCGAATGTTGTGAAAATCAAGACTCACCGTTGTTTATTCCTTCATCAAGGTAGAATGATGCTGGATTATGCCATGTTTCAGGAAAAACACGCGCGCTAGCGTGAGAGCGAGCAGAATTTTGCCTCAAAATGAGTTGCGTTTGCGCCGCTGGCTGCTGTGGATGGCAGTCGTCCTCTTGATCGGGGCGGGGCTGCGTATCCACGCTTTTGGAGTTGACCGGCGCTTTCATAGCGACGAAGCTTTATTTGC
>DAOTUZ010000047.1:0-13951 GCA_034437295.1 Anaerolineae bacterium | reverse complement strand
GGTCTGTATCGCTTGAATCGAAACCTCCGGGCCGGTGCTGGGGCCAAGTGCCAGCATGTCCACCCCCGCCTCAATTGCCAGTAGTATCGCGTCATAAAAGTTGTAGGTCAAATCAACTGCATTCATGTCCATAGCGTCGGTCATGATGATGCCGTCAAAACCTAACGTTTCGCGCAGCAGTCCCGTGACCACCGGGTAAGACAGCGATGCCGGCATGTTCGGTGTTGGATCAAGCGCCGTATACCATAGATGGCCGACCATTATCGCCGCCACCCCGCTCTGTATTGCGTCGCGGAATGGGACGAGTTCAACCGTATCAATTCGTTCCCGATCCAGCGTGAGACGCGGCAGCTCGGCATGCGAATCCGCATCGGTTTCCCCGTGGCCGGGAAAATGCTTGGCCGTAGCCATGATGTTCATCAACTGCATGCCGCTGATGTATCCGCTAATCGCCTCGCCAACCATCTCCGGATCGCTGCCAAATGCCCGCCGAAAAATGATCGGATTATCGGGGTTAGTCTCTAGATCGCTAACCGGCGCAAGATTCATATTTACGCCAACTGCCCGCAGTTCCTCGGCTACGGCAATCGCCATTTGCTGGGTCGCGTTTCGCCCCGCCGCGCCCATCAGCAGTGGTGTTGGCATCAGCGTGAAACCGGCCTCGGGCGCAAGCCGCGAAACCACGCCACCCTCTTGATCGGTGGCAATGATCAATGGTGGCGCCCCCGCTTCCTGCATCGTAATCTGCATGGCATTCGTTAGCGCGGCCACGCCTTCGGTGCTAGTCACGTTATCTGAAAATAAGCTGATCGCGCCGGGCTGCCAAACGCGCAAAAATTCCTGAGATGGCTGGTTCAGCATCGATCCGTGCAGCGTGACCATGAACATCTGCGCAATTTTTTGCTCCAGCGTCATCTGTTCAAGCAGCGCATCTATAGTTTCATCACCCTGTGCCGCAGTCGGATTCAGCGTGAGCGCAACTAAGAGAATAAAGCTGAGGATGGTGAATATCTGGTGTATAACACCCGGCTTCACTCGAAGCCGGATGCTGCCGCTCAATGTGGTGTAGAGCATGGGCTAATTTTATTCCGAGTGTTCGTTGAGGCGATACCCGATGCCGCGAACATTAACGATCATGTCTTCGTCTAGCCCCATTTGTTTGAGCTTACGACGTAGATTGCTCACGTGTGGCCGAATTACTTCGCGAGCCTCGGCTTCATCCACAGAGTAGCCGCGCACTTCGCGCACCAGCTCGTGGCAAGAAACTACACGGCCTCGGTGCGCCGCTAGATAAAGCAAAAGGTCGAATTCGGTAGGGGTAAGATCAATCGGGTGATCGCCCACTGCAATCTGATAACGCCCCGGATAGATGGTCAGCGGCCCAAGCTGCATCACGCTGGCAATCGGCGTTTCAATCAGCGGCGTTTCGCCAACAGCAGCGCGTACCTCAGCGAAAGGATCGCGTACTTGCCCGTTGGCCGGGGTTTCTTCCGGCGCTCGGCTCAGTTCCTGCACGTTTGCGCGAATAGCCTCCAGCAAGGTGCGGCGGCGCTTTAAGGCGCGCGCCCGTTCAATGCCCTGCGCCACGCTCTGGCGAATATCCTGACTGGTGCTCGGTTTGATCAGGTAATCGTGTGCGCCCAAACGCAGCGCCTCTACGGCAGTGCCAAGGCTGGGGTATGCAGTCATCAAAATGACCACTATATCTGCATCTTGATCCTTGATCCGGCGCACAAGTTCCACGCCATCCAAACCAGGAGGCATCCGAATGTCGGTCAAAATGACATCGAAAGTCTGGTTTTTCAGCACCTCCATCGCATCATCGCCGCTGGAGGCTTCGCGCACGTTGTAGCCAACCCGCTGAAGCGTCTTGCTGACCGAATAGCGAATTGCCGCCTCATCATCGACGACCAGCACGAATGCTGGGTCAAAAGTATCGGCTGCCATAAAAACCTCTACAGAAAATATGAGTTAAAATCGGCACTCTATGAAAAATTAAGAATACCTTGTGCTAATTATTTTGCAACCTTGTCGCCGTTCTGGTAAGTCAAAACGTAATTTCTCTGATTGCTATTATCTGTTCCACTTTGCATGGCCGTAAGGTGTTTTTTCCATCACCCTCTCAGCGCGAGATCTTGGCGGTGAGCGGTACTCTTCCCAACTATTTAGTTCACTAGCGGCGCCCGATAACCACATCTTCCCGCGTCAAGCGTGCGGTGAATCCGCCCGGAAATTCAGCAGTAGCCCCGGTTTCGCCCCTATTCAACATCTCTACCCCAGCCAGAATATGCTCATGTCCAATTTCTTCATTCATGCCTAGTGCGCGCACGGTATGGCGTACAAAACGGCGCTGTAACGCCGGATCGAGCTGCCTGAATCGTTGGCGATTCATTGAGATCTGATCTGTAGATTGATTAGCATAGCGCAATGCCTGATCATTTAATGCAGTTTCAATGAACGCATTGTCCACCGCGGCGCTTTCTGCTAGCTGTGCTAGCGCCCGGGCAGCGCCGGGAAATCGTGTCTCAATTTCGGGCAGCAGCGTTTGCCGTAAATAATTTCGAGTATAGATTTGATCATCGTTACTGGAGTCGTGGCGCGGCGTAATTCCTTGCGCCGTATTATAGGCTTCGATTTGCTGGCGGGTGGCGCTGAGTAGTGGCCGGATGACTCGATACTGTGGCGCGTAGGGCATTGGCGCTTCCATGCCCATGCCGGCCAACCCTGCGATGCCCGTGCCCCGTAACAGCCGCATCAGCACCGTTTCTGCTTGATCATTGGCATGGTGTGCAGTGGCGATGATGCCCGCGCCAAGCCCTTCCGCGGTTTTCGCCAGAAATGTATAACGTGCAAAACGGGCGGCCTCTTCAATGCCCATTCTGCGCGATTGTGCCAGCGCCCGCGTGTCTGCATATCCTGTCACACAATGCACGTTCCACAACCGGCATTGATCAAGCACATAGGCCGCATCGGCAGAGCCTTCAGCCCCACGCAGTCCATGATCCAGCGTTGCCGCCGTCAATTCGATATCCAGCGTTTTTTGATCCCGCAGCGCAGTTAGACCCTGTAAGAGTGCCATTGAATCCCCGCCGCCAGAGACCGCGACGATCACTTTTGAGCCTTTTGGAAGCAAATTGTGGCGGCGAACTGCCCTCCGAATTGTTTCTTGAATGTCCATTTCGCCTACGTCTCCCTGACTGCTTTTTTATTGCATACCGGTGCATGCTATAATCCGGCGCTGTCTACTTCCGTTGAGGAAAGTGTTGTGCTAAGCCCGCTTGACTATTTTTTCGGACTATTCTCGCTAGATATAGGCATAGACCTTGGGACAGCCAACACGCTTGTGAGTGTACGCGGCAAAGGCATTGTCATCAATGAGCCGTCTTTCGTCGCGTTGGAAAAGAAAACCCGCCGCCCCATAGAGGTGGGGGCGCGCGCAAAAGAAATGTGGAGCAAAAACCCGAAGGATATCCTGATTGTGCGCCCGCTGCGGGATGGCGTGATCAGCGAATTCGACGTGACCGAGGCGATGCTGAATCACCTTATCCACAAAGCCCACGAGCAAAGTTGGGTTCCAATTCCGCGTCCGCGTGTCGTGGTTGGCATCCCCAGTGGCGTAACCGAGGTCGAAAAACGTGCCGTGTACGACGCCGCTTTAAGCGCCGGCGCGCGCGAAGTCTATCTGATTGAAGAGCCTGTTGCCGCGGCCATTGGCGCGGGGCTGCCCGTTCAGGAAACGCGCGGCAGTATGATCATTGATATTGGCGGCGGCACAACCGAGGTCGCCATCTTTTCGCTGGGCGGAATCGTCATCAGCCGCTCGATTCGCGTTGCTGGCGATGAAATGGACGAAGACATCGTCCAATATATGCGTACTAAACATAATCTTCTGATTGGCGAACCAACTGCGGAACGCATCAAGATCGAGATCGGATCAGCATATCCGCTGCCTCAGGAACGGATTATGCAGGTCAAGGGACGCAACCTTGTCACCGGCCTGCCGAATACCGTCGAAGTCAGTTCTATTGAAATCCGCGAAGCCATCAGCGGCTCGGTGAATATCATCATTGATACCGTCAAAGATGCGCTGGATGCGACGCCGCCGGAATTAGTCGGTGATCTCATGGAAAGCGGCATCTGTCTGGCTGGCGGTGGCGGCCAACTTAAAGGTCTTGAAGATCGACTGGCCGAAGAGGCCAATATCCGTACATGGGTGGCCGATGATGCCATGACCTGCGTAGCTCGCGGGGCAGGGCGCGTGCTGGAAGACTATAACAATCTGCGCCGCCTGCTCGTCGGTTTAGAACGCGGCAGTACCCGCCATTAAATCATGTTTCTGGCTAATAACTACATTGCCCTATAAACGCTTCTCGTGAATAGAGTCTCCCAACCCTTCGCACAGAGGGGTTGGGGTGGGGCGTGCCTTGGCGCACCCACTTTCTAAATTAGGTCTGAAAGCGTTTTTCAACCCTTATTCTTGACTTTCTTAGCATCTTTGGCGTGCTGGCAGTTCAAATCTTCCCCCATACCCCTCTATATCACTGCGGCGCAAACCCCTTTCTCCGCGCCCTCTGTTATAATGACTATCGGAGGATTCATGAATCAAGGCTCGCGACGTGGGCTGCGCTCAAACAAAGCCATTTATTTCACGGTGCTGCTGGTGCTCGCTGTTGTCTTGATCGGCGCCAGTCAAAGTGGTCTGCTTTCTCCCATCGAAAGTGTTATTTCGATTCCGCTAAATGCGGTGTCGCAGGTGTTTAATACGTTGGCGATGCGCCTCAGCGGCGGCGCGGTCGATCTGGCTGAAATCCAATCGTTACAGGAACGCAATGCTGAGCTTGAATCGGCGCTGGCACGTTTGCAAGCGGAAGTCGTGGAACTCCGCGAAGTCAGCAGTGACTATCAGCGCCTTGCCGATCTTGTGGATTACACCAGCGCGGCACGTGCGCAGCAGTTCGTATCTGCCGATGTCATTGCTTCTGAAGAAACCCCGCTGCGTACTGTCACCATCAATCGTGGTACCCGTAATGGCTTGCAAATGGGCATGCCGGTAGTGACCGCGCAAGGGTTGGTCGGGCGCATCATCGAAGTGCAGTCCAACGCTGCGCGGGTACTGCTGGTGACCGATCCTTCCAGCGCCATCAGCGCCCGCCTGCAAACCACTCGCGCCGAAGGCACTGTCGCTGGCCTAGTTTCTGGCAATCTGGAAATGTCCTTCATCCCGCTGGGTGAAACGATCCCCAATGGCGATCTTGTGATCACCTCCGGGTTAGGTGGCAATTTGCCGCCCGATCTGGTGATCGGGCAGGTCACCAGCAGTCGTCAAGGTCTCGACTTATATCAAATTGCGCAGGTGCGCAGCCTAATTGACTTCGATGAACTGGAAATTGTGCTGGTCATGACCAATTTCCAACCCGTTGATCTGTCTGAATTCGCCCGTCCCGGCGGCTGAAACTAACTTTTAACGATGGGAAACTGGTTCGGTCTGCCGCTGCTGGTGTTGGCAGCAATCATTCAGGTCACGTTTGTGCCTCAAATTCGACTGCTTGGCGGCGAGCCGAATTTCGTCATGCTGCTGGTAATCTCATATGTCGTTCGCGCACGCCTTGAAGAATCAGTGGCTTGGGCTTTTATTGGCGGTATTCTGCTTGATCTGATGACCTCGCTGCCCACTGGAGCTTCGGTCTTAAGCCTTTTGCTGATCGTGATCCTCATTGATCAAATTCGTTTGCAACTGGCGGGCGTAGGTTTTCTGGCGGTTATCGGGCTAGTGATCGCCGGAACCCTGACGATGCAGTTCGTTGCCCTCGCATTAACCATATTAAGCGGTTATAACGTACGCTTGTTTGAAACGCTGTCGTATGTTGTGCTGCCTTCGATAGTCTATAACCTCGTCACCATCTGGCCGGTCTACTGGTTCGTGCGGCGTTTCTGCCGCCCGCCCGTGCCAGTTCTATAGAATTATGATTGCTCGTTTCATCGAGCGTGGAGAGTTATGCAGCGTTACCTTCCATTTCAGGGCTGGCGGTTGACCTTCTTGCAGGGGATCATATTTGCCGTTTTTCTGATTTTTGGCGTGCGTATGTTCCAGCTTCAGGTGGTGGAGTATCCCACCTATCAGGCTGCCGCCAATGAAAACCGCCTCAGCGAACTGCCGCTGGCTGCCTCTCGTGGCGTGCTTAGCGATAGGTTTGGGCGCGCCATTGCCCTGAATGTGCCAGCTTTCAACGTCACCGTCATTCCTGCCTCCCTTCCGGATGGTCAGGATGATGTGCTGCGAATTTACAACCGTTTATCTGCTTTGACCGGCGTGCCGCCCACGCGCAGCATCGCCAATGCCAGCGGTAGTCAGGTTCGCAGTATTGAGGAAATGGTAGATGAGGGTGAAGGTATCGCGCCATATCGCCCGGTTGTCATCGCTCAGGACGTGCCGCAGCAGGCTGCCATGCAAATCATGGAAGAAAGAATCTCGCTGCCGGGCGTAGATGTTGATGTTGCTTCTGTACGCCAATATCCCACCGGCGAATTAACCTCAAGCCTCGTCGGTTATATGGGGCCAATTCCGCCTGAACAGCAGTTGGCTTTGATGGAATTGGGCTACGACCCGGCCTATGATCGTGTTGGCTATTCCGGGTTGGAGCTTTCGCTAGAGTCTATTCTCTCCGGCCAGCGTGGGCGTGTGGTGCGCGAAGTCGATGTGGCCGGTCAGGTGCTTCAGGAACTTGAACAGATAGACCCTGTGGCCGGGTTGAACGTACAGTTGACCATTGACACCGAATTGCAGGCCGCCTCTGAAGAGGCGCTTCGCAACCGCATTAACCAGTTGAATGCTGATGAAGGTCGTATCGTCAGTGAGACTGGCGTAGTCATTGCCATGGATCCCCGTACCGGCGAAATTCTCTCGCTGGTCAGCTATCCATCTTATGATAATTCGCGCTTCGCCCGTAATATTGATGTTGATTATTATCTTGACGTAGCCGCTAACCCGCTGCTCCCGCTAGTCAACCATGCTACGCAATCGCTGTATCCGCCCGGTTCCATCTGGAAAGTCCTCACCGCCATTGGTGTGCTTCAAGAAGATGTCATCGATCCCTATTCGCTGCTGTTTGATCCCGGCGATCTGATCTTGCCCAACCGCTATGCGCCCAATGACTCAACACTCGGACAGCGTTTTGTTTGCTGGTTAGATGAGGGACACGGCAATCTAGATATACGCGGCGCGCTTGCCCAGAGCTGTGACGTTTATTTCTATCAGGTGGGTGGCGGCAACCCCGAAGTGTCGCCGCAGGTGCTGCGTCCCAACGGACTGGGTATCACCGACCTTTTTCGATATGCCACCGCGTTTGGCATCGGTTCTTCACAGGGTATTGAGCTGCCTTTTGAGAATCGTGGTTTCATGCCGCAGCCAGACTGGAAACGGCGCACGCAGGGCGAAAACTGGTCTACTGGTGACACCTATAACGCCGCCTTTGGTCAGGGCTATGTGAACGTGACCCCGCTGCAACTGCTCAATTCTACGGTAGCTATCGCCAATGGTGGCACGCTCTTTCAGCCGACAGTTGTTCGTGAATATACCGATGAAGATGGAAATGTGGTCACGCCGTTTGAACCGGAAATTTTGCGGACGCTCAATCTAGACGAGATCGAAGCCGGCCAGCCTATCCGCCTGTTAATGATCGAAGACATGATGATGTACGGGCAAAGCAGCCTTGCCTGCACCTGTGAACAAACCAGTCAATGGTTTAACCCTGCGCGCTGTAACCCCGAAACCTATACCAATCAGGTCAATATCAATCCTGATGATTTGGGTGTGCCGGATATGCGCCCGTATACAGTGGCTGTGCCTGCAACCTATGACTTCACCGATCGTTACTGTAGTTCGCTGATGTTTGATCCCAACTATCAGCCGCCGTTTATTCGCGCCGAGCATTTTCAGACGGTGGAAGATGGGATGCGCTTGACCGTCACCAACGGTACCGGGCAGGCCGCGAACTTACCTTATGTAACCGTAGCTGGAAAGACCGGCACCGCCGAATACTGCGATGAGATTGCCCGGCCTTTAGGCTTGTGTCGTCCCGGAAACTGGCCCGCGCATGCGTGGTTTACGGCCTATGCGCCCTATGAAGACCCCGAAATTGCCGTCATTGCCTTTGTCTATAATGGCGGTGAAGGTTCGGCGGTTGCCTTGCCAGTAGTCGTACAAACCATAGAAGCTTATTTTCGCCTGCAGAACGAACGCAATCAGGGCGCGCCGCCGCAGCCAGCGGCGAACCCCACCATGACACCTGCCGTTCAGCCATTAGATGCGAATGTTCCATTGGCGCCAACACTTGAGTCTGCTGCGCCTGCCGGTGGTGCGTAATAACCTATGACCATCTTCTCGCTTCCGCAGCAGTATAAGCAGCAGTCAACCTATTGGATTCCGCCGCTGGCTGCTGGCGCCGCTGCGTGGATAGCATTTATGGTTATCGGGCAAACGCCGCTGATTCGCGCCTCCGGGCTGGCCTTGGTGATCGTCGGCATGGCCTTGGCGCTGCGATCCTTTGGCGCGGTGTTCGCCGTGATCGGGGCGACGGCGCTGGCTTTTTCGCCCGCATTCTGGGCGCAGACGGGTGGCATTGAACTGCTCAATCCGCCAGAGGTGATTGCAGCCTTGATCGCCGCTTCAATCGGCGCTGCCTCCCTGCTCATCTGGCGGCGAAAGGCGTTGTGGGGCATTGGCCTTGGCGTCCTGATTTTTGGGGCGCTGTTTTTATTATTCGTAGGTACGCCGCGCAGCCTCCGCTTGACCACGCTGCTTTCAGCATGGCTTCTCTATTTAATGATTGATGGCCTGCTTGCCGCTAATCCTCGCCCCGATTCGCCGCCGACAGGGCAGCTTGGCCCGCAGCACACATGGGGCATCCTGATTATTGTCACGCTTGGGGTGCTTAACGATCCGCTGTTCGCCTTGATGTGTCCCGCCATCTTCCTCGGCCTGTTCCTCACCAGCAAGCGTATGCCCCTGATCTACTGGATATTGCTCTCCGGAATTATGCTTTGGGGGCTGCGCGGCATCGTCATGCTCTATGCTGATTCAGCATGGTGGGGTATGAATGTCAACCTTGCCGAAACCAATGGTATACAGGTTCCATTCCTGATCTCAGCAGGCTGGCGTGAGCCTTCCCGATGGGTTTATCTGATACAACTGCTGGTCTATCAATTTATGGCGGTAGGGCTGGCTTTAGCCGTGATCGGCCTTGCGCGGCTCTCTCGCTGGTATCCGCCCGTCGGCGTCGTGACCATGATCGCCTATGCCACTTACGCGCTTTTTGGCCTCGCTTATTTTGGGGCCGATGCTTCAGTTTTACTCATGCCGATGCTGATGATCCAGGTGATCTGGATGACCTATGCCGTCTACGCCTTCAATCAATGGGTCATACGATCTTCATTCTCCAAAGCGCCGCTGCTCCACTGGCTAGTTCCAGCGATATTTATCCTGCTCCCCTTAACCCTCCTCGCTCGCATCATCGCCTGATCCCCTCTTTTAACTTCGTTAACCTTTAACCCCCTTGTTTCTACCAATTAGCTCTTTTCTTTTTACTCAGAACTTTGGGAGTGGGGAAATAGCAGGATATGACCTTGACCTCACCCCTGCTGCCCCCGCGTGGCCTCCCCTCTAACCTACCCGTAGGGACAACGCATGCGTTGTCCGTTTTTGGGATATTTCTTGAACATAACCGAATTTCCCGCCCTCAAACCCGCCCGTAGGGTCATCATGTATGATGCCCCATCTTTCCTCCATTGTGGAGAGGGGGCCGGGGGGTGAGGTATCATCAGGCAATGTCCTCGAAAGTCCCCACTCCCCGAACTTTCTTTGTCTAGCGTTTATATTAAGTTGTTGGGTATAGTTAAGGTGCATATTTGTCACCTACCTCATTCCTGTTTTGAGTGCTTTTCATGCCAGATTCAACCGTTGCTATAAAAGGCGTCAATGACGGGTTGCTCATCACCCTCGATCCTGCCGAGGAGTGGGGGGTGGTGACTGCTGAACTTGCCACCCATATTGACGAAAAAGGTGAGTTCTTCAATGGCGCGGAAGTCACGCTGGAAGTGGGTACACGCCCTGTTCGTAAGGATGAACTCACGTCCGTTAAGGCGCTGCTGGAACGGCGGGGTATGACTTTATTCGCAGTTTCCAGCGATAGCGACACTACGTTAGAATCAGCCATTGCGCTTGATCTGCGGGTTCGCGCCAATAATCCGCCGCCGCCCGGCGCTGCCTACGAGCCGGATGCGCTGCTGTCATTCAATTCTGAAGAAGACGGCCTTGCTGGCGTAATGCTCCGTCGCACCATGCGTTCGGGGCGCAGTATCCGTAGTCAGGGGCATGTGGTCATTTATGGGGATGTCAATGCCGGTGCTGAAATACTGGCGGTAGGCGATGTCATCATCTGGGGCAAGCTGCGCGGCAACGTCTATGCGGGGGCTGATGGGGATGAAACCGCCGTCGTCTGCGCGCTGGATATGCAGCCAACCCAATTGCGTATAGCAGGTTATATCGCGATTTCACCGCCAGAGAAACGGCGGAAACCGAAACCGGAAGTCGCCCTGATCCGTAATGATCGAATTGTCGTAGAAGACTGGGACGGCTAGCCGCACAGGAAAGGAATTTGATGTCTATGGGGGCTAACGGAGGGGCAGCGGCAAAACCGCAGCCACCGAGAAAATCTGCAACCGGCGCCAAGGTTATTACCGTAACTTCCGGCAAGGGCGGCGTCGGCAAAACCACCACCACCGCGAACATCGGCGTAGCGCTGGCGCGTCTGGATCAGCGCGTCGTCCTCATTGACGCCGATCTTGGCTTGCGTAATCTCGATATTATCATGGGGCTGGAAAATCGCATCGTCTACGATCTGGTGGATGTTGTCGAAGGGCGCTGCAAGCTCCGTCAGGCGATGATCAAGCATAAGCAGCTTCCGGAATTGTATCTGATTCCAGCGGCACAAACCCGCGATAAAACCGCGGTCAGCCCGGCAGATATGATCAAGATGGCCGACCAGATGCGCCCGGAATTTGATTTCATTCTGATTGACTGTCCGGCAGGCATTGAGCGCGGTTTCCGTAATGCCGTTGCCCCTGCCGATGAAGTCCTGATCGTCACTAACCCTGAAGTCTCTGCAGTGCGTGACGCAGATCGCATCATCGGCCTTTTAGAGGCTGAAGGCAAAAAGACGCCGCATCTCATTTTGAATCGCGTCAAAACCGACATGATTCGCAAAGGTGAAATGCTTTCGCCCGAAGATGTGACTGATATTCTTGCTATTAAGCTCATCGGCATTGTACCCGAAGATGAGAACGTCGTTTCATCCTCGAATAGTGGTATGCCTCTGGCTTTCTTAGATGGTTCGCGCGCAGGCACAGCCTACCGGAATATCGCCCGCCGTTTGATGGGCGAGAATGTTCCCTTTATGCAGTTAGACGATAACAGTGGGTTTTTGAAACGTATTCAGCGCTTATTTGGCGGCCAAACTGGATAAACGGGGGAGGGGCGAGGGGGATGCCAGGCTTATTTGATCGTATGTTTGGCCGTGCCTCGAAAACGGGGTCCGGTTCCAAAGCCAAAGAACGGCTTCAGTTTATTCTGATCCATGACCGTATTAATTTGCCGCCAGAGCGCCTTGAGGCGATGAAGGCGGAAATTCTACAGGTCATCTCTAAGTACGTTTCGGTGGATAGTAACAATGTTGATATTGCGCTGCAAAACCGCGAGCGTACGCCGGCAATTGTGGCAGATATTCCGTTTAACAAAATGATCGAGCACGACGATCCGGATGAGGATGACCCGAAACCTCCGAAATCCCCTCCGAAAGACGCCGAAAAGAAGCCAGAATAGAGAAGGCTAACGAACTTCTGTATAATGCGCCGGGATTGTGGAATCGATAACCCTGTATGAGACCGACCGGCAGCCTCTGGCGACAATTTGACTACATCCTTCTTGGCGCGTCCATCCTGCTCACCATCATCGGTGTGCTGATGATTCGCAGTTCCACGTTGGGCGCCATTGACCCTGACTTGATTAACCGCGTTCCTGACCAGATTCGCTTTGCCTTTCTCGGCTTTGGCTTGCTGCTGGCATTAGCCGCGCTGGACTATAAACTTCTCGGCGGAATCCACTGGTGGCTTTACGGCTTGATGATTCTGCTGCTAATGCTGGTTAAGCAGTTCGGCGTCGAAGGTGACGGCGGCGCCCAAAGCTGGCTCAACGTAGGCATTCGTATCCAGCCCTCCGAAATTGCCAAAGTGCTGATCATTATCACCCTCGGCATGCTGCTGGCGCGCAATTACGAATCCCTTGATAAATTGAGCACGATTGGTAAATCCCTGATCCACGTTGGCATCCCCGCGCTTCTCATCGTCAGCCAGCCCGATCTGGGCATGACCATCGTCTTTGGCGTGCTCTGGTTAGTGATGATCTGGGCTGCTGGGTTGCGCTTAAAGCACATCGCTATCGCCGGGTTGGCCGCCTTATTAGCCGCGCCGATTATGGTGCCGGTGGCGTGGTCACAAATGGAACCTTATCAGCGCTCGCGTATTACCTCATTCATCTTCCCCGAAAGTGACCGTGACGCCTACTATAATATTTTGCAGGCGCGCATCAGCATCGGTTCTGGTGGCTTGTTTGGCAAAGGCTATGCCAATGGCCCACAGAATACAGGGCGTTTCTTGCGCGTGCGCCATACAGACTTCATCTTCAGCGTCATCAGCGAAGAATTTGGCTTTGTCGGCAGCGTCGCCGTCATGTCGCTGCTTGGGCTGGTCATTTTTCGTATTCTACGCGGGGCGCGCCTTGCTGCCGACCCGTTCGGTAGTCTAATTTGCTATGGTGTCGCCGCCTTCATCTTCTTTCAAACTTTCGTGTCCATCGGCATGAATCTCAGCTTGATGCCTGTGACCGGATTGACTCTACCCTTTGTTAGCTCAGGTGGAACAAGTTTATTATCAACGTTGGCCGGAATTGGCCTTGCCGAAAGCGTGATCATGCGCGGGCGCAAAGCCTGATTCAGCCCTGTATTCATTGAGGCAAAAACCTAAAATGACCGATTATCAAGCGTTAGCCGCGCTGCTTTTTCCCGATGTAACCATGACCCCTCAAGATTGGCTGAATCGCTATCCTCCGCGCCCGCTGCCTGAAGGCGCGCAGATCACCCGTTTCGCGCCTAGCCCCACCGGCTTTGTCCATATCGGCAGCATCATGGCTTCACTCGTTTCGCGCCGCGTCGCCCATCAAACTGGCGGCGTGTTCATCCTGCGTATTGAGGATACGGATAAGAAACGTGAGCAGGATGGCAGCGTCGAGATGATCGTTCGCAGCCTGCTTAATTTTGATCTTGCGCCTGATGAAGGCATCGTCGCCGTTGATCCCGAAGTTGAAACTGGCGATTACGCGCCCTATACCCAGAGTGAGCGCGGCGAAATGTACTGGTCATTTGCCAAAGAATTAGTTGAAAAAGGGCTGGCTTACCCGGCCTTTGATACCGAAGCTGAACTCGATCAAACTCGCAAATTACAGGAAGCACAGCGGGTGAAGCCCGGCTATTATGGCCGATGGGCGCGTTGGCGTGATGCGTCGCTTGAAGAGGTGAAAGCGCGTTTGGATGCAGGCGAACGCCCCGTCATTCGCGTGCGCGCGCCGTTCCCTGCTGAAGGCCGCGCGAAATTTGTGGATGCTATCAAGGGGCCGCTTGATTTGCCCGAAAATGATCAAGATGCGGTATTGCTCAAATCTGGCAACCGCCTGCCCACGTATCATTTTGCACACGTCATAGACGACACCTTGATGCGCGTAAATCTCGTCATTCGTGGTGATGAATGGCTGCCTTCTGCTCCGCTGCATGTGCAGTTATTCGACTATATCGGCCAACCGCTGCCCACCTATGCCCACGTTGCGCCTATCGCCAAAATGGACGGC
>DAOTUZ010000046.1:0-28617 GCA_034437295.1 Anaerolineae bacterium | reverse complement strand
GATTGCGCCGCGCACGATGAGGGTTCACGCGCATAACACGATCTCGCCGCGGGTGGATGCGCGGCTCGCGCAGAAATTGCGGGCGAGTATCGTGCTGGCCGGGCCGATGCTGGCGCGCTGTGGCGAAGTGTATTTGCCGGTACCCGGCGGCGATGCCTTTGGCGAAAGGCGCTTAGATCAGCATATTTCGGCGCTGCGGCGTTTGGGCGCTGAAATTCAGTATGCCGACGGCGCATTTACGATGAAGGCGCCGGAATTGCGGGGGGCTGATATTCTCCTGTTTGAGGCCAGCGTTACGGCGACGGAGAATGCGATCATGGCGGCGGTGCTGGCGAAAGGTACCACTGTCCTCAAAAATGCCGCCAGTGAGCCGCATGTTCAAGATTTGTGTTTGATGTTGAATGATTTGGGCGCACAGATTGATGGTATCGGATCAAACCGGCTAACTATTCAGGGTGTGGAGAAACTGCACGGCGGGGAAGGGCGGGTAGGCGCTGACTTCATGGAAGTGGGCAGCTATATAGGCGCGGCAGCGATGACCGGGGGCAGCATCCTCATTCGCCAGGCAGACCCGCAGCATCTAGAGATGATCGGGTTGGCTTATGAACGGCTTGGCGTGCGCTTTGAGGTGCAAGGGCAGGACGTTTACGTACCAGCACACCAGTCGCTGACTATTGTTCCGGATTTAGGCAATCGTATCCCTATTCTGAAAGCACAACCGTGGCCTGCATTTCCGCCCGATTTGATGAGCATTGCTCTGGTTATGGCAACCCAGTGTGCGGGCAGCGTGCTGTTTCACGACTGGATGTACGAAAGCAGATTCTTCTTCACTGATAAACTTTCACGGATGGGGGCGCGTATCACCTTATGCGATCCGCATCGCGTATTAGTACAGGGGCCAACTGCCCTAAAAGGCGTGCCAAATATTTCTAGCCCTGATATTCGCGCGGGGATGGCGCTGCTGCTGGCGGCGTTGGCGGCGCGGGGCGAAACCCGTATTTCCAACATTCAGCAAATTGACAAAGGCTATGAACATGTTGAGGAAAAGCTGAACATGTTAGGCGCCAACGTCGTACGGGTGAATATTGGCGAAATGCCCACTGAGCCTATCGAATCCGCACGGCATAGATAGGCCGTCAGGGTAAAGGAAAAAGGAAGGACACTGAGTTAGGGTGTCCTTTTTTTCTATGTGCTGCCGTTGCGCCCTGATGGGGCGGGGCTGTTGTTCGCGCTGATCTGGCTGGCAGAAATGGCGCTGGTTTCACCTGTAGACCTCACCGACGGGGTGTTGGGCGCTGGCGGCGGTGGGTTAGCTGCGCTGGTATCGTGTTGAAGCAACAGCGACTGATAGCGCTCGCGATATAGCTGGGCGCGCTCCCGCTCCAGATTCCACAACCTGTTTAAGCTGTCCTGAAGCGGTGGAACTTGACCTTCCATTTCGGCCATACGCTGCATGAACTTATCAAAATCGCGGTCGTGCTGCTTCCACACTTCGTCGGTAGATAAGGTGAATGTTTTCCATCGCTTCTGGTCTTCGGAGCGCCAGTCGTTCCATTCCTGACGGAAGCGATCTTCGCTTAAACGCTGCATTTCAGCGACTTCATTGATGCGGCGTTCCAGCCGATCACCGATACGCTCAAAGTCATCAATAATGCGCTTCATTTCACGGTAAGCTTCAGCCCATGTTTCAAAACGTTCCATGTTATGTTTCATGGAGTCGTCATTTTCAGCGAACCGCTTCATCAAGTCGGTGACCTGCTGATCACGCTGTTGTAAGAGCAGCGTTTGTTGGTCAATGAACTGCTGAATTTGTTCGCGCCGTTCCCTATCGCCATTGGATACATCTTGAACCTTACGCTCATTGCGTAGGGACAGGTCTTCTAACAGCGTAATTTTGGGCTTGATCGCATCGAACTGTTTGCGCACTTCAGGCGTTTCTGATTCGATTTCGCTTAAGCGGCGCGAGTCTGTACGGCGCTGTTCTTCCAGGAACGCGATGCGCCGATCTGGTTCTTCAAGCCGCTTAAACACATCTTCGATTCGCTGCTGCAACGTTGCGACGGTGCTGGCAAGGCGATCTTTCTCAACTGAGATGGCGGGAAGTTCAGTTGTTTGCCGCTCTAGTTTAGTGATTTTTTCGCTGAGTTCGCGTACCGGGCGCGCAACAGTTTCACGCCCTAGATCGGCGCGGCGCTCGGCTTCCCGTTCTGCCGCGAGGCGTTTCGCCTCAACTGATTCGAGCATTTGATGCATCTCTTTGCGCATCTGCTCTAATATTTCGGTATCCTTGCCAGATGGCATGACTTGGGTACGCAGCGTGGTCTGATCCGATTCGATGCCATTTAACCTTCGAGATAAGGTTTCAATGACTTCTTGTTGTTGTGCCAACCGTTCCTGTAAGGTTGCGATTACCGTCTTATCGCGGCGACGTTCTTCGTCGAGCCATTCGATCATCCGGGCGGTTTGTTGTACGTCCATGTTGATATTGCTCCACCGCTAGAGGGCTTTCCGACTAGAATTATATCATGGGAAGCGCATTATTCAGTCAAAGGAGCGTCTTGAGCCATGTTTTTTGATCGTGAAGCGTTAGAAGCGCGGGAAGCAAAGTGGCTTGCTCCCTACGCCACGCTGAGCAAAAACAGCGTTGGCCGCAAGTACCCTGAAGAAGAGCCGCGTTATCGAACCTCATTCCAGCGGGATCGGGATCGTGTGCTGCATTCGGCGGCTTTCCGTAGGCTGGAATACAAGACGCAGGTTTTCGTCAATGATGAGGGGGATTATAACCGCACTCGCTTGACACATACGCTGGAAGTTGCGCAGATCGGGCGGACTATTGCCCGTACCTTGGGCGTGAATGAGGATTTGGTGGAGGCAATTTGCCTTGCCCATGATCTAGGCCACCCCCCGTTTGGACATGCTGGCGAACGCGCGCTTGACAAACTAATGAAGGATGAGGGCGGCTTCAATCATAATTTCCAGACCTACCGCGTGGTCACCGAGCTAGAACAGCGCTACCCCGCCTGGAACGGGTTGAATCTGACGCAGGAAACGCTGGATGGCATTGTCAAGCATGAGACAACGATTGATGTAAGCGCCGCTATTGGATTAGAGTCCAGCCTTGGCCCCAGTTTGGAGGCGCAGATTGCAGACTTTTCGGATTCGCTGGCTTATAACGCGCATGATCTGGATGATGGGCTGAATGCTGGCCTGATCACGCCTGATGATCTCAATCAATTGGCGATATGGCGTTTCGTTTGTGAACGGCGCGGTTGGCATAACGACTCGATTGATGATATCAAGCGGCATATATTGGTACGTGAAATTGTCGGTATCTGCGTAGACGATGCGGTCGCTGCTACTCAGCAAGGACTTCAATCGCTAAACCCGCAGGATAGCATCGCCATTCAAAGTTACCCCGAACGGCTGGTTCGCTACAGCAGTACGGTGAGCGAATACAGCCGCGAGTTGAAAGCATTTTTGTACGAGAAGATGTATCGTCACTATAGGGTGATACGGATGCAGCAGAGGGCAGAACGATTTATCAGCGAACTTTTTCTGTCGTTTGACAATGATCCGCGGCAGCTGCCGCCGGCATCCCAGAATGAAGCGCAGAAAATGGGACAGAAGCGGACAATTGCCGATTATATTGCCAGTATGACAGATCGCAGCGCGCTGTTAGAATATCGCCGTCTGTTTGACCCCGAAATGCGGCCATGAACGGAAGAGAATACGGGAAACAGGATGAGTAACGATACACTTCTAAACAATCGTTATCGCTTGATCCAGCAAATTGGCTCAGGTGGTATGGCCGTCATTTACAAGGCGCAAGACCTTTCTTTAGGGCGCACGGTGGCGATCAAGATTTTGCGCCCCAGTTTGACTAGTGATGCCTCTTTTGCCGCTCGTTTCAAAAACGAGGCGCGCAGTGTGGCAAATTTGTCGCACCCCAACATTGTCACTGTTTACGACTTTGGCACCAGCGAAAATACGCAGTTTCTGGTGATGGAGTTTGTTGACGGGCAAGATCTGAAAAAGGTGATCAAGTCCGAGTTTCCGCTTACGCTAGATCGCGTGCTGAGTTTTGGCATTCAAATTTGCGCGGGAATTGGCTTTGCGCATCGCGCAGGTATCGTGCATGCGGATATTAAGCCGCAGAATATTCTGGTCACACGCGAAGATGTGCTAAAAGTGACGGACTTCGGCATTGCACAGGCGCTCGCCAGCGGTACACCCGGCGAACGTCAGGCGGTGGTGTGGGGCAGCCCACACTATTTCTCCCCTGAGCAAGCGCGGGGTGAACGCCCGACTACGGCATCGGACGTCTATTCTATCGGCATTGTCATGTTTGAAATGTTGACAGGTAGGCCGCCGTATTCCGGGAAGGATCAACGTGAATTGGCGCTGGCACACCTGCAAGCGCCGGTGCCGATGGTCACGGAAATTAACCCGAACGTGCCTCCGAACCTGGCACAGATCATTTATAGAACTATGAGCAAGGATCCGGCACAGCGTTATCGTATGGCCGATCAGCTTGGAAACGTGCTCAAGTCTTACCAAGAGCGCGAGCGGGGCGTCCATATTTCCACGCCACCGCCGATGCCCTCGGCCACTATTCCGCAAATGCCGCAGCAACCCGCTTATCAACAGCAGCGGCCTCTTGATCCGATACCGACACAGCGGGTTGATCTTGCGCCGTCACCGCCCCAATTTGGAGGATATGCCCCTCCAGTCGCAAACCCATACCCGGTGCAAAATTCGGCGCCGGTTTCGCAGCCTTATAATTCCCAGTCATACAGCGCGCCATATATGCCCAATGAGGGGCGGCGTCGCTCGTCGCTGGACGTTCCGACGATGGTGTTGGCTTTGTTAGCGTTCATGTCTGTTGCGTGCTTAATTCCGCTGTATATTGCGGTGTTCCAGGCGCGGTTTTAGATACTTGTCGCAGCTATGGCAAGCGCTGCGCGGGGCATATCGACTGTGGATCGAGAACGGCGTGAGGCGGACTGTATACGCAAGCGCGCTTCGTTTGCAGAGGGCAACTATAGGCTATGCGGGTGCGAAATATTTGGCCTCTTTCCTACAACTAACCTACGTCAAAAGCGTATAACCTATTGTGTAACCTGAGAATGGGTTATCAGCGCGTGTTTTAAGAGCCTTCAGCCCTCACTCCCGAATTCTGCTGCTCTGGACGAGGGGAGGATGCAACGACTGCACTTCATTCACGATCTCTCAATCGTGTTATACTCGCCGGTTATCACTGAAGACAGAGATGTTGAGGGGAGTTTTTACTCCGTATGACTATAAATTCCTTCAAAAAAAGAATGGTTGCCTGCGTACTGGCGCTTGGTTTGTTGTTGATTGGTCTATTGCCGGCGGCGGCACAGGCGCGTTCCGTGTTCTGGAATGCGTGGGATGTGAATATTGATCATGTTGATGCTGTTGCAAACCAGTTTCGGGTGACAGAAACCTATGACGTGAGTTTTACCGGGCCATTTACCTTTGGCTCGGCTTTCATTGAGATGGATCGCCTTGATGATATTCGCAACGTCTCCGTGTTACAGGATGGCCGGGAGATGCGCGCTAACTGTACCCGACAACCGGGTACCTTCTGTACCGGCATCAATGAGGACGGCGATTTCGAGATTATCTATTACTTTTTTGCGCCGATCAACAGTTCTCGCTCAAAATTTGAAATCAGCTATGACGTAATCGGCGCTATTCGGGTATATGAAGGCGGCGATCAGTTGTGGTGGGACGCAGTACCTTCCGACCATTTTGGCTTCTCTATTGGCGAAAGTACGGTGCAGGTATCGCTCCCTGTGGGCTATGCGCCGCGAGAGGGCATTGATCCTGTCGTTACGTATGGCGTACCGGCGGATGTTCAGGTAGATGGAACCCGCGTAACTGCCCGCGCGCAGGAAGTGATCACCGGCGATGAGATGTTCAGCATACGGGTGCAGATGCCACATAACCCGAATGCGCGAAAACCCGCATGGCAGAACAGCTTTGATGAGCAGCGCAGTTTTGACGAAAATGTGCGCCCGCTGCTCAATCTTGGCGTCATTATTTTGTCGCTGGCTATTGGTCTGGGGGGGCTGCTGTTCATTATCGCTCGTTACCTGACCGCAGGGCGCGATCCGGTATTGGTTGCTACACCCGAATACCTTTCAGAACCACCCGGCGATTTGCCGCCCGCAGTTGTTGGGGGGCTGGTAGACGAAACGGTAGATTTACACGATATTATGTCAACACTGCTTGATTTAGCAGCGCGTGGATACCTTGTCATCGAAGAAAATCATGTGCCAGGGCCGTACGGCATCGGCACGTCAAGCGAGTTTATCTATAAGCGCACCGACAAAGATATGAGCGGCACGCGCCCGTATGAACGTATGATGCTGGAGAAGATATTCCCCGGAAATGCGATGGAGCGCAGTCTTGAGTCTATGCGGAATGTGTTCTATTCCGTGATTCCAACGCTGCAATCGCAGGTTTACGATGAAATGGTTGGGGAAGGATTTTTTAACAAAAACCCGAATGCGACGCGACAAGCGTGGGCGGGGCTTGGCGGCCTGCTGCTGATTGCTAGCATTGTGGTCGGTGTAATTTTGGTGTTTCTGGCGGATATTCCAGTGGATGGTATTTTATGTTTGCCGGTGGCGATGGGCATGGTGGGCTTTGCGGCGCTGCTGGCGGCAAAAGGTATGCCGGTCAAGACTTTGAAAGGCGCGGAAGAAAGCGCGAAGTGGCGCGCATTTGAGCAGTATTTACGGAATTTGCAGCGCTATGATGGCGTACAGGCAGCGGCCAGCCAATTTGATCGTTATATGCCTTACGCGGTTGCTTTCGGAATGTCGCGCAGTTGGATGCGGCAGTTTGAGGCACAGCCTGAAGTACGACTGCCTTCGCCTGTTTGGTTTTTCCCCACCTATCGCGGCGGGCGCTGGTCGGGTGGCTACACACCGGGGACTCCGCTGCCTTCTTCTGGCGGGATGCCCGGCGAGCTAGCGCGGGCGGGCGGCGGTGGCCTTGAGGATTTATCTCAAGGCTTGGGGCAGAGTTTGGAGTCGCTTTCAAGTGGGCTAACAACGATGCTGGAAACGGCTAGTCAGGTTTTGACCAGCACGCCGCAGCCTAAAAATACGGGCAGCGGCTCATGGGGTGGCGGTGGCCGCAGTTTTAGCGGCGGTGGGTTTAGCGGCGGCGGCGGCAGTGGTGGCGGTGGTCGCGGTTTTGGCTGATAAAGGATTTAGCGCATGAATAGTCGTCTGGTTGGAATTATTTTGATTATAGTAGGGCTGGTGCTGGCGGTGCTTGCTGGCATCTGGTTGATGACACAGGTTAACGCGGGGATGACGATTGGCGCGGCGACGCTGGGCGCAGCTATCGCCTTCATTCCAGTGGCGCTGCTTGAGGGCTTTGGCCTTTATCTGGTGGCTAAGGGCGGCGCTGAGCAGAAGCAAATGGGCGAAATGCAAAAACAGCGCCAACTGCTGGATATTGTGAAAAGCCGCGGGCAGGTGGATATTAATAATCTGGCGCTGGAGATGGCGCTACCTGTGGCGCAGATTCAGAGCATGATCCACCAATTAGTGGGGCTGCAAGTGTTTAGTGGTTATGTAAACTGGGACAGTGGTATTCTGTATTCGGAAGATGCGAGTAAGTTAAGAGAACTTGATAAGTGTAAGAACTGCGGCGGTGAGATCACGCTTGCAGGGAAGGGCATTGTTCGCTGCCGCTTCTGCGGAACTGAGTATTTTCTTTCTTAAATCAGCACTTTTGCTTGCACGATAAGGAGCAGTGAAATGTCGGAAATTTATGAGCAGATAGTTTCACAACGGGGCGCATTTGAGCGTTTATTGTCGCGGATTCCGGGCTTTCGCGGTTATATAGATAAGGCAACCCGCCGCACGGCAGATCGTATGGTTCGCGATTATGTGGCCGGGGTGTTAACTCAGAAGATCAACCGGTTGGCGGCGCTGGAAGTTTCACTGCTGGATACTGACGGGGGATTGCAATATATGAGCGAGACCCGCAGCGCAAAAGAAAAGCTTCAAACCTTTCGTGATCGGGTTCGTGCTGCTGCGCCGGGATATTCCGGATTTATGGAGTCGGTTAAGGTAGATGAAGAGGCGCTGGATAGGCTGTATAACTTTGATGAAGCGCAAATTCGCTACGCCGATCAATTTGATGCCGCGTTGGACGCCCTAGAAACAGCAATTTCCAGCGGCGAGGCGATCAAGGAAGCCATCCGCGCGTTAGATTTGCTGACACGCGAAGCTAACGAGGCATTTTCGATGCGTGAGGATGTGTTGACGAACATGAGTAAATCCGTTCAATAAACCCGCCGATGTGATTGTTAACTAGGAGAGCAGATATGCCACGCATTATTGATGTTGTTGATCATACTATCGTCTCTGACGACGAACTTACTTATCGCGCACCACAAGAAGGCGGCGGCGATTTTCGGATGGGTTCACAGGTAATCGTGAACGAAAGCCAGGCAGCAGTATTCGTACGCAGCGGCGAAGTGCTGGATGCTTTAGGCCCGGGGCGGCACACGCTTTCGACGGCGAACCTGCCCATCCTTTCCGGCTTGATCGGGTTGGCAACGAGCGGCCGCACGCCCTTCACGGCGGATTTATACTTCGTGAATCTGAAAGATATGCCGCAAGCGCCATGGGGCACAAACCCGCCGATTGTGATGGAGACTCCGGGGCGGGGCGTGGGCGTTGTACTTTTGATTACGCATGGCGTGATCGATATTGGCGTGGATGATGCGGTTCGCTTTGTGAAACAATATGCGGTTGGCCGCCCTGTGCTTCGCCTGCGCGATGTCAAAGATCGCATTCAGAGCATGCTGCTCGGTGAGATTAGTGAATTGATTCTCAAGTCTGGCGCGCAGAGTGTGCCGGATGCTAACCGGCTGTTGGGCGACCTTGAAGGCGCGATGCTGGCGAAGCTGAACGAGAAATTTCAGGCTATCGGCATGCGCATTAAGGCCTTTGAATCGAATCCTTTCACGGCTAAAGATGTTTCTGTGGAAGAACTGCGGAATTATGTCGATCTGGATACCTACGAGCGCTTGCAGCGCCTGAATATTGCCCAGACTGCCGCCGGAAACCCCGGTGTTGGCGGCGCGTTGGCCGGCGCTGGCGTGGGGTTAGGCGTGGGGCAGAGTATGGGCGCGACCATGAACCCAGAGATGGCGAATATGCAGCAGCAGATGGCCCAACAGCAGATGATGATGCAGCAAATGATGATGCAGCAGATGATGAATAAGGCAGGGGGTAGCGAAGCGGCCCCCGCTTCGGGAGAAGCGCAGCCTGCGGCAGCTCCGGCGAATCCTCAAACTAAAGAGGAAATTCAATCGCTGCTAGATGCGCTAGATGCGCGGTTGATCTCTGGCGAGCTTTCAGAAGCGGCTTATACCAAGCTGAGCGAAAAGTGGCAAAAGCGGCTGGAAGAATTAGGCTAATATAAAAATAAAGCGCCTGCGTTGAGGCGCTTTATTTTTGGCATTAAGCTTCGCATAGTCATGAACGAGATTAGGGAATTGTTACCGCGCCGATCAACCATTCATCATCTGATGATCCGTCAATTGTCAGCCGATCCCCCGTCTCTGGATCGTAAAACCCTACGTACAAGGCATATTCGCCGGGCGGTACTGCTTCTAGGGGAAGGCTGTAGGCGTCCCGATAAAGTTGGCCTAACACCCAGGTGCTGGTATCGGCGCTTCCAGATTGCATGAATTGATCATCTTGAGCGATTGGGACGGATGAAGCATCTTGCCGCAGGTGTAGAAATACTTTGAGCGGGGTGCTTGACCGCCCAACCGCACGCCATACAAGTTGCAAGGTGAGCTGGTTGTCGGGGTAGGGTGGGGCATCAATCTGGCTGCCGGCAAGCGCGGCAATATCGCCAAACTGGGCTATGCTGCTACTGCTGAACGCATCCGTTTCCCACGCATGAAATTGATTTACAGGAATTCCCTCAATATTCGTTTGGCGCAAGCTTTGCGCGTGGGCTTGTAGGTACTCTTGCGGCACATTTGCATTTGCCCACCCGCCTTGTGGATTGGCGACCAGCCAGATGTTTGCGCCTGAATTGAGGCGCTCTTGTAGTATCTCTTCGATTTCCAGCCTAGATTGATTGGGATTTGCTGGCAAATACAGTTCTTCCGCTGAAATTCCTAACTCGCGCAGATAAAACGTGAGCGCAGGATCGGCAGAGGTGTTTACAATGCTGTCTTCAGGCTGTACGCGCAAACTGAGGAAGGCGGCTAATTCCCGCCAGTGGGGTGATTTTGCATAGGTATCGTTGAAATAATAGTTGAATAGGCTCACGCACAGCAGGGAGACGAATAGAAACGAGAGGCCGGCGGTGGCGACCTGTAAGATTTTGTGCTTACTGTGCCAGATGGTGTAGATGCCCCCGCTGATGAGGATGAAATAGGCTGTTGAGGATGCCAGCACGTAACGCGGCACAAACACGTTTAGCCGTGTAGAGACGATCCCGATCAGGATCAGCGGGATGATGCCCCAAAGCAGGCATAAAAGCGCCGCCTTACGATTGAGGCGGAACAGCGTATATAACCCAATGCCCATTAGTGCCAGCACAACCCCAATCGCCAGCCATAGAAGCTCTGGGTTTATAGCGCTTCCGTAAGTGAGGGTGGGGATGAAGGCCGTGATATATTCAGAAATATCGCTGCGCCCGGCGGTTCCAGCATAACCGCCGCCCGATAGTAATTCAGGATTTAAGAACCACGGCGCGAGAATCAGCCCTAAGATGATCTGGGAAACGACCCAGTGAAGCAGCAGTTTTTTGGAGCGCCAAAAGACGATAAAGACGTACACATTGAGGACTGCCACGAAAAAAAGCTGTAAGTAGTATAAGTAACAGGCGATGGCAGTTGCCGCGATGAAGAGCGCCCAATCGATTCGCCGCCTTCGCTCCAGCGCCGCCAATCCCAGCCACAATGAAACTGCGGCGAAGGCAGCCCAGATCGGGTAATTGCGCGCATCTTGCGCATGCCACAAAATAGCGGGAGAGATGGCGAAAAGCGCGGCGGCGATGTAACCAATGGATCGGTTTCCCAGCCGGTTTCCAATAGCATAGAGTGCTGGAATGCCAAGTAAATTCAGGAATGCAGGCAGGAAGCGAACGATATACGCCTGTGTGCCGGCGATTTGGCCGAAAAAATAATACAACGCATAGGCCAGCGGCGGTTGTGGGTCGATGGTGAGTATTGAGGTTAATGTTTGTTGAAGCGGCTCACGCATCCAGTGGATGACGGTGAAGGCCTCATCCCCGCGCAGGGATGCTTGATTTAAGTGAAACAGTCGCAGCGCGAAACCTAAAAGGATCAGCGCCAACAGTATCACCCAGTGTTGATACTGCCGCGACATCGCCTTAGCCTGCGAAGTAAGCCTGTTCAAAAGCTTCGATTTGTTCTTGCGTCAGGCTGGTTAATTTCTGTTTGGTAACATCTTTCATGTAATCTTTGAGATTTTGCGCCATTTTGGGGTTTGCGTGAAGAATTGGCACCGGCGAATTGATGACCTGAATTTGCACGCGCGGATCAACAAAAATTACCAGTGGTTGTACGGTGACATCAGGGGCAATCTCTGCCAGCATTTTCTGCACTCTTTCGGCGGCCTGTTCGGCGTCACGGGTGGGATCACCGATCATATCCATCCGTAAAAGGCCTAAAAGTCTGCCGATTAACGATTTGTTGGTCACCCATTTCGTCCCATTAACGGTATAGCTGCCGTCTTGAAAACGGGTGGTCATGGCAAACACGCCCTGCGGCGTGAACAGCACATGCCGAGCAGGGAAGAAGAAGTAGTTGTAGAGCACACTTTTGTTAGAAATACCTTTCAGCCCCGCTTCGATGACCGTTTCAGGACGCGGTTCACGCACCCATAGATTGGACATGCGTACTGAAAGGATGATCAACACATAAGCCAGCGGCAGTACCAGAAACGGCACGATCAGGCCGACCAACAGGTTATCCGAACTGGGCGCAGCGGTCTCCTGATTCATCAGAAGGAGACCGCCAATGGGGATCAGAAAACTTGCAAAAAAACCGTATTGAGCGATCTGGCGATTGCGTTTTGCCAGCGGTGTATTGGTAACGACGCGCATGAAGCCAAATCCATTTCAGGTTGAAGGTACGAAATAAGAGAGATTTCCGCCGTAAAAGATTTCAGCGCAAACTAGATCGTTAAAGCGCTCAGTGGGAAGGATGCGCCACTGGCGCGGCATGCCGAAGGCTACACCCATCAGCGCGCGGTCAAGATCTTCTGCGGCGGGGCGGATGCAGTGGGTGACGGCAATATCGAGTCGTTGAGTCAGGATGCTGCTGTATGGCGTGTAGAACAGAACATCATACAGCGTACCCCTTCGCGTATAGTGCTCTGGCGCAGCGGGGGCTTGCCACGTAGGCACTTCACGGCAGTGTAAATTGATGAAGTTCCGGAAGCTGATCACCTCATCCCCTGTATCGTACAGCGCGCCGCTGCATTCGGGGTAGGCGACCATATAGGAAATGTTTGCCGCGCTGCCGCCAGTGGTTTGCGTGATGATATTGCTGGCGGGCGTTGCGTTCGCAGCGGGGGCGGGGGTAGTGCCGGGGGTGACTTCTACGGTGATTCGCGCACGCCCGTTCATGTTGATATTTACGGGCGCTGAGCCATCTGCTGGGCCAAGCACGCTTGCTGAGCCAAGATTATTGACATCGAAGCGGCCGCCGGATGCCCACGCCCAATAGGTGAGGACAGAAGTACCGGAAGTGTCCGCCAGAAACTCAAAATCAACCGGTAAATAGAAACCTACCCAGACAACAGGCTGCGTTATGGCTACAGCGGGTTCAAATACCGCAGTAAACGTCCCTGATTGGGTGATGTCTACGGTCGTGCGCCCGGCCACTGTTGCATCTGCGGGGGAACCGCCGTTGGCATCCTGATAGATGACCACATCAATTGAAGAGCCTGGCACCGGCGTTTGAACAGCAATAGATGCCCGATCAATGACTGCGGGTGTTGTTATGCCGGCTGCCGCCAGATCAAAGCCGTTCAAAATCATGGAGGGTTCGCCAGAGATGAACCACACCGCGTTTTGATCGTTTCCGTTGATTGAGAGCACTCGTTCGCCTGCCGAGACCGAAAGCGGCAGCAGCACCGTGCCGAGCAGCAGACCGATAAACGCAAATTTTTTCATCATTGCAAACATCCTTCAGGACGCAGCTACCTAGCAATCACCGCGTATTGTAGGGAGAAACCATAGGATGGTCAACAATGAGATACCTACGATGGGATTGTATTGATCGCTGGTGAGCCTATAATCATGCGCTGTTGAGGAGTAGTTTTACGCATGAATGAATTTGCCCTTTTAGCAATTGTGCTGGTGTTGGCGCTAGGCGCATACTGGTCACTGGTCATTTTTCCGCGTCAGCGCGAGTTTCAGAAGCAGCAAAAGTCGGTGAGCGCGGCGCAAACCGGTGATGAATTCATCACTTTCGGCGGTATTATCGGCAAGGTGCAGAATGTTGATGCCGAAAACGGCATCGCCTTTGTTGAGATTGCTGACGGCGTGACCGTGCGTATGCTGACGGCGGCGTTAACCCGACCTTATGATCCCGAAGAAATTGCCGACTCTGCCCAGCGCGCCATTGGAAATTCGGTGCCAGATCGCACGGAAGCCTGAATGTAGCAAGTGAATCTTTGAAATCTGAGTGAGTATGCCCATGCGCCGAAACCGGATATGGCTGGTTATTATTGTTGCACTTGCAGTGATCGCCCTGTGGGTCAGTTTGCCGGATAATGCCGGCATTGTGATTGATAGCGATGGCGACGGCACGCCGGAAGTTAATTTTAGCCTTCGCCAGAGTCTTGGACTCGATCTGGTTGGCGGGCTGCGGGTACTGCTCGCCGCTCGCCTTCCTGAAGGTTCCTTTACAGCCGGAGATTTACAGCAAGCGGCCAACAACGTTGCCCGCCGTGTAAATGGGCTGGGTGTGACTGAGGCAACTGTACAAGTACAGGGGAGCAATCGCATCCTCGTGGAGCTTCCGGGCGTAACCGACCCACAGCAGGCAGTAGATACCATTCAAGCGACGGCGCTGCTTGAATTTGTGAACTTCTCCGGGCTTGGCGCAGGAGCGGCTGATTTCGACGGCAGGAAAATTTTGACCAGCCGCCAGCTTGAAATTGCGGCCGATAATGGCGTTCAGCCGGAAGGATCGGTAAGCCCAATAACCGGCCAACCGTTTGTGACGGTGATGGATGGGAGTGGATTACAGGCGGCCAGCCCGCAGTATCAAAATGGTGAATGGTTTATCAGCTTTGAGCTGACGCCGGAAGGTTCCGCTATATTTGGCCCTTATACTGCTGCTAATGTGGGGCAGCCCATGGCGATTGTGCTGGATGGCACCGTACTCTCTGCGCCAGTGATCAATGCGCAGCTGACGGATGGCGGCATTATTCAAGGCAGATTTACTGAACAGGAGGCGCAGCAATTGGCTTTGCAACTGCGCTCTGGCGCGCTGCCCATTCCCTTGACGGTTGAAAGCGCCGAAACGGTGGGCGCAACGCTAGGGCAGCAGTCCATCAATCTGAGTATTCGCGCTGGCATAATCGGCATTGTGATTGTGCTGCTGTTCATGCTCATTTATTATCGCGTTCCCGGCATCGCCGCCGATCTGGCGCTGTTGGTGTTCATTGTCCTCAATCTGGCGCTGTTCAAGCTGATCCCGATCACGCTCACGCTGCCGGCGATTACAGGGTTCCTCATTTCTGTAGGCACCGCGGTGGACGGCAATGTGCTCATTTTTGAACGTATCAAAGAGGAATTAAGGGCGGGTAAGCCCTTGAATGACGCTGTAGAAGCCGGGTTTGACCGAGCGTGGCGCTCCATTCGCGATTCAAATCTGTCTACCATCATCATTTGCGCCATCCTATTTCTATTCGGGCAAACACCTGGGGCGAGCGTGGTCAGCGGCTTTGCGATTACGCTGGCGCTCGGTTTGGTCGTCAACCTTTTCACGGCGGTGCTGGTCACTGGAACCTTCTTGCGCTTCATTGTCGCTATTTTTCATCAGCCGCTGACCCGGCGTGCATGGTTGTTAGGAGCGTAAATTCACATGTTTGTCTTTCGCTTTGTCCAGCATAGGCGGGTTTACTACATCATCTCAGGCATCATCATTGCGATTGGTATCGTGGCAATGGTGCTTTCGATTTCGAGAATTGGCACCATCTTTCCATTGGGCATTGATTTCGTCGGCGGAAGTATCTTTGAATTGCAATTCACAGGGCCGGGCGCGACGGAAGATGCAATTCGCGATGTCTTTGCGGCGAACGACGCTCCAAATACCAGCGTTCAGAGCGTTGGCAGCTCTGATGACCACCGGTGGTCAGTACGTACATCCTTTCAAGATGTGGCAACCACAGAACGCATTAAGGCCGAACTTGCCTTGCTTGCGCCATTGGATACAAATTCAGTTCGGGTAGAGTCGATTTCTGCTTCCGTGGGCGCGGAAGCTTCACGCGCAGCAGTATTTGCGGTGCTGGTGGCAACAGTTGTGGTCATGGGGTATATCGTGCTGGCATTTCGCTCGGTGCCGAATGCCATTCGCTACGGCGCATGCGCTATTTTCGCTATGCTGCACGACGTGCTTATTGTTTGCGGTATCGCGGCGGTGCTGGGGCTGCTGTTTGGCTGGGAAGTTGATGCGCTGTTCCTGACGGCAGTGTTGACGGTGGTTGGCTTTTCGGTGCAGGATACGATTGTTGTGTTTGACCGTATTCGTGAGAATATTCCCCGCCGGCTTGGCGAACCCTACGAGACCATCGTTAATCGCAGCGTGATCGAGACATTACACCGTTCGTTAGCGACTCAGCTGAACGCCTTCTTTATTATGATCGCCATTCTTCTTTTTGGCGGCGATTCGGTACGCCCATTCATCACTGTTCTTTTTGTCGGGCTTCTTTCTGGAACCTATTCATCCATCTTTATTGCTGTGCCGCTGCTGGTGTCGTGGGAAAAGGGTAACCTGCCGCTCATTGGCCGCCGCACGCCAGCTTCGCCGCCGCCAAAAACGCAGACGAGCGAGATCTAGATATGCGCGCATTTGTGGTTGATAAGGGTATTGCAGAACTGCAAGAACGCCCGATACCGGAACCCGCTGCTGGCGAGGCGCTGCTGCGTATTCGCCGCGCTGGAATTTGCAATACCGATCTGGAAATCATTCGCGGCTATATGCAATTCTCCGGCGTGCTAGGCCACGAATTTGTGGCAGAGATCGTCGCCTGCCCGTCCGATGCGAGCTGGGTGGGAAAGCGTGTTGTGGGGGAAATCAATGTACCCTGCGGTGACTGCGATTTTTGTAGCCGCGGCATCCCAAGCCATTGTCGGAATCGTACAACAGTTGGTATTGATCGGCATGATGGCGCGTTTGCTGACTACATGACTCTGCGCACAAAATGCCTTCATTTTTTGCCTGATAGCTTAAGCGACGATCAAGCTGTGTTTGTAGAGCCGCTTGCCGCCGCGCTGCAAGTGACCGAATTGGAACCAGTCCATCCCGATTCGGAGGTCATCCTGATAGGCGCGGGGAAGCTTGGTATTTTGACCGCACAGGTATTGCAATTGACCGGCGCGAATCTTCGGGTTGTCATTCGCAGTCATAGGCCGGTTCCGATACTTGAAAAATTGGGCTTAGCGTGGGCAAGACTAGAGGATTTGCCGCGCAAGCAGGCGGATGTTGTGGTTGAGTGTACTGGTAATGAATCGGGCTTTAACGCGGCGTTGGAGCTGGTGAAGCCGCGCGGAAGTATTGTGCTAAAAAGCACTTATGTGGGCAACCCTAACGTGAATTTGACGCGGGTGGTGGTCGATGAGATTCGCCTCATCGGCAACCGCTGTGGCCCCTTTGAAAGCGCAATTAAGCTGCTGGATGCAGGCAAAGTGAACGTGCTTCCGTTGATTGATTCACGGTATTCACTAGATGATGTTTCACGGGCATTTGAACGCGCCGCCGCCCCGGGCGCGCTTAAAGTGCTGTTAGAGGTCTGATTTCAGGATTGGCTAGCGGCAGGGTGAGGAAGAAAGTTGTGCCTAGCCCCACTTCGCTATCCAACCAGATTAAACCGCCGTGGCCTTCGATGATATGTTTGGCGATAACCAGCCCTAGCCCAGTTCCAGTTGTAAAGTTAGCGGTATCTGATCCCCGAAAGAATTTTTGGAACATGGATCTCTGATTTTCTTTAGAGATACCATAGCCGGTATCTTCAACCGCAATTTCAACCATTTGCATGTCTAATTCATCAACCAGTTCGGTACGCAGCGTAACCTGACCGTTATCGCGATTGTACTTTATGGCGTTTGTGAGCAGGTTTAAGATCACCTGTTTAATTTTTCCACGATCTCCAGCCACTTCAATTTCACGCGCATCCTTCAGGAGTGTAATGTCATGTTCAGCGGCTTGCGGCTGTACGATCTCAACACATTCATGGAGCAGGCGGCTTAATTCAAATGGGCGAATATCCAGTTTTGCCCGCCCAGATTCAAATCGTGCCAGATCGAGATACTCATTGGTGAGCTGGATCAGCCGCTCAGTTTCTCCTTGCATAGTGGTAATGATTTCTGAGCTTCGGTTACTGGGGAGATCCGGTCGTAGAAGTAGGGCGGTGCTAGTTTTTAACGCCAGAAGCGGTGTGCGAAGTTCATGCACCATTTCGGACATAAAATCGCTTTGCTGAAAAAGCTTCGCATTTTCGATAGCAATAGCTGCCTGCCCGGCCAGAATGGTCAGTGTTTTGATGTCATCGCTGTTAAAGCGTTCCCCAGCTACTTTATTGACGGCTTCGAGCGCGCCAACGACTTTTGATCGTGCCTTAAGGGGTACAGCCAGCAGGTTACGGGTGCGAAACTCAAGCTGCTCGTCTACCGTTTTGAAAAAACTTGGCTCATGGCTGGTATCCTGAATGACTCTCGCCTCACCGTGTGTAACGACCCAACCGGCGATGCTGCCTTCTAAGGGAACGATGATATTATCGGTTTCCGATGGCGCCATGTTGGATGCAAGCTCAAAACGAAGTTCACCAGAGATATCATCGAGCAGCAGGATTGAAGATGCTTCGCTGTCAGTCAGCTCAGTTGCGGCAGAGACGATCTGTTTTAGTAAGCTTGTCAAATCTAGTGTTGAATTGAGCTGCTGGCTAATTTCAATCAGGCGTTCATAGCGTACCAGCAGCTTTTGTACGACATCAGGTGAACTAACACTCATGAAAACTCCGTAAAGTATCGGGTTAACCCTAATTTGCGGGAATTTCTCCCGCGGGCATACGAATGCGCGCAGCAATTTCATCGGAAAGCTTGATCATCTGCGATGAAGCAATCGCCGTCGTCTGGTAGGCCACAATCGGTATGTGCTGCTGTTGAGCGTGCAGCGCCAGCTCAGAAGCTAACGCGATGATGGCGCGAATTTCGTGCCCTAGCGTTTGCTCAACCTCACTCCATGAAGGCGGGGTGCTAGATGCCGCGCGGTTGACGACGACAACATGTGTTTTGCTGGCGTCCGTTCTACTTTTATCCAGTTCAAACAGCAGTTCGCGGGCCATGTTCAACGTGACAGTAATGGGATCGATCACTACGATCAAATGATCCATTTCCTGTTGAACGCGGGAAATTAACGGCGAAAGCCCGCTGCCAAGATCGACGACTACAGGCTTGCCCATGGTACGCAGCGTTCTAATCAACGTTAATACTGCTTCAGGTGAATATTGGATTGCTGCATCTTTTGGCTGAGGGGATGAAAGTAGTGTGCGCAACCCTGATGAATGAACCGTAATTTCACTTTCGATCAATTTTGGGCGAATTTCTTCGACTGGTTTACTGAGTATGTTCGCAATGCCGGAGGCTTTTCCCAATCCGAGCGCTAAACCGGTACTGCCAATACCGGGGCGAATATCGGTTAAGATGGGGGTGTCGCCAGCCATATGACGTGCGGCGGCTACGTTGATGGCGATGGTGCTGGTTCCGACACCGCCTTTAACCCCTAAAACGCCAATGGTTGCCCCTTTTACGCCCGATGCTGAGGGTTTTGAGGGGATTGTATTTCGCCCGATCATCGCCTTCACCCGTGACGCCAGTTCTGCCGGGTGGGTGGGCTTAGTCAAATAATCATCTGCGCCAGCTTCAAACCCCGCAACTTTATCATCAATGAGGGTTTTCGCGGTGAACATGATAATCGGTATAGACTTGGTATCCGGGTTTTTGCGCAGACGGCGGCATACTTCTAGGCCGCTCATGTCCGGCATCATCACGTCCAGAATGATCAGATCGGGGCGCTCGGCGGACGCTTTCGCAATCGCCTGACTTCCGGCGCTGGCTGCACTGACTTCATAGCCGTTGCGCTGAAGCATTAGACCGATCAGTTTCAGACTATCGAGGTCGTCATCTACTACGAGGATTTTTTCTGCCATTATGCCGCCATCGGGTTTACGCTAATTTTACGTTAATGTTATAGCTGTTAATTATAATACGTCAACGGATAAACGCGCATTGTTATCGCTGCGCCGCGCACTTATTATGTTATGCGCTCCGATCCATCTCTGGCAAAAACACATCCGCCGCAGCCCATGCCGCCTCAGCCGCTGCATACTTTCGCCACTTCGCCATCCCTCACCAGAATACTCATCTGATTTATGAGTGTCCGATGAGAACCCCACCTAAACACCCGTATAATTGCGGATGAATAACATTGTGGATGATACGGAAACAGAAAACAGGATCCAATTTCGCCTTGATTCGAGGACGATTTCCGCTAGACTCATAGTACAGCACAGGTGTTCGAGAACAGGCCTATGAGTATTCATGTTCTACCTGATGACGTTGTTGTGAAGATTGCCGCGGGTGAGGTGATTGAACGCCCCTCATCAGTGGTCAAGGAACTGGTTGAAAATTCGCTGGATGCCGGCGCTACATTTATTCGCGTTAGCGTGCAGGGCGATGGACGACAACGAATCGAAGTGTCCGATGATGGCATGGGGATTCCCCTTAACGAAGTGGACGTTGCCTTTGCCCGCCATGCGACCAGCAAATTGCAGCAGGCAGATGATCTTTACAGCTTGAATACGCTTGGTTTTCGCGGTGAAGCGCTCGCCAGCATTGCGTCGGTTAGCCGGGTTACGATGACGACTCGCGCCGAATCGGAGTCACAGGGTACGCTGTTACGGTTAGAAGCAGGGCAAGTGCGCCAGCGCCGCGGCGTGGGCGTACCCCGCGGCACCCAGATTGTGGTCGAAAATCTCTTCTTCAATACCCCGGCGCGCCTGAAATTCCTGAAATCTGAACAATCAGAAAAACGTCAGGTATCTTCGATTATCACCCGCTATGCGATGGCCTATCCCTATGTACGGTTTGTGCTAGAACAGGATGGGCGCGAGATATTTCGCTCGAATTGAAGTGGGCAGCTGCTGGATGTCATGCTTGGCGCACTGGGTTTGGATAATCTCAAAAGTATGTTTGAAGTGAATGATACGCACCTCAATATGCGGGTGAGTGGTTACACTTCTGCGCCAAATTACAATCGATCAGATCGCAGCCGAATCACGCTCTTTGTGAATGGCCGCTGGATCACGGATAGCAGCCTCACTTTTGCAGTTACGCAGGCTTACCACACGCTGCTGATGACCGGACGTTATCCAGTTGCCGTGCTGATGTTACAAGTTGCGCCAGAAGATGTTGATGTGAATGTACATCCAACCAAAGCAGAGGTTCGTTTTCGTGACCCTGATGCTGTGTTTAGCGCGGTACAGCGGGCAGTTCGGCGCGCCGTCATTGATCATGCCCAGCTTCCAGCAGTGCGCAGCGCCAACCGGCTGACGGGCGAATTGGTATGGTCGCCTGAAGGCAGTATGTCCCAGTCCAATCTTGATCTGCAACTGTTAGATGCCGGTCAGCATGCACGGCATCAAGGCCTAGTTGAATCACATGCGGCTGATGCGCTGGATGGCTTTGAGGAAGCGAGGCGCCCACGCACATTACCGCTCTTACGGATTGTGGGGCAGGTTGGCGCAAGTTACATAATCGCTGAGGGGCCAGCGGGACTTTATTTAATTGATCAACACGCGGCGCATGAACGGGTGCTGTATGAGGCGTTTATGGCGGCACATTCCCGTAAAGAGACAGCGCAGCAATACACGTTGGACGCGCAAAGTGTTACGCTCGCGCCGGATCAGGCGAACGTGCTGGAATCTAATCTGGATGTGCTGGCAGAAATCGGTTTTGAAATTGAGCCGTTTGGGCCAAGTGTGTTTGTGATTCGCGCAGTACCGGCCATGCTTGCTGATGATGATCCGGTAGCCCTAATTAATCAGATCGTGATGGATCTTGAGCAGGGGCTGCTGCCCGGACAGAAGACCATTGAAGATAAGATTGTGCTGCAGGTATGTAAACGGGCAGCCGTAAAAGCCGGGCAAATTCTGAGCGCAGAGCAAATGCAGAGCATCATTCATCAGCTTGAACGGTGTGATTCGCCGCTGACCTGCCCCCACGGCCGGCCTACCATGATCCATATGACCAGTGACCAGCTTGCCCGTGAATTTGGGCGGCTCGGAAGCTGAATTTTCCGATCAGAATGAGGAAGCATCCTTAATGCGCCTCATCCTGATCGCGTTGAGCTTACTCCGCGATATTTAGCGACTTTGCCAGCTAAAGTAATTCCACGGTGAATCAGGGCTGATCAGTCGGAATGCGCCTTGTTCGTTGGGCGTTCCAATGCTCACCCGCCAGCGAATTTGATGTGTCTGCCCATCTCTGGGGATCATATTTGACGGAAGTTCATAAGATGTGTTTCGCGTAACTCCGGTCACTGTTTCGCCGGAGGTGGTATCTTCAATTTGGACAACGTAGAACTGCGCTGGTTCTAGAATGCCCGCACTCAGCCATTGCAACTGGAAAGTGCGCGCTGGCGCGCTCGCATTTTGCGGCGGGAAAACCGGAATTGGCGGAGAGAAAGTTGGCGTTGGGGTGGGCGTTTCACTTCCAGAGAAGGTGGGTGAAAGCGTCGGCGTTGGTGTGAGCGCAGGCACATTCACGACTTGCCCGGATACAAGAAACACGTTGCATCCGCTGCCGCCGAATGGGGTGCTGAAATCACAGCCCACAAAACTGATTGCTGGATTGAGCGTTGCCAGCGCCGACAACGTCGTGGCATTGTTTTCCGCCACGCCGATAATGGTTTCCCCTTCGTTCACCGTGTACTCAATGATATCGCCCGATATGCTCGGCTGTGTTGGCGCTGGCATGATCGCCAGTGTTTGCACATAACCTTCGGGCGTTGGCGTTAGTGTTTGGCGAGGGATCAAGATTACTGAGCCGGGGGGAGGCAGCGCATTGATGTTTGGGATTTGCGGATTCATCTCCAGAATCAAGTTGAGCACCGTGCCATCACGATAGTTGAAAGGCGGCTGCTGGATAATGTACAGCAGTGTATCGCCATCTTGAATGGTGTATTCGTAAGGCCCCGGCGTATTGGAAGGGGTAAAGGTCATTGTCGGTGGGCCGGGCGTCCATGTTGGGGATGGACTTTCGATTTGTGGCCGTAACGTTGCGACATTTTCCAGCGTCACATCCGGCGCCAATGTCGCTGTTGGCGTAGCCGTATCAGTGACTGCCGAGGCTGGTGTTGGGCTAACCTGAGGCACCTGCGCTAACTCGCACCCGGCAGCGACGAAGACCAGCACGGCAGCGATAATCCATATACGGAGTTGAGAAAGAATCTTTATCACGATTCGGTTAGTCGTCCTTCCCATGAAAAGGTTCTTGGTGCAGTTGTAAACCGCAAGGTATCGGGTTGTTCTGTATTGATTACTGAAACCGTCCACTCATACTCATGGCGGCGCTGGTCGGTACCCTGCCAATCTTCAGGCACGATGAAATAGAGTTCTACGGTATCCGTTGAGTATAGTGCGCCTGTTGTTAGATCGGTGATATTCACGCGATAAACTTCGCCCACGTCTAAAATACCACTGGAGAGCCAGCGCAGCGTGACGATTTCGTCGCGTTGAAAAACTGCGCGGTTATTCGGGCTGATCACGCTTGGCGCGTTATACGTCGGCGTAATGGTTGGGGTGGCTGTTTCGCTGCCGGACAGCGTAGGGGACAGCGTGGCCGTTGGCGTTGGCGCAGGGACGCGGAACATCTGGCCGGGACTCAAGAGTACCATACAGCTATCGCCGCCGCTGTCGTATTGGAAATCACACTGTGAGAAGGCCACTTCAGGGTTTAATTGCGACAGTACTTCAGCCGTCGTATGGTACCTGTACATGATTCCATTCATGCTGTCGTCCTGTTCGACGACATGCCACATCACGCCTGCCAGCAGCGTCGCTGACGGATACGGAGTGGGGGCTAACGTTTCATTCGGCGCTGCGGCGACCGATTGCGACAGCGCGGCGCTGGACTCTGAAGCTTCACCTTCACTGGTGACCGCTTGCTCAGGGGCGGCCCCTTCTACCGTTGGCCGCGGAATCAGCAGCGTTTGCCCCGCTTGAAGAGACTCTGCGGAATCTAGATTGTTCATTTCGAGAACCAGAGGAAGCACATCCATGCTGCGGTGGCCGCAGCTGTAGGCGAGAGTGATTAAATCATCTCCAGCGCGCACTTGTACTTCACAAGGGCCTTCTGTAGGAAGCGGAGTTGCAGTTGGCGGCGCGGGCGTAATAGTGGGCAAGGAAACAGTCGGTCTTGGCGTGTTGGTTGCCAATGCAATCGGAACAAGTGTGGGTGGCAGCCCCATTGTTTGTATGGCGGCGGCAGTTGCTGTTTCATTGGCAGTGGCAGCGGCCTGCGAGGTGAATGCTATGATCGGCAAGATAATGATCCCGGCACAGACTGCTATGGCAACGATGAGCATTCCCGCAAACAGCACGCTGCCGCGGCGAGAGTGTATATGTGATTCGAGCAGATCGGCTTCCCCGAACTGATCATCATACTGGCGGGTACTCTGGTTTCGCGCGCGGCCATTTGACGCCTTAACATCTGCAAGTGACGTTCCACAGGTAGGGCAGATGGTGGCATTGGAATGGGCGCGTGTGCCGCAAATTGGGCAAACTTTGAACGTCAAAGACGGGACACCTGAAGGTTGTAAAGAAAGTCATTATAGCGGTAACGCAAATGATTACGAGATCGGCATGAGGGAGTATAATGATCGTGCAGTAATCGTGACCTAAAAACAACAGGATTATGCCCCTTGAATGTTGAAAAGAAGCTGCTTGCCTATCACCTACACCGTTTGAAAGACCGGGATCCACAGGTTAGGCTGGCATCCGTTCATGAACTTGAATTACTTGGGGATGTTGAAGCGTTATCTGCGCTGCGCCAGCTCTTTGAAAATGATCCCTCTGTTGAAGTGCGAAAGGCTGCACAAGCCGCGGGCCGAAAACTTTATCTGAAAGATCGTGAGTGAACTCGTTTATTGGGAAATCTAAGTGAAGCGCAGCAGGGGCGGGGATCAAAAACAGGGTATTTAATAAACACGCTTTGAACACAAGAGGAGTCGCTAATGACTCCTCTTGTATATACTGATTACGGCATATTAGCACAATTCTTTAAGGCGTTCGGCAATTTGTGAAGCTTCAGCTTGCAAGTCTCGGAGCTTCACACGCTCACGCTCAACCACCTCTGAACGCGCCCGCTGCACAAACTGATCATTTTCCAGCATTGTTTGCGAACGTGTTATCTGCTCATTCAGTCGGATAAGGTCTTTGTTCAGGCGCTCACATTCTGCGGCAATATCCACCAACCCCGATAACGGCAAGAATATAGTCGTTTCGCCAACGGTTACCGTCGCGGATTGTGCGGGTGCGGCGTCCCCCGAACCTTGAAAGCTGAGCGTTCCAACGTTGCAAAGGCGCGCAAAGAGGTAGTCATACTGCTGAAGCAGCAAGATCACCGAGTCTGGCGCCGAAGCGACCCCATCAATTTTACGCCCCGGTTCAACCTTATATTCTTCGCGGATGTTGCGAATGCCGCGCACTAGATCGATTAACGCGGCCATCTGGCGCTCTGTTTCATCATCTATATAGCGCGAATCTGCCTGCGGCCATCTGGCTACAATTAAGGCTTCGCCATCGTGCGGTAGATACTGCCACGCTTCTTCGGTCACGAATGGCATAAAGGGATGAAGCAAGCGCAGGCCAGTTTCTAGTACATGCACCAAAATAGATCGCGCTACAGCCTTTTCTTCATCACTTCCGGCATACAAGGCTCGTTTGCTAATCTCGATGTACCAGTCAGCGAACTCGCCCCATAGGAAATCATCAACTTGCCGTCCTGCTTCGCCGTACTGGTAAGCATCAAACAACCGCTGAGAGGTTTCGATCAGGCGGTTTAGCCTGCTGAGTATCCAGCGTGAGGGCAGGTCTAGGGAGGACGCCTCAGGTAAACTTGGCAACGGCTCATCCGTCAGGTTTGAGGTGACGAAATTTGTCATCTGCCACAGTTTGTTCACAAAGCGCCAGTTACGCTCCACCCGCGCCTCATCTAAATTGATGTCATTGCCGGGGGTACTTCCGGTGACCAGCGCAAAACGCAGCGGATCCGCGCCGTATTGATCCATCAGCACTAACGGATCAATCACATTGCCCAGCGTCTTGCTGATCTTGCGTCCCATCTTGTCGCGGACAAGGCCATGTAAATAGACCACCTTGAAGGGTGCTTCGTCCGTGAACCACAACCCCAGCATGATCATTCGCGCAACCCAGAAAAACAGGATGTCATAACCGGTTTCCATCACCGTGGTTGGATAGTAGCGCTGTAAATCAGGTGTATTTTCCGGCCAACCAAGCGTGCTAAAAGGCCACAGACCGCTGCTAAACCATGTATCCAGTACATCCAGTTCAGGCGACCAGCCTTCACCCTCAGGCGGGGTTCTACCTACGTAAACATTCCCCTGCGCGTCGTACCATGCGGGAATACGATGGCCCCACCATAATTGGCGGCTGATGCACCAGTCCTGAATGTTTTCCAGCCAATGGTTGTAAATTTTCTCGAAGCGCTCCGGGACAATATCAATGTCGCCATCCTGAACTGCCTTGAGCGCCTTTTCGGCCAGCGGCTGAATCTTCAGAAACCACTGTGTGCTGAGCAGCGGCTCTACAATTTCGCCGCCGCGCTGCGAACGCGGCACCACCATGCGATGGGGACGCACTTCTACCGTTAGCCCTAAATCTGCCATCGCTTTCCACAGGTTTTCTCGTGCTTCAAAGCGATCTTGCCCGGCAAATGGCCCCGCTTCTGCATTCAGCGTGGCATTCCGATTCATGATGTTGATTAACGGTAGGTTATGGCGCTGGGCTAACGCATAGTCGTTGAAATCGTGACCGGGTGTAATTTTCACCGCTCCGGTACCAAATTCGCGTTCCACGTATTCATCAGCGACGATTGGAATGCGGCGGTTTAATACTGGCACCAGCGCATATTTCCCGATGAAGGCCTGATAGCGCGGATCGTCGGGATGAACAGCGATAGCAGTATCACCGAGGATGGTCTCAGGACGGGTAGTCGCCACTGGAATGAAGTCCCCACTTTCCAGCGGATAATTGAAGATGTACAGCTTGCCTTCTTCTTCTTCTCGCTCCACTTCGAGATCGGAGACGGCAGTTTGTAACCCCGGACTCCAATTCACCAACCGCGGGCCGCGATAAATTAACCCTTGTTCGTACAGACGCACAAAGACTTCAATTACCGCATTTGAGAGGCCATCATCCAGCGTGAAACGCTCGCGATCCCAGTCACAGCTTGCGCCCATGCGGCGCAGTTGGCGGGTGATGGTGCCGCCATACTTTTCTTTCCAATCCCATGTGCGGGCGAGAAATTCTTCGCGCCCAACGGCTTCCCTGCTGGTACCCTCATCTTGCAGCAGTTTCTCTATTTGCAATTGGGTCGCAATTCCGGCATGGTCTGTACCCGGCACCCACAAGGCCGCCTTGCCGCGCATGCGCTCATAGCGAATCATTAAATCTTCGAGGGTAGCGAATAACGCATGGCCGATATGCAGCGCCCCGGTCACATTGGGCGGGGGCATGCTGATCACGAATGGTTCGGCGCTGGCGGGGGCGGCTTCCGGCTTAAACCAACCATTTTCCTGCCACCAGTCGTAAAGCCGAGATTCAGCCTCAGAGAACTCGAATGTTTTTGGCATTGCTTTTAGCATTTTGGGGATAGCCTCACTTTTCGGCGCGTTTATGCTTCATCCATAATGGCGAGCGCTTAAGGACAACGGGCTTGCGGGCGATCAATACGCGCTCCGTACGATCAGGGTAGTCGGTAATTTCTTCAAAACCGACTTCTAGCAGGACAACCTTCACTTCATCCGTCGAAAGTGGGCGGTAATTGACGTGCCGCCGAAGGGTGTGATAGTCAGGGTTTTTCCCTTCTACAATGTAAAGATTCTGAGATGCAATGACGGGTGGGCCGTCATCCCAACTCCAAAGTTCAAAGGTGATAAATTCCTGCCCGCTCTCGTCTTCATGCGCTAGACCGGGGATAAACCGCGGTCGGTCTTCCATGAAGGGGCCAAAATCGCGCATTCCGATAACCAGCGTGCCGCCCGGCCTGAGCAGTTCGAAAAAAGAAAGCAGCGCGATCTCGACTTCTTCATCGGTCAGCAGGTGGGGCAGGGAGTTTCCTTTGCTGATTACCGCATCGAAGGGGGGTTCCACTAAATTGAGCAGGTGTTGAAAATCGCCCTGTATGAATTCCAGTTTTTCGCTCACGAAATATTGTGCGGCAAAGTCGCGGGCTTTTGCCAGCATGCCTGCGCTGGGATCAACCGCTGTGACTCTGAAACCGAGCTGCGCCAGTGGAATCGCCTGCGCGCCCGCCCCGCAGGAAGCATCCAGAACGTGCTCGATGCCGCGATTGCGAAAGATAGAGCGTAACCCCAACCCTTCGCGCTCCATCTGCACTTCCCAATCACGATAAAACAAAGGATAGTATTCGGCGATGGCATCATAGAACGGATTCGTATCGTTCAATCGCGGCATATTCGCCCCTTCTCGTCAATGAAATATAAAAACCCTCAAACGCAAGGACGAAAGAGGGTTTCCGTGGTACCACCTTGATTTTCATGCGGCGTTAAGCCATATGAACACTCATGCGTGATAACGGACGCCTCCGGCGCAGCTTAATTTGCTAATATGCATTTCTGCTGCGCAACTTCCGGGTGACATTTAGCGTCTTGTACCGGGCGAGCTTTCAGCCTATGACTCGCGTTCTCTAACGGTATGGGGATCGCTTATTTTTCCCGTTCACAGTTATTCAAGTTATTCAATTAATATGCAGTATATCACCACTGTGAAAACCGTCAATCCTGCGGGTCATTTATACAGGGCAATCGCTTCAAAAGAGGTAAGAGGAGATAATGGGCGAAAAAGGAGCGCCCGATGGACTACGACTATGCTAGCAGCCTAGAAGAATGCTTCAGCGACTTGCCCGACCCACGGGTGCAAGGGCGATGTGACCATAAATTGATGGATATTCTCATCATCGCGGTGTGTGCCGCCTTGTGTGGGGCAGATAGCTGGGTTGGAGTAGAGACGGTGGCGCGTG
>DAOTUZ010000045.1:0-22295 GCA_034437295.1 Anaerolineae bacterium | reverse complement strand
GCTGGCAACGGGGGTTCTGTGGATATTTCTGATCGGCATGCAGCTTGGCGGGCGACCTACTGCCTATCTTACCGCGTTGTTTTACGCGCTCAACCCGCTGCTGCTGGCTAATGGCCGCCGCGCTATGATGGAGGGCAGTTTCATCGCTTTTACGCTGCTGGCCGTGCTGGCGGCCATCTGGTGGGTGAAAATATCCGGTAATCGCCTCTGGGTACTATCGGCGCTGTTGGGAATCGCCTCAGGGTTAGCCCTTGCCAGCAAACACACGGCGTTATTTGTTGTGGCGCCAGTTCTGGGCGCGTGTTTTCTATGGTCGCTCGTCTGTCTAATCAGGGACGATACCCGTCAAAGAGGGCTTCGCGCATTATTGAGCCTGCTGCTGGCCGGTGGTTTGGCCGCGCTGGTGTTTTATGCCTTGAACCCTGTCTGGTGGGGCGATCCGCTGCATCGTGCTGGCGAAGTGCTGGCGCTGCGAGAGCGGTTGCTCAGCGAACAGACGAATGTTTTTGGCGGTTATCCAGATTTTGGCGCGTCGGTATCTGGTTTCTTCAACCATGTGTTCGTCGGTCAGTCGCAGTATTTCGAGATCGCCGGTTGGGAAAATTACATCAGCGATCAGATTGCCGCCTATGAAGCATCTCCGTGGGCGGGCATCGCTATCGGTGGCAGCGCAATTGGCGGCCTGCTGCTGCTTGCCCTCACGCTGATCGGCTTTGCGCGCTTATTTGTAAAATCTACTGTCTTATCAGGCGTGCGCATGATCGTGTTGGTGTGGGCAGCGGCGGCGCTGGCATCTACCTTGCTGCTCACACCATTGGATTGGGCGCGCTACTACCTTCCGGCATTGCCGGTTATCGGGGTTTTATCCGCTTATGGTTTGGCAGGGCTAGCAGAAATGCTGATTAGGAAGCTGTGTGGACGTTCTGGCTGAGCTTGGCAAAATTGCCAGCGTATTTGGCGTGGCCTTCTTCTCATTATGGGGCGCGGTGCCTGTTGGGCTGGCATTAGGGCTTAGCCCTGTGATCATCACCATCACCTGTGCCGCCAGTTACGGCGTAGGCGCGGGGCTAGTCCTCTTTCTGGGCGAGCCATTCCGCCGCTGGTTGTATCAGCGCATTGGTCACAAATTGCCAACTGACCCGAACAGCCGCACCCGCCGCCTTCTTGATAAATATGGCGCGGTAGGATTGGGTGGCATCGCTCCGGTTACGCTGGGGTCGCAGCTTGGGGCGTTGGTGGGCTTGATGATGAACATGCCGCGTGCGCGGCTGTTTGCCGCGCTGGTGATCGGCGGTCTCGTCTGGTCAATTTTGTTCACGCTGGCTTTCGTATTAGGTGTTGCCGGAGTGCAGGCGGTTACTGGCTAAACGTCTAATTCTCAAAAACATTCATCGGTGTAATTATTTCTCGCATAAAATTAAGATTACGTATATATTTTTTTGTAGCGTAATGGGGTTAAGAGAGGATAATTATGACTGCAATCCAAAGTCGTTTAAGCAAGACAATTTTGCCAATGCTGCTCATCAGTTTCATGCTGGCGCTGCCAATGGTTGCTTTTGCGCAAGATGACGGCAGCATTACGGCAATGTTATTTGGCGGCACCGTTTGGCTTGTTTGCTGCCTTGCCATTTTCATCCTTGATATCGCCATCCTGATCTGGGTCTATCAAGATGCGAATAAGCGCGGCGCAAACGGTGTCCTTTGGGCGGCCATCGTCTTCTTTGGCAGTCTGGTTGGTTTGCTGCTGTACTTTGCAATTGGCCGCAATCAAAACCGAGTTGGCTAAATATGCAAAAAACAGGGCGCTGCGCAGCGCCCTGTTTTGATTTATAGTGCCGCCACCGCCCCGCCTAACTTACCCATCACTGGTTTAGAATTGAACTTCTTCCACATCGCGCCAATATCCCCGCGCAGGCTTTCATGCTCTAGCCTGAGGCTTTCAAGATAGGGTTGCAGCCCCGCTTCCGAGCCGTCAGGCAGCGTTAGCAGAAGCTCCGTCAGCGTGGCCTTTGCCGTCACAATGTCCTGCATTCGCCCCAAGTGATTTTGAAACGCCGCCAGTTCTTTATTGAAATCTTTAATCTGGCTTCCTAGGACTTCATCAAACAGCGTTGATGCGTAGCGCAGGCGCTTGAATTCGATTCGCAGCGTGTGAAGCTGCTCATCGGTTGCTTCTTCTAGGATGCTGTCATAGGCGCGAACTGAAGCCAGATGCGCGTAAATGAGCGGGGGCAGCGCATGGCGAACCTGAATCGGCTCAACGCTGCTGTCGCTTATTTTCCGCGCACCATCTTTCGGCGTAGTGGCAAAAGCAGCGAATGCCTGAATGAAATGGTGATAACGCTTTTTTTCCAGCAGTTGTAACAGATGATAGCGGGCAACGGCGCGTTCCTGACCAATCTGCTCAATGAGCGCATCCAATGTTTGCCGCTGTGAATCATCCTGTTGCAGCGTTCCGCGGTAGCCCGACACCTGTTCGATTAGCACGTCGTAATCACGCACGGCGCCCAGTGCGCGGGCAAGCTCTTTAAGCTGGCGCTCAAAGCGCGAAATGGCCTTAGGTTTGTAGTAATCTGCGAGCAGGTGAAATGTGCTGCGTATGCGGCGCGTAGCGACGCGCATATCATGCACAGCTTCGGGATCTTCGCCTGCGATCACTCCAGATTGGTTCTCGACGATCTGAATGAACTGGCGCAGCATCACCTTTCTTCCGGCTTCGGCCAGCGCATCATCGCCGGAAAGTGGCTGTTCATGCTCATGAAGCTCATCGAGTAATGTATCAGGGTTGTCGTTCATGAATGACTCGTCTCGCGCATATAAGGGCGATAAATACAAATATTTGGTTGCTTAGAAAAAAGCATATGTTGAATGTAACACAACCAGAGGTTGTTTCTAAAATTGAAGCTGGCTCAATATTTCTCGGAAAAAATCAACCACGTTGAGATTAGGGTTGTTAATAATTTCCCGCAGGCCGTTATTTAACACCGCCCATTGATAGATCTGAATTAGCAGCAGCAGCGGAATGCCGAGACTTACCACACGCAGCGGAAGCCGGGCAACGGCCACCGAAATTGGGGCTTCTGAAAGCTCGGTAAGCTGTTGGCGTTCAGCGACAACTTTCAACCGCTGCATATTCATATCGTCACGCAGGCCGTTGAGCTGCACATACTGGTACAACGTTTCAAAACGAGATGCGGCTTCGTAATTCGCATTTTCCTGCCAGGATTGATCCAACCGCTCAATGTTCTGATTAAGCCCGTTGATTTTGTGATCGATGGTGTCTAGCTGAATCGCCAGCGCCGTGCTGTGCGCATCGCGCCAACTGCGCTGACCACGGGAATAGGGCATTCGCACCAGTACAAAATAGTGTGCGTAAAGCAGCACCAGCGGAATCAAGATGCTAAAAAGCAGAATACGCCCCAAGTCTTGAGGCAAGCGCGGTAAACGCCCCTCAATGAGAGCTTGCGTAAACGGCACGGCGAACAAATATAGGGTAATGATCAGAATGATCAGAAAGCCCACCGGCAGTCGCGCAATGAGTTCATCACGATCCCGTGCCGCAAGCGTGGGTTGAAGGATCACATATGCGTACAGCATGAGCAGTCCCAGAATGATCAAGTAGAAGGGGAACGCGACGATTAGCGCCAACGCCTGTTCTCCGGTTTCGATGAAGGTGCTGCCGCGCTGCATGATTCCTTGCCCTACAGTTGTCAATACGGCGCTTCCGCCAAAGAGCACATATGCGGGAAGTGCCAGCGCCAGCACACAAACCAGCAGCATGAAATCCATATCTGAGATTGAACGGAAGAATCGTGCCAGTCGGGGCGGTAGTTTATCTAACAGCAAATCTGGCAGGAATCGCTGGCGAATGCCTTGCCTGCTGGTATAGATCAGATAGCTTAGCACGACTACCAACAGCAGGATGATCGGCGCGATAGCCAGAATGGCGAGATTGGTCGCCGCGCTGGTCAGTAGGGTGGCCGAACGCAGATCAGATCGCTCCACGATACGCCGAACGATCAGCAGTACAATGACCAACAACGCCAGCGGCGCTAACAGGCGCGCCAGCCGCAGCCACAATGTCGTGGTGCTAAGCCTATCGTTATAACGGCGAATCCACATAAATTGGATTACAACATAGTAAATGATGGCCGATGCGCCCACCGCTGCTGTGTACAGCGGGTCTATCCACAGGGTGAAAACGCCGGGCTGCAGCAGGCGCGCCAGTAAATTACCGAAGAAGAAAGCGCACATCGAAGCCGCCAGCGCCTCGTTGGCTAACAGCAAAACCTGCTCCCAGATCGGGATATGTGTTGAAAAAACGGGATAAAGCCAGCGCGTCAACATCAGCACAGCGCGGATCATGATAACCGCCAGCGCGAATAACCCGATGGCTAGCACGTAGAATAGCGGGCTGTCCTTGCCGGTAGTGGGCAAATGGAGGATATAACGCAAGACATTCAGCCACGCGATGCCGCTCATCCAGAAGATCAATACATACAGCGCATGGCGGCGGCTAAAGGGTCTCCCAAGGATGCGATACTGTAGGCGGCGCGAAATTGTGATCAGCAGCAGTAAAATGACGCTGACAGCCAGCAGGGCAAATTCCAACCAGTCAGCTTGCAGCACTTGAACGGCTGTTGTGGCGATGCCGAAGCCTAGCAATCCCGGCAGAATCAAACGATCAAGCAGGCTGGGAATCTGGTTCTCCGCCTCTTGATTTAGGCTTAGCGCCTGCATAAATTCGCGGGTGATGCGTCGTGGATCGCGCTGCTGATCGCTCATGGTTTTGCCTGCTGCGCTGCTATAGGGATCATGTTACCGCAGGTTTGCAAAATACGGAGAAAGAACCACAGAATTTGCTCATTCTTAGGGGCGGTTGCTCTATGCAAGCCGCCTATTAAACGTCAATCAGTGGGCAGTATTTCCTTAAAAACCCTTGCGCCCCTTCTCTGCGATGCGTATCGTTAGCATGATATGCATTTTATGAAAAAATGGCGTGTTGTGTTGTCACTCCGAAAGCCCGCCCTATCCTATGCGGCTGCGCTGTTCGCAATTTTGCTCGGCGCATATTTGCTCACGTATACCGGCGTTCCTGATTCGGCTGATGGCGACGCGCTGCTTGCCACCTCTGCCGCGTTATGGCGTACTGGCAGCCCAACGGTGAGCGCCGTCGCCTTTGCCGATATGCTGTTCCCCGTAGACAGCGCCCGTATGGGAACATTTGGCGATGATGGTGCGCTCTATAGCAAAAAGGGGATTACGCCGTCGCTCGGTTTACTGCCCTTCATCCTCGCCGCCGACTTACTGCCTTTTCTGACAACCCGCGCCGCTGCCATGCTCTTTAATCCCACCGTGACCGCCGCCACCGCGCTGGCGCTTTTTGCCTTTGTGTGCCGCCTTAAATATTCCCATCATGTCGCTTTTCTGGTCGGGCTGATCTACGGCCTTGCCACGCTCGCTTTTCCATACGCCCGAACCCTCTATGGGGAGCCGTTAGCCGCGCTCTTACTGCTGCTTGCGGTGTACGCGCTCTATTGCTATTGGGAACGCAGGCATTGGGCATACTTAGTTGTGCTTTCCCTAAGTTGCGGCCTTCTCGTGGGCGTGAACACCATCTATGCGCTGCCGGCAGGCTTACTAGGGCTGCTGGCATTCGCTGAAGGCATTCGCCGCCGCAGTTTGCGCGATCTGCTGGCGCTGCTCATCCCCGCGATCATCTTCGCCGCCGCCTTTGGCTTATACAATGCTTTGCGTTTTGGCAGTCCCTTCACCACCGGCTACCGCTTCAGTGACGGCGAAGGCTTCACTTTCCCGTTTTGGTCGGGCATTTTTGGCCTCACGATCAGCCCTTATCGCGGCTTATTCTGGTATTCGCCTGTGCTGCTGTTGGCGCTGCCGGGCTGGCTCATGCTGCGCCGTCATTTTTCCCGCCTTGCGTGGTTGATTCTGGCGCTGGTGATCTTCCAATTTGCGATGTTCGCCGCGTGGTGGAGTTGGGATGGCGGCGTTACGTGGGGGCCACGTTTTCTGCTGCCGATCATCCCACTCATGGCGTTTGCGCTCGCCCCATTGATCGCTGAAGCAGCCAAAAAACGCTGGCTGGCGCTCGTCCTCATCGGATTCGTTGGCCTGTCATGCTTCATCCAGCTCTTGGGCGCATATTACGATCACCTCGTTTTCCTCTCGTATCAGGTCAATGTCCTTTGGGGTGGTGATATCACCCGCTGGCGTACTGACTTTCTGGATGCGCTGCTGACGGATCCCTATCAGAACGCGATTGTCGGCCATTTGGCGCTGCTTATTTCAGGCTGGCCGTTGATTGCTGATTGGTCGCTGAATGGCGCTTCGCCGCTGTTGTGGATTGCGCCAGTCTCTTTAATCATGATCGGGTTGGCTGTCCTGATCATACGCGCCGTTCCCCCGAAAGTTGGCGCGGCGCTGATCGCCACCTTAAGCCTTGTGGCGCTGCTGCTGGTTGGCGGTGCGCGTTCAAATGCGGCTGATATGCAGAATCTGGCGGCGGTTTCTGCGGCGCTCAACCCTGAAGGCGTCGTCTATGCCGCCACCACCTTGTTTGGCGATGGCTTGCTCGATCTGGAACAGCGCGCGCCGGTAACTGTCGTCAATGCCCCCACCATGCCAAATGATCGTGATGCGCGGCCATTATGGGAATGGTCTCTAGCTCAAGGCGAACGCTTATGGCTGATCACGTGGTTTGCCCCAGCCGATCCCGAAAACTGGCAGGAACGCGAATTGTGGGGGCAGTACGCCTTTGTGCTTGAACGCGCCATCCCTGATCACCGCGCATTATTATTTGACACCCGCCCGATAGATTCCCCCGTGCAAGCGGGCGGCTGGCAGTTTGGCGAGATCGTGCTTGAAAGCTATCGCCTTCAGCCGCGAACAGACGGCGTTTCTGTCGAATTAAATTGGCAGTTAGCCGGTGATTCTGCGCCCCCCGCTTCATGGTTTGTGCATCTGCTCGATCCTTCCGGTTCAATTGCCGCGCAGCAAGATCGCCAGCCTTTAGGGGGCTATGCCCCCGTTCATACATGGGCGGCGAATCAACAGGTGACTGATCGCCTGTTCTTGCCCGCAAATGGCGGGGATTATGCCGGTTGGTCGCTGCGGGTTGGGTGGGTGGAGTCACAGGGCGAAAGACTGCCGATGATTGCCCCTGATAATACGACAATCACAGACGGATTTATCCTGCTTCCGCTGCCTTGAACCCCTATTTCTTGGGATTTGCGGCGCTCATTGCGTCCTGTGGTATCGTTAAAGGTGCATATCATTCAGCGATCAGGTAAATACTTATGTTTGATGAATCCTCATTATTTGGCGACGCGCTCCCAACCGAAAATGCGGAATTAAGCGCGGCATTTGAACGTTGGCAAAACACCACCTTACGCGAAACCCTGAGCCGGATGCCGGAACGGGGCGAAACCTTCACCACCATGTCTGGCGAATCCGTTGATCGTATCTATACGCCGCTCAATAATTCCCAGCAGCGGTATATGGCCGATCTTGGTTTTCCTGGCGAGTTTCCGTTTACCCGCGGCGTTCATGCCACCGGCTATCGTGGCAAACTCTGGACGATGCGGATGTTTGCCGGTTTTGGCACGGCTGAAGAGACCAATGCCCGTTATAAATTTCTATTGGAACAGGGCAATATGGGGCTGTCCGTGGCCTTTGATCTGGCGACGCTGATGGGCTTTGATACCGATGCGCCGCAGGCTTTGGGCGAATTTGGCAAATGCGGCGTGGCGATCAGTTCGCTTAAAGACATGGAGCTTTTATTTGATGGCATCCCTTTAGGTGAAGTTTCTACCAGCATGACCATCAACAGCCCCGCCGCAATTTTATGGGCGTTTTATATCGCCGCCGCTGAAAATCAGGGTGTGCCTTCTGAAAAACTGCGCGGCACCCTGCAAAATGACATCCTGAAAGAATATATCGCCCAGAAAGAATACATTTTCCCGCCAGAACCCTCAATGCGCTTGGTGGTAGACACCATTGAATACGCCGCCGAACGGCTGCCGCAGTGGAACCCTGTCAGCGTTAGCGGCTATCACATTCGTGAGGCGGGCAGTACCGCCGCGCAGGAATTGGCCTTCACGCTGGCTGACGGCTTTGAATATGTGCGTTGGGCGCTGCGCCGGGGCATGGATATTGATAGTTTCGCCCCGCGTATCAGCTTCTTTTTCAACATTCACAATGACTTCTTTGAGGAAATTGCAAAACTGCGCGCCGCTCGCCGCATCTGGTCGCGAGAATTGGCGGGCAGCTTTGGCGCTCGCGATCCGCGTTCGCTGTTGATGCGCTTTCATACCCAAACAGCAGGCGTCAGCTTGACCGCGCAGCAGCCCGAAAATAACCTGATTCGCGTGGCAATACAGGCGCTGGCCGGTGTTTTGGGCGGCACGCAAAGCCTGCACACCAACAGCATGGATGAAGCTTTGGCGCTGCCTAGCGAACTTGCCGTTACGCTGGCGCTGCGTACCCAGCAGATTATCGCGGAAGAAAGCGGCGTGATTAATACTATTGACCCGCTTGGTGGCAGCTATTTTGTTGAAGCCATGACTGATCGCATTGAAGCTGAAGCATATAACTATTTTGAGCGTATCGAAGCGATAGGCGGCGTGCTGCCTGCCATTGAAACCGGCTTCATGCAGCAGGAAATTGCCGATGCCAGCTATCGTTATCAGCGCGAGATAGATACCGACGAGCGCATTATTGTAGGCCTCAATGGCTACACCGACGACGCGCCCATTGCCATCCCTATCCTAGCCATGGATCCGCAGGGCTATGCGCGGCAGGTGGCGCGTTTGCAGAAGCTGCGCTTAGAGCGCGATAACGAGCGCGCAAGCGGGGCATTGTCCGCATTAAAACAAGCCTGCCGCGGCACTGAAAACGTGATGCCCTTCCTGATTGACGCAGCTAAAGCCTACTGCACATTGGGCGAAATGACGGACGTTATGCGTGAGGTGTTCGGCATCTATCAGGAAACTGCGGTGATCTAATCGCCTGTATTGGCCTGAACACTTGCTGGCATTGAAGGATGTTTTTAATTGACTGCTGCTGCACACATCAATAATCACCGCGTCGTATTCATCACCGGCGCATCTTCCGGCATCGGCTATGCGGCGGCGCTGGCTTTCGCAAAATCTGGCGCAAATGTGATTGTCACGGCGCGCCGTGTGGATCGCCTTGCCGCCTTAGAAACGTCGGTACAGCGTTTGCCATCCCCACATGGCGCCGTCTTCGCGCTTGCCGCTGATGTGCGTGATGCTGCTGATGTACAGCTTGCAGTAGAGCGGGGCATTGAGCGTTTCGGTCATATTGATGTACTCGTCGCCAACGCGGGCGTTGGGCAGCGCGGCGCAATCGTAGATTCAGATTGGGATGATCTTGAAACCTTGCTGCGCACCAATATTGATGGCGTGCTGCACAGCGTTCGCGCCGTCGTGCCAGTGATGCGCAAACAGGGCGGCGGCGGGCATATCATCATCGTCTCATCGGTGGTCGCCAATATGACCGCGCCCTATACCGCCTGTTACAGCGCCAGCAAGGCTTTTGTCAGCAGTTTGGCAAAATCCCTGCGCCTAGAGCTGGAAGATGATCAGATCACTGTGACCGATATGCGTGTCGGGCGTACCGCTACCGAGTTCAACGAGAAGCGGCTAGGGGCATCCGGATATGCCGCCCGCGCACCGAAATTGCCGGTGATGCCTGCCGAAAAGGTGGGCGAAGCCATGGTCAAAGCCGTGAATAAACACCAGAAAACCGTCGTGCTGCGCTTTTTTGACCGCCTGATCATCTGGGCGAATTCGCTGGCGCCAAACATCATTGGCCGCCGCGCCTTGAAGCAGTATCGGGTGTGATTGCCTTAGTCATAGCGAGTCAAAAACGGACGACACTTCTGTCGTCCGTTTTTTTATGTTGAAGCTGCTGCTTGCTTGTTATCCTTGATCGCCGCTGAAGAAGTCTACTACCTTATCGAATAGGCCTTTGTTCGTCTTTTGGGGGGTGACTGTGCCGCCCATCGTGTCGGCCAGCTTCTCGAATAGTTCGCGCTGTTCATCAGACAGCTTGTTAGGAATTTCAACGGCGATATTCACCATTTGATCGCCGCGCCCTGAATTGCTGCCGTCGGTTCGCAGGCGGGGGACGCCCTTGCCGCGCAGGCGGAAGATTTTCCCGTTTTGCGTGCCCGGCGGGAGAATTAATTCCACATCTCCATCCACAGTTGGCACGACAATTTTGTCGCCCAGGGCGGCCTGTGCTACGTTGATGTTGATATCAAGGATGATGTCATTGTCGTGGCGCTTGAAGTATTCATGTTCCTCAACATGCACCACGACGAACAAATTCCCCGCTGGGGCGCCGGCTTCCCCCGCGTCGCCTTGCCCGCGCAGTTGAATTTGCAACCCTTCGCGCACACCCGGCGGAATTTGCACTTCAAGATCGGCTTTTACCCGCTGGCGGCCTGAACCCCGGCAGGTCGTACAGGGGCTGGCAATGGTTTCACCGCGCCCATTGCAGCGCGGGCATGTACCTACCTGTACCATCGGCCCTAGAAATGTCTGCTGAACCTGACGAACCTCGCCGGTGCCGCTGCACTGCTGGCAGCGTACTGGTTGTGTGCCGGGCGTGGCGCCGTTACCCGCGCAGGTTTCGCAAATTTGTAGGCGTTCAAATTCAACTTCACGCTCAACGCCGAATATAGATTCTTCAAAGCTAACGGTCACGTCAACCCGGCGGTCTGCGCCCGGTCGTGGCCCACGACGACGCGATGCATTAGCGCGGTTTCCGCCGAAACTGTTGAAAAATTCCTCGAAAATTCCTTCAAAACCACCGAAACCGGCTGCGCCGCCCGGAAAACCCGTAGGCCCGTTCACCCCCGCCGTGCCGAAGCGATCATAACGTTCGCGCTTCTCGTCGTCTGAAAGCACCTCGTAGGCTTCATTCACCTCTTTGAATCGCGTTTCAGCATCCGGCTCTTTGTTCACATCAGGGTGAAGCTGCCGTGCCAGCTGTCGAAATGCTTTCTTGATGTCTTCTTTGCTTGCAGTGCGCTGAACGCCTAGTACTTCGTAGTAATCGCGTGCCATGGGGTACTCAATTAGGATGGTCGTATCGTGATGAGTGTAGCCGACATTGTATAAGAGTACAGATAGAAATTCGTAAAAATTTTCACCGGCCTCTAAATTCTTTAATTGTATTCACAATGTTTTTGGTTTTGTGAATACGGGAGGTGGAGAGTAGCGGCTGAATGTGAGATGATATTGGGCAAGATTCTTGACACCTTCTATTTGTTCTAAAATGAGCTTGAAATGACCCCCTCTTACAATCTAAAAACTAGCCAGCGGCTGCTCTATACCCTTTTTGCTGCACAAAGCCTGTCTTCTGCCGCGCAAATTGCTGTGTTCACGCTGATCACCATCAGCGCCGCGCAGCTTGCCGGCACTGAAAGTGTGGCCGGGGTGCCTTCATCAACGCTCACTTTTACGCAGGCATTATCCGCTTACCCGATTGCTATGGTGATGGGGCGCTTCGGGCGGCGAATCGGGCTTTCGTTGGGGTATATGTTCGGCATCTTTGGCGGGCTAATCGGCATGCTGGCGATCATGGAACATAGCTTCCCGCTGCTGCTGCTGGGCGCGGCGCTGCTGGGTACTTCCCGCGCCAGCGCTGATCAGGGGCGCTTTGCTGCGGGCGAAATGTTTCATGAATCCGAACGCGCGCGCATGATTGGCCGCCTCATCTTCGCTGGCACGATTGGCGCTGTAGTTGGCCCCTTGCTGGTTGCGCCAAGTGGCCGCCTGATGGTTTCTTTGGGGCTTCCTTCAGACACTGGCACATGGATGTTAATGATGGCGTTTGCTGGCCTTGCTCTGCTGCTTTGTTTCTTTTTTCTGCGCCCTGACCCCATGGCTATCGCCAGATTATTGGAGGCGGAAAGTAATGCCGCGCGCCACATTGAAGATGTGGGTACAGCGCGCCCCCTTTCGCAGTTGCTGGCGCTGCCCAAAGTGCAGTTGGCGATCATCGCCGTCATTATCAGCCAGACGGTGATGGTCGTGCTGATGGTGATGACCCCGCTGCATATGCACCATCTCCATCATCCCACTGAAGCAATTTCGCTGGTGCTGGCAGCGCACGCGCTGGGCATGTACGGGCTTTCCCCGCTGACTGGCTACATGATTGACCGGTTTGGGCGCACCCCAATGCTCATCACCGGCGGCGCAACCTTGATCGCGTCTTGCCTGCTGGCGCCGCTTTCCGGCAACGAATTCGTGCTTGCAGGGGTGTTATTCTTGTTAGGCTTAGGCTGGAATTTTGGCTATGTGGCCGGCGCGTCCTTATTAGCAACCGGGCTGCACGGGAAGGAACGCACGCGGGTGCAGGGGGTAAATGATACGCTGGTCTTTTTAGCTGCGGGGTTTGGCAGCATTGGCGCTGGCGCGTTATTTGCCGCCAGCGGCTATATCGCCATTGCTATCGCCGGATTTATTCTCTCTTCCGCGCTCATCATCCTAGTGTTGTGGTATAACCGTCCGCATCTGCGCGTTGAGATGGCATCATAAATATGAGGATATAAAGCGATTATTGTAGTGGCAGGCTGTATATCGCGCGCTTTGAAAGATAAAAGGCGCAGTCTAAAAATGACTGCGCCTTTTTTGTTAACACTGTCCCTCAGCTTTACGCCTCAGTGAATTGGCCTTCAACCACGTCTTCGCCGCCTTTATCTTCGCTTGCGGCTGAACCCGTGTCTGCGCTGGCGCCCGCATCTGCTGGCGCTGCGGCTTCGGCCTGTTCGTACATCTGGCCGCCAGCCTTCTGCATCGCATCGCTCAATTCGCGGGTCGTTGTGCGCGTCCGCTCCAGATCGTTGGCGCTCTTGGCAGAGTTTACGGCCTCAATCTTACTTTGCAGATCGCTCTTCACTTCCGCCGGCAGTTTATCGCCGTAATCGCTGATAAATTTCTCGGCGGTGAATACGGCGCTGTCTGCCTGATTATGGGCTTCGGCCTCTTCACGGCGCTTGGCATCGTCGGCGCGGTGAGATTCCGCTTCCTTCACCATACGCTGAATTTCGGCTTCGCTCAACCCGCTGCTGGCAGTGATCGTGATCTTCTGTTCGCGGCTGGTTGCCTTATCGCGCGCGCTCACGTTCAAAATGCCGTTCGCGTCAATGTCAAAAGTGACTTCTACCTGTGGCACGCCGCGCGGGGCAGGGGGAATGCCATCAAGGATGAATTTGCCCAGCGACTTGTTATCTACGGCCATCGGGCGCTCGCCTTGCAGCACGTGAATTTCGACCTGTGTCTGGTGATCTGCCGCCGTCGAATAGACTTGCGATTTACGGGTGGGAATGGTGGTGTTGCGCTCGATCATCGGGGTCGCCACGCCGCCCAGTGTTTCCACGCTCAGTGTCAGCGGGGTTACGTCCAGCAGCAGAATGTCCTTCACATCGCCGCGCAGTACGCCGCCCTGAATGGCCGCGCCTAGCGCCACCACTTCATCAGGATTGACGCCCTTGCTTGGCTCTTTACCGAAGAAACCGCGTACCGCTTCTTGTACGGCGGGCATACGGGTCATGCCACCCACCAGCACGATATTATTGATGTCTTTCACTTCCAAACCGGCATCGCGCAGGGCCGCCTTGCACGGATCAATCGAACGCTTGATCAGGTCAGACACCATGCTTTCCAGTTTGGCGCGGCTTAGCGTAGTGTGCAGGTGTTTCGGGCCGCTGGCATCAGCGGTGATGAACGGCAGGTTGATGTCTGCGGTCAGCACGCTTGAAAGCTCGATCTTGGCGCGCTCGGCAGCTTCTTTCAGGCGTTGCAGCGCCTGGCGATCATTACGCAGGTCAATGCCGTTGTCTTTCTTGAACTCATCGGCCAGCCAGTTGATGATCACTTCATCAAAGTTGTCGCCGCCAAGATAGGTATCGCCGTTGGTGCTGCGCACTTCAAACACGCCGTCGCCCACTTCAAGGATGGAAATATCGAAGGTGCCGCCGCCAAGGTCATACACCGCGATGATTTCGTTCTTCTTCTCGCCCAGCCCATAAGCAAGGCTGGAGGCCGTTGGCTCATTGATGATACGCAGCACTTCCAGCCCGGCAATGCGCCCGGCATCTTTGGTCGCGTTACGCTGCGCGTCGTTGAAATAAGCGGGGACAGTGATCACCGCTTGCGTCACTTTTTCGCCCAGATAGGCTTCTGCGTCAGCCTTGATTTTCGTGAGGATCATCGCTGAAACTTCCGGCGGGCTGTATTCCTTGCCGCCCATATGCACGCGCACATCGCCATTGTCCGCCGCCGTGACCTTGTAAGGCACCAGCTTGATGGCGCGCTGCACTTCGGGATCGTCAAACTTACGCCCCATGAATCGCTTCACCGAAAACACCGTGTTTTCGGGGTTGATCACCGCCTGATTGCGTGCCACCTTACCGACCAACCGTTCATTGGTCTTGGGGTTCACCGCCACCACTGACGGAATCAGGTTGCCGCCCTCAGCAGCGGGGATGACGACAGGCTCGCCGCCTTCCATCACCGCGACGACGCTGTTCGTCGTGCCGAGGTCAATACCGATAATTCTTGACATCTTTTTTTCTCTCCTGACGGGTTTACTGGTCTATTTCCCGCCATCTTTACAGCATCTATGACGGGTATTTTACTGCTGATACTTGTCTTGTGTGCTATAAGGCGGGGGTTTTACCGCGCCACTTTTACCAACGCTGGCCGGATCAACCGGTCGCCCTGTGTATAACCTTTTTGCATCACTTCAATCACATGGCCGCTTTCAACGCTGTCGCTGTCGCCCATAACTACCGCTTCATGCCAGTTTGGATCGAAGGCTTCACCCTGCGGATCAATCGCTGTGACGCCAAAATCATCCAGAATCTTGTACAGCTTGCGCTGGATCATGATGGTCCCGTTAACCCAAGCGTTGCTGGTTAAATCGTCGGGGATATTGACGAGAGCGCGGTCAAAGTCATCAATGACCGGGATAACCTTTTTCAGCACATCGGCAGTGGCGTTGGCGTAGCCGTCCTTCTGCTGCTGCTCGATACGGCGTTTATAATTGGCAAATTCAGCGCGCTCACGCTGCCATCCCTCAAGATATTGCTGCGCCTGCGCTTTCACCTGTTCTAGCTCCTGTTCCGCCCCGCCCGTCAAATCATCCGATAACGCTTCGGCTGTGGCGGTAGCCTCTGAATTTACACCATCAGTTTCTGCGGCATCGTTGACAGGGGTTTCATATTCGCTCACCCTGCGCATCCTCCTTATGTATTGTCAGCCCACACAAACGGCGCGTATTATCCGCGCCGCTGTGTCACAATGGCAACAGTGTACATACCAATTGCAAGAATCACGTTAACGAAGATTGGGAAAGGGGTGGCTAATGCAAGATGCGCAGATAATTAGTGCTACTCATCGAAATCAAAAGCGAATTGTTGTATATCTGCATTTATCAGCCAGCGCCCAAATTCCTTCTCTGGGAGCAATGCAACAATTTGTTCGCCTGTCATACCCTGTAAATCGTAGGTGCGGTTGAATTGATTCATGAGAGCTACAAATCGTCGTAACGTACCTGCGGCAGACAAACTCTTAGTAACCGCCCCGATCTTCGGACGCTGCCGCTTAACGTCCCAATAAATGATATGTAGGGCATCCATAATCCCTTGATTCATTGCTAATTCCTGAACACCCATAATCTCACGTAGAAATTCTGAGCGTTGATGGGGTTCGGTATAAAGCAATAAAAGTGTAAGCTCACTTCCATAGGTATCGTAAATTCTTAGCGGAGTAGCGATTAAGTGACGGTACGCCTCTCTAAAATTCCGATCAATGGGCATGATATAACGAGCTTCTTCACTTGGTAGTCGTTTACGTTTATCAAACGGGCAAATAACATCAAAATAAAACGCTGCCAACCATGTCCATAAACCAGAATTATAAAATTTATCACTCAATGGCAGCTCGATTATCTTTGGATGCAAATATTCCACCATTTCCAAAGCTGTTGTGAATTTCGCATGACCCACTTTGATACTTCTAGAAATTACTGAGGAGAGAGATGGATCGAATAGAAGGTTTTCAGGCAACTCGCTTGTCCCGCCCTCTTTAATATGCTGTAGCGCAGTTCGAAATTGTTCAATGCCTTGTTCGTTGAAAATCCGGATAGGTGTTTCCATATTGTCAATTCCGCTTATCTAAAACGTACTGCTCAAAACGTCCTTTGATATTGTTGTTCTTGCAAAATGCTCTTACGGCATCATCAATCCACAATGCCTGCTCTTGCTCATCATCAGATTCGGGAGGTCGCCCTACACTTAGAGACTGAGCGGCAAAACGCACCCATTTGTTTTGCCAGCTTTCAGGATCATCATCATGATAGTCGTCCTCAGAAACAAGGTGTTCTAGCAAACTGCGAACCACTTGTGGGAAAACAATCGTCAAAAATAGGGGGTCGCCACGAACCAATTCTGATAGCGGAATATCTTCTAATTGTAGACTGTCATTAATGCATAACTCAGGATCAGTCCCATCATCTGGAATTTCTAGCAACCAGACTTGCTCGCCGAGATTTTTGAATCTCACTGGAAGTAACCCGATGCGCTCAACTTGCTGGGGCATTTCATTGAAAAGTTGAACCCGATCAGCAATGCCTATGAGTCGCCCTATATGTTGCTGCTTATCTACAACCTTGATCCTGAAATTAACTTGAGGATCTTGAAGATCAGATAGTGTCCCGGATGCCCAGTAAATTGGTTGGTTAGTATTGAAAGTTCCTACCTTAAAGCGCATCATCGCATTACGATAATATGCTTCGAGGAAGATCTCCGATCCTTCAGGGAAAGCTTGCTCTGTTAAATCAATCTGGGCATCAAATGTTTGCATACCCTCTTTGTTTGGATAAACACGAACAGAAATTGCACTCTTCGGGATTTTGGATCGTTGCGTATAGTTGTAACGACGAATCATTCCGCCGGTTCCCCCAAAGTGATTTTCATAGCTACGTCGCGGTTGGTGTCAAAGCCACGTACTTGCACCCTGAAATCCGGATCTAGAACGAAGAATTGCAGAAAGTTTGCCTCATTTTTCTCGATCACAGCCCCAACTGGATGAATGAAAATGCTGTCAGAATCACCAAGATCAAAATCCAATGGATTGTATTTTTGAAACGCATTTCCCTTACGTACTTCATATGCAAATTCAATGCTGATAGTTGAAACTTTTCCTGCTAGTTCAGGAATAGCACCAATTTCGATGCCACCTGCAATAGGCTGACTATAAATCGGTTGGGGTTTGGATTCGATATCCACGACAGGTTTTGGTGTTTTTCCGTCTGGAGAACGATGTGAATTTGCAGAGTCGCTGAAGCGATTGGTCTCGTTGTGAGGTTGCTCTTCGAGAAAGAAAACATCTTTCAGAAGATCTTTCTCGACTTTTTGATTGAACTCGGTAAGTTTACTAGCCAATACCGTTAAGCTGTTTTTGACAAATGATAGTGAGCTTGGGCCGTGCTCGTATTTTTGGAAACTGGGTGCATCTTTTTGCCAATCCGTATGTGCTGGGTTTTCTGCATCCCCTAACATACGACCTAGAAGTTCATCTTCAATAATGACCATTGCCCGAATACCGCGTATTGAATGCCCTTTAATTTCTAATAATCGAATGCCATTTCGAAGAAAATGGCTTTCAGCGCGGTTCAGTTGTTCATCCCGCTCAATAACAACTTTGAACCAGCCTACAGAGCCTTTGTTTGCCCCCTTTTCGACAACTTTCATGCCAACTCGAAATGCAACACGACCGTATGCTTCAAAAAATTGGCGACCTTCTGAGATTTGTTCTTCACGAAGATATTTATTCCAATCTGGAGCAGGTCTTAGGTCAGGCTCATCAAGTTGAATATATTGCTCATCTTCTAGATTTAGCGACCATCTGGTTAGACTGAGCAGCTTGCGAAAGTTTTCTTTATCGACAATATCTTCATCAGCATATTTTTCGATCATCTGTTCAAGACCGTCTGCTTTGATCGGCGTGTCATTGATAATTAAATGCAATTTTTCCGTCAGGATCGGGTAAAAGTACTGATGAAGTGCTCCCATGGCGATTCGCCGGAGGGGAGATTGCTCATCTATATGGGGCATCGGGATAACAATTGAGAGTCCGGGTTCATTCTGACGCCTTAAGCGAAAGGTATTGCAGAATAAGTCTACTTCCGTAGGGTCTTCAATTGGTAGTGCTAGGTCATTAATAAAATTGCCGAAATAACCATAAGGTGTGCGTGGCGTATCATCTGCCATATGATGCTTCAAGACAGATTGCCCCATTAATAAATGGCGACGATCATTTTCGCGCACCGTTAATCCCCAAAATGTAGAAATATCAGAGATTGCTGGAAAAACGGTCTTTCCCAGTCCCCATCGCCCCAGATTTCCGGCTTTCTTTCCCGTGCGTCCTACGTTACGCCAAAAGTAATAGAAATGTTCTTGGGGTAGAGGAGTATCTATATACTCAATATCTGGATTCCCTTGCAGCCCGATTGTATTGAAGTCTTCTACTATCAAAAATCGCATCGGTTGCTTAAAAACTGCTTCGTCAAAGCTAGAATCAAAGACGGCTTTTAAATGAGGTAAAAGTCTTCTCAAGTAGGGTTGGTATTCTTTTGCTTCCACTTTGATGGAGGCAAATCTAACCACAATAGCTGTTTCTCCAGTGGTTGCATCAAGAGCGTTTTGAATAGATTCGCGTACTAACGCCTGATCTAGACCCCCAATTCGCTCATCAGTAAAGAACTCTCTTTGAACTGGATCTTGGGCTAAATAGCCAGGGATATGAGGAGGGAAATGCCAAGTTGGGTGACTCACGTTAAGTAGATACCTCAAACGTAAATTTATAATTGGGTTTGCGAAATAACAGAATAACAGAAAAGCGATTACTAATCGCTAAATTCTCGATAATTTGACACAAAATTCACAAATTACAAATCTTCCACCCCGCCTACAGCAAACCAACCTCCCACCCGTGTATAATTCCACAATTGTGAATCGCACCCTTGAGGCAGATATGGCGCAGTGGATTGAAGTGTCAATTAGTGTAGATGGTGAAGCAGCAGAAGCCGCTGCCGAACTGCTCAATCGCTATGGTTATCAGGGCGTGGCTATCGAGCATGAAGATATTCCGCCCGAAACGCTGGATGATGGCGATCCCGTGCCAGATGCGCGGCTAACAGTACGCGCCTACTTGCCTGCTGATGAGCGTGCCGCCGACTTGCAAGCGCAGTTGGAAACCGGCTTGCGCTACTTGAACATGATGTACCCCATGCCCCAGCCGGTATACACCGTAATTGATGAGCAGGATTGGGCCGAAGCGTGGAAGCAGCACTATCACCCCGTGCGTATCGGCCGGCGCGTGGTCATACGCCCGCGCTGGATTGAGATGGATCTCTCGCCGGATGTCGTTGAGATCGCCCTCGATCCCGGCATGGCTTTCGGAACTGGCACGCATCCCACGACCCAACTTTGCCTTGAGGCGCTCGAAGACCTCGTTGTCCCCGGCGCGCAGGTGCTGGATTTAGGCACAGGGTCAGGCATCCTCGCGGTTGGCGCTGTCAAGCTTGGCGCGGCACATGTGCTGGCGCTGGACAATGACCCGTTGGCGGTAGGCGTTGCCATCGAGAATATCGCCCAGAATGGGACGACTGAACGCATCACTGTGCAGGAAGGCAGCCTTGAAACCGTGATCACTTCTGCCCGTCGCTTTGACTTGATCGTCGTCAATATTCTGGCGCGCATCATCATCGCTATGTGTGACCAGCACTTGGGCGATACCGTGCGTCCCGGCGGAAGCGCCATTTTCAGCGGCATCATTGATAATCAAGCCGATGATGTGGAGGCCGCGCTGCGTAAGACCGGCCTCACCCCTACACGCCGCCGCCAGCAGGGTGATTGGGTTGCCATTGAAGCGATCCGCCCGAACGTCTCGTAATCGCTAAATTGCCCATCGGCTTGCTCTCCACAAACTTGCTGTGGCGCTGCCTATTATCGCCACATAAGAACGCCGGTTCGCGGGATAAGCAAGGAATTCATCGTTTTTATTTCCCAACTCCCCCCAAAATCTAGGGGAATAGTTCTTGATTTTTCCATTATGATGATTGGGAAAATTCTCGCGCCCCATGATTTTTTTGTTTCCGTTTTGTTTCAATTGAAAATAATGTAAAGGGGAAGGATATTGGCAGTCCCTGAAGGAAAAATGATTCAGATCACGCCTTTTCATGGGCTAACGCCGGCACAGGTTGAAGCGAGCAGGCAAGCACACGGCTCAAATGTTTTAACCCCGCCCAAGCGCGATCCATGGTGGAAACTCTATCTCGAAAAATTTGAAGATCCTGTTATCCGTATTCTGATTATCGCGGCGGTGATCACCATCGCCGTCGGTATGGTGGACGGGCATTATGCCGAAGGTATCGGCATTGTCCTTGCTATTCTGCTCTCTACCTCGCTGGCATTCTTCAATGAATATCGCGCGCGCCGCGAATTTGATGTCTTGAATCGGGCTAGCGATGATCTTCCGATCAGTGTGATTCGCGGCGGCGCTTATCTCACCGTGCCGCGCCGCGATCTCGTGGTAGGCGATATGGTGCTGCTCGAAGAAGGGCAGGAAGTTCCGGCAGATGGCATTGTTCGTGAAGCGGTTCAGCTTCAGATCAATGAAGCCTTGCTCACTGGCGAGTCTTTGCCTATCAACAAGATCGTCACGAAAACTGCCGCCGAGCGTGATGAAGAGCGTGTGTTCCGAAGCACGTTGGTTGCCGCCGGGCGTGGCATCGTTGAGATCAGCGCGGTAGGTGATTCCACGACTATCGGTGAGATTGCCCGTTCCGCTACCGAAGATACCGATGAACAAACCCCGCTGAACATCCAGCTTGAGCGCCTTAGCAAGTTGATCGGTGTGGTCGGCTTTAGTGTTGCTTTGATCACCTATATTGCGCTGGTTATTCGTGGCGCCGCGGTGGGCGATCTCTCAGTACGGGGCGATGACTGGGTATTTATTGCTATCCTTTCGATCAGCGCGCTGGTGGCGCTCAGCCGCATCTGGTTGCCCATCGTTTACGATGCTTTCGAACTGCTTGGACACCCGCGCAAGCCGTTGAGTTTGCTGGAGCAGGGCGGGGTGATGGGCTGGGTGAAACCGCTGGTCGCTGGTATTGCGCTGTTTATTATCGGCATCGGCGCCGCCATTCTACTCGGCATGCTGCCCTCGCAGCCATCAGAGTGGATAACTGCTGATGCTGGTATTCAACTGCTGCGCTATTTCATGGTCGCAGTGACGATTATCGTGGTCGCGGTGCCAGAAGGCCTGCCCATGAGCGTGACTTTAAGCCTTGCTTACAGCATGCGCCGCATGACCGCCACCAACAATCTTGTTCGCCGTATGCCGGCAACTGAAACCGTTGGCGCGGCAACCGTCATCTGCTCTGATAAAACCGGCACGCTCACCCTGAATCAAATGCGCGTGGCTGAAACCAGCTTCCCCTCATTGGGGGAAGAAACGCTGACCGCAGCCATGGATACACAGCCTGCGCGCCTGATTGCCGAGTCTTTCGCTGTGAATACCACCGCGAATCTCAGCCGCGTGCCGGGCCAACCAGTGAAACCGATTGGCGATGGTACCGAAGGTGCGCTGCTGCTGTGGATGGATGAGCATGGCGTGGAATACAGCGGCGTCCGTTCCGTAGCCACCATGTTGGCGCAAAAACCATTTGATGCCGATTTGAAGTATATGGCGACGGTAGGCGTATCCGATGCCTATCACGCGCCGGTGCTGTTTGTGAAAGGCGCGCCGGAAATCGTCCTTGATGCCTGCGATAGTGTTTTACTGGAAAGTGGCGCTTCCTCAATAGACGACTATCGAATTGGCATTGAAGAGCAGCTGCTTGCTTATCAGAAGCGTGGCATGCGCACGCTTGGCTTTGCCTACAGGCCAGTCGCTGCGGCGCTAGATTTTGAATTTGACGCGCAGATTCACGATCTCATCTGGCTGGGATATGTCGCCATTTCTGACCCTGTGCGGCCAGAAGTGCCTACCGCAGTTCGCGCTTGTCGGGATGCTGGTATTCAAGTCAAAGTTGTGACTGGTGATACGGCAGAAACTGCGAAGGAAATTGCCCGCCAGATCAACCTCTGGGAAAGCGCCGATGATGGCCGCCCCGGCGCGCTGTTGAGCGGCGCCGAATTTGCGGCGATGGATGACGATACCGCGCGGGCTGCG
>DAOTUZ010000044.1:0-12520 GCA_034437295.1 Anaerolineae bacterium | reverse complement strand
TATTGCTTACACTTGGATGGTCGCCCTCGGCAGCCAAGCCGTTGCTGCTGGCATCGCCCAACCGCTCGTTCGTCGTCCCGACGGTTCGTTCCGGCGGCTCTGGAGCTTGTTTCGGGAAGGCTTGCGCTACTTCGTGCAAGTTGTTCAACGCCAAACCTTATGTCTAGGATTAACCTTTATCCCAGACATAAGGTTCACTTGAAAACATGTCCTCTCCTCAGCTGTATATGGCCGAGGGGATTGAGGGAGAAGATAGATTCACCCGATCAGGGACGCGCAACGAGGCGTCCCTACGGGGAAGATGGCGTAGGATGTACCGTATTAGGAAATACAGTAGAAGTTAACTGTCATCAATTTGTTTTATAGCCGTGGTAGGGGATCATTTTCCGGCTGATTTCGTTCGCATCATGCATACGTAGAACTTATTGATCTGCCGGATGCGTATACTGCCCTTAACCGGATGCGTGGAAATTATCACTGACGGGGCTTAAGATAGTTTGCTCGTAAAACATGCCTTTCAGTGAAAATGGAGCAAGATATTGATGACAGCACCTTTGCTGACCGCCGAAGCGACGGTTCAAACGCCTAACGCCTCTAAGATTTTGAAATGGCTGTGCGGCCACTTCAAGATAAAAGTACCCGCAGAGTATGATGCCGAAAAAGGGCATGTTGATTTCCCATTTGGGGTGTGCGAGATGACGGCGAACGATACGGCACTACACCTTCAGGTTGCAGCGCCGAACGCAGAAGCCCTAGCACAACTCAAAGATGTGGTCGGCGTTCACCTAGAGAAATTTGGGAATAAGGAATCGCTAAAAGCCCACTGGGAAGATAAAACGGTGACTGCCGGGGAAAAGTAATTCGGGGGTGAACGCCGCGTTGATGCGCCCCCTCTATAAAAACAAAAAGGCGTATTCTTCTGGTTAGAATACGCCGTGTCGGTAAATCATATGACCTCGAATTAGCCAGTATGCACTGCCGTTCCAGTTAATAGTTCATGAACGCCGAACAACAATCTTGAGCTAAGCTGCGATTTGCTGAGGAACTGCGTCGCGCCCGCCTCTATACTCCGCTGAATGGTAGAACGGTCATCATTGGCTGAAAATACCATCACGGGGGTGTTGCGGAATTCAATGCGCCGCCGTAATTCCCGGCACAGATCAATGCCATTACCATCTGACAACATCACATCCAAAATGAAGAGATCGGGCGAGATGCTATCAATCAGGTTCATTGCAGAGCGAATATTCGGTGCCGTTTTAACCTCATAGCCACAGCGCTCAAGTAAAATCTTAATGATTGAACGGAAGGCCTGATCGTCATCTACTACAACGATGAGTTCAGCCATGTTGGGTCACGCTCCTAACAACTGCCAAAGACACGCCTTTAACCGAAAGATACCGCCTGCGCCAATTCATTCAGCGATGCTGCCTGAATGGAACACAGCCACTCTTCAGTTGCCGATGAAAAATTAAACTCCGCCAACAGGTTTGCATCGCGTTTTTCGAGCAGGCGCTGGCAAAACTTCGAATCCAGCAGCGCCCTACCCATCATGTAATCAAGGCTGCGCTGTTCTTCTTGCGTCAGCAAATAGCCATGCCACACTGTCTTGCGGGGGACATCGCAAGTTTCAGCACGTACAAACCAATTATTCGGATACCGTGGTTCTCGCAAAGCCATGAAATTTGCTCCTCAAAAATAGTCGAGAGCTTAATAGTTCACTTTGATAACACGCAGGGGTTGATCAGCCACCGCCAAAGCCACCGCCGCCTGCCGGGCCAGCGAAAGCAATTGCTGTGGGAAGAAGCGCCAGAATGGTGGTTACTGCAACCGCGATAGCAACCTTAACGCGAGCGTTCATTTTATAATCTCCTAGCAAAGATGAATTCGGTCAAAAAAAACTAACTGCGTTCGGAAAAATCAGCCACCGCCAAAGCCACCGCCGCCCGCCGGGCCAGCGAAAGCAATTGCCGTGGGAAGAAGCGCCAGAATGGTGGTTACTGCAACCGCGATAGCAACCTTAACGCGAGCGTTCATTTTCTCTACTCCTCATTGATCGATCTATTGACAATGACATTGATGGAAAGATAACAGAGGGGGTGCAACAAAGTGCTTACCAGCGAAAAAAAGATATAAATGAGGGAAGATTATCGTTTTGAATCGTCAAAACAAAGCGCATTGAACTATAGCGAGACGGCAGGATGCAGCGTTGGATTAACTTAGCAAAGTGCGGGCGTGTTGAAGGGTTTCGCGGGTGAGTTCAACGGAAAGTTCATCGCGGAATAACTGCTGAATTTGCTTGAGATGGAGATAGACCTTCTGGCGCTCGCCGCGTTCAGCATAGCAGGACATGATGGAACGGTGAATATCTTCGTGATAGGGGTCTAATTTTAGCGCCTGCTTGAACAAACGCAGCGCCTGCTGCAAGTCACGGCGCGCATGGGCGCAGCGCCCCAACCCGACCAGACTCTCTAAATAGAGTTCTGATAAGTGCTCACGGTAGCCATCAAGCCATTCACCATTCAACTGCGGCAAAAAGTCGCCCTGATAAAGATCAACAGCGCGGCGATAGAGGTCTTCAGTACGGGCATCACGCGGGGAAAGCCCCTGCGCGCGCTCGACCAAGGCTTCAAATTCATGGGCATCGCACCAGATATCAATATCCGGATTAATTTCGTAGGTGTCATTGTTGAAAACGATCACGTTCTCGCCCAATGCCTGCCGAACACGATAGAGGGTGGTATGGAAATTGGAACGCACACGCGCAGCAGAGCTATCGGGCCAGAAATCGAGGCTGATGGTTTCGCGGCGCTTGGGGCCTTCAAACAGCAAGTAGAAGAACAGCTCGCGGGCAGCAGCCGCGCGCCAATCGGCAGGGAGAACCGGCACGCCGTCACGCTCGATCTTCTCACGCCCAAGCGTATGCACTCGCAGGTTATAAATGAATTCAGAAGATAAGCGATCTTCTAAGCGAATGACGACAGGATGCCCAAACTGACTGCTGCGCAAGTGAGCTAGGCGGTTCATGAACATTGGTAAACGATTGGCGTTCGCCAGCGCGAATTTGTCTAATTCAGGGTTGTGGATAATTTCAGCAACAAAGGGCTGATAACTGCCGCCCTGATCCAGAAGCTGCACCGCGTAATTCAAGTGCGCGGTGGCGGCGCCTTTGTCATTGAGCTGAAGGGCTAAATCAGCGCAAATCGCCAGAATTTGCGCGGCCTCTGCATTAGCGTGTTTACTATGCAGTTCCTGAACAATTGCCAAAAGTTCATCCAACGACTGCGCGGTATTTTCCTGATAGCCACGCGCCGCCCAATAGGCCGCCCGTGAAACCAACTGCTCCAAGACCAGCCCATGCGCTTCGGCCAGCGTATGCGCTTCTTCGGCCAACGCGGCAGCGTCATCATAATTACGCTGCCAGCGGCGCAGCACCGCGCTGCTATTCAGGATACCAACGCGCAAGCTAGGCTCACGGTTGCCAGTATATTCGAGTGCCTGATGATAATGCCGTAAACCATCATGGAGATTACCGAGGTCACGCTGAAGATCGCCTAGACTCCACAACAGGTAGCTTTCAATACGCCGGTTATTCAGCGGCGCGATAACCTGAAAGCCATCTTGGAAGGTGGCGAAAGACTGGATGTAATCGCCGTGTTGGTGGTAATGATAGCCGAGGTCGTTCAGGCCGAGAGCGAGCAAACTGCCACTACCTAAGCCACGCAAGATAGCGACCACTTCCTGCAAGCAGGCGGCGGCTTCGCCCATGCGCCCAAGCCGCAAGTAGACTACCTGCAAGTCTTGTAACAGGTTAGAGAGCGAAAGTTTATCGCCGTAGCTGCGGCTTAAGGGAAGCGCATTTTCAAGATAGCGGACAGCAAGTTCAATCTTGCCCAGACGGAAGTAGGAAAAACCGGCAATACGCAGCGCGCGCCCGTTGAGGTTGTCAGAGTCAAAGTGGCCTTGGAGCACCTGATCTGCCTGCGCGATGGCGGCCAGATAATGCCCGCGCTGCAAATGAATGCGCCCACGCCAGAGCTGCACTTCTGCCAGATGAACCCGATCATCCTGTTCGGCATAAATGGCTTCCGCCCGATCCAGCTCTTGCAGCGCAACTTCATATTCAAATTGTTCAACGTGGACGGCTGCCGAGTAATAGAGCAAAGTTTGGTTGTAAATGCCAATTCGGGTGAGGGTGTCACACCATACAAGCAGGGTTTCGATACGCCCCTGCGCATATAAGGCCGGGATAGAAGACTCAATAACCTGCGCCGCTGCGAGGCCGTCACCGGCAGCGATATAATGATTAAAGGACTCTTCAATCTGTTCGTTTCGGGCGTACCACGCTGCCGCATGCCGGTGCAGCGCAGTGAAGTGATCGGGTTTACGCTTCTGAAGCTCGTTCTGAAGATAGCTTCTGAAGAGATTGTGGAAGATCAAGCCGCCGGAAATGCGGCTGATGAATAGATTTTTGTCTACTGTATCCGCGATCAGCTCTGCGGCATTGGCAATCCCTAATACGTGAGAGATCAGTTCGGGAACGATGCGGGTCAACGTAGACGACGCTAAGAGGAAATTTCGCAGGCCGGGCGGTTGAGCATCCAGCATCATTGTTGCCAGCATGCCGAACATGACCTCTGGCGCATCATCCGTGCCAAAGCAGAGACGTTCAACATCCGCTGGCAGCGGCTGAAGGGCAAGCACCACGCCAGCAGGCCAACCTTCCAAACGCTGCATCAGATCGTGCTTAATCGGCGCGGTAGAAAACGTCGCTGCCGCCAGTTCGTTAATTTCATCAGAGGTAAAGCTAAGTTCTTCCTGCCCGACAGCCAGCACTTCCCGACGGGCGACCATTTGCGCCAGCGGCAGCGGCGGAAGGGTGCGGCTGACCACCACAAGGTGGCATTTTGAGGGCAGCATATTGACGAAATTTTGAAGCCATGCTTCACAGCGCCCGGAACCGGTCAGATGCTGCACATCATCCAGAATGATATATAAATCTTCGTGTAAAACGGCTCGCAAGTAAGCGGCGACGGCAGCAGCAGATTCACCGGGTTCAAAACTAATTTTTGACGAAGGGATTTCAAAAGCGGGAAAACGTTCTTGCAGTACAGCAGCCAGTTGAAGGAAGAAACTGGGAAAATCGCGTTCGCGTTCTTCGATGGTATGCCAGATAGCGTTGAAGCCGTGTAGTTCGGCAAATTGGGCAGCGAGCGTAGTTTTACCGTAGCCGGGCGGCGCGCAAATCAAGATGAGCTTGTGCTCATTTGCAAGCGCCAGCTTACCCATCAGGCGGTCACGGTGAATAACGCCTGAGCTGTGGGGCGTTTCAGAGGCAGCGTGTGGAGCGGTCATTAATCAACAGCCATCGCTACTTTGGCACGAAAAAAATAAATTGAAATTTAGAGTCAAGCGTCAAAAACATGGACTACTGAAGAATCGTAACGTATTCATTTACGATCTTCAACTATTAAATCACAGGGCGCAAACAGGACTTCCTGAAACTGCCGCACTTTCAACACATCTATTTCATATGCTATTACTTCATTTAATGCATTGTAACACTCTTATAACAATTGCAACAAACAATTTCTAATCCGAGGGTGAATTGCCAAGGCACGGAGAGCGCCAAAGAAAGGTTTGAGCCAATTTTGATGCAATCAGCGCAGATAATCTGGTTGCAAATGGGCAAGGCGCGCTGGTGGCGCAGTAGAATAGCGTTAAACGTGAGAGAGACAAGGAAAGCGCAAACGAATTTTAATGAATGAAACATGCGATATTCTGATCGTTGGCGCCGGGGCAGCCGGGCTGATGGCGGCGATTTTTGCGGGACGGCAAGATTCTGGGCGCAAGATTCTGGTGCTAGATGGCGCAAAAAAACCGGGGGCAAAGATTCTGGTTTCTGGGGGAAGCCGCTGCAATGTGACGCATGATATTGTGGAGGCTTCCGCATTTGCCGGATCGTCACGCAACGCGATTGGCAAGGTGCTGCGCCGTTTCGATGTAGATCGGACAGTCAGGTTCTTCCAAGAGATCGGCGTTCCGCTTAAACGCGAGGCCACCGGCAAGCTGTTCCCCGTCACCGACAGCGCGCGGACGGTGCTGGACGCGCTGATGCGTGAGGCGCGGCGAACCGGCGTAACTTTTCACTTCCCCTACCGCGTAGAAGCAATCACCCGACAGGGCGACGGCTTCGAGGTATCGGGGGAATGGGGCGGCATCACGACGGAAAAAGTGATATTGGCAACAGGCGGGAAAAGCCTGCCCCGCTCCGGTTCGGATGGGTATGGCTACGTGCTGGCGCGAGCATTGGGACACAGCCTGACTGAGCGCATCTTTCCGGCGCTGGTGCCGCTAACGCTGCCGCCGGATCATTTCGTCTGCGGCCTCAGCGGCATCACACTGCCGACCACGCTCACAGTGGTGAGCAGTACCGGCAAAAAGCTAGTTTCGTTCACAGATTCGACACTGTGTACCCATTTCGGGTTATCTGGCCCATCGGTGTTGGATATAAGCCGCTACTATCTGGAGGCTGCGCCCAATGGCGCCGTTTTACTAATCAACTGGCTGCCGGGGCATGATACAGACCAGTTTGAGCGCGGCCTGCAAACTGAGCGACTGTCTATCGGGCGAATACTACAACAACAATTTCCGGAACGTTTGGCGCGGGCGCTGTGCGACTATGCGGGGGTGGATGCCGCCAGTTCAGGGATGACGCTGAGCAAGCAGATACGGAAATCACTGGCACAGGCGGTCACTGCAATGAAGCTGCCTGTGACCGGAGATCGCGGGTTTACCTATGCGGAAGTGACTGCGGGCGGAATACCTCTGGCGGAAATCAAGTTGGAAACGATGGAATCGCGGGCATGTTCGGGGTTATACCTGTGTGGCGAGATTTGTGACGTAGACGGGCGCATTGGGGGATATAACTTCCAGTGGGCATGGTCAAGCGGTTATACGGCGGGGATTTCGGTGTGATGGCTATTGATGAAGGTGCCATCTGAAAATTTAGAGCAACCTACCCTCTTGATCATAGACTGATCGAAGGTAGACGTATTCGCGACAAGATGTTAGCTTTTGGACGTACTATTGCTTATTATGCCGGAGATGAGATGACTGAGAGTTCTCTGAACCAACGTATGGCCGCGAAACTGGCCGCCTTATATGGAGAAGAATTGGGCGCTGCCACTTATGCCCAACTTCTAGAAATTCTCGAAAACTGCAAAATACCCGCGCGCCCGACGCATAAGCTCTCACAGCGCGATACTGTTTTGATCTGCTATGGCGACCATGTGCAGGCCGGCGACAGAGCGCCGCTTTCGGTGCTGAACCGCTTCCTCAAGACCACTGCGCCAGTCAATACCGTACATATTTTACCGTTTTACCCTTATTCATCGGATGACGGCTTTTCGGTGATAGATTATTACGCGGTAAACCCGGCGCTCGGCGGTTGGGACGACATTCACGCGCTGCATCAGGATTTCCGGCTGATGTTTGATGCGGTTCTGAACCACATTTCGGCACACAGCGAATGGTTTCAAGCCTTTTTGCGCGGCGAAGCGCCCTATACTGACTTTTTCATCACGGTTGATCCAGCACAAGACCTCTCGCTGGTGCGCCGCCCACGGGCGCTGCCGCTGCTGACGCCGGTAGAAACCAATGCTGGCACACGCTACGTATGGACGACGTTCAGTGATGATCAGATTGATTTGAATTTCAGCAACCCTGAGGTGCTGCTGGAAACAATTCGGGTACTGCTGTTTTATGTGCAGCAAGGCGCGGATTTAATCCGGCTGGACGCGATAGCCTTCCTCTGGAAAGTAATCGGCACAGCCTGCGTTCATCTGGAACAGACCCATACCGTGATTCAACTGATGCGCGATGTGCTGGATGCATCCGCACCGGATGTACTGCTGATCACCGAAACTAATGTGCCGCATCTCGAAAACATCTCGTATTTTGGCGATGGCACAAATGAAGCGCAGATGGTGTACCAGTTTTCACTGCCACCGCTGCTGCTGCACACTTTCCGAACGGGGAATACTACCGCGCTGAGCACATGGGCGCGGGGGCTGAACCGCGCCGGAGATCGTACGACACACTTCAATTTCACCGCGTCGCACGATGGCATCGGGGTGACCCCGGCGCTGGGGATTTTGAGCGCTGACGAGATCACGGCGCTGCTGGAACTGACAGAACGGCACGGCGGCTATGTGTCTTACAAGCAGAACAGTGATGGCAGCCGCAGCCCGTATGAGATGAACATCACCTATTTTGACGCGATCACCGATCCGGCGGTCACTGAAGAAAACCCGATGCTGGCCTGCCGCAGATTCTTCTGTTCACAGGCGGTCATGCTGGCATTAGCCGGCGTGCCGGGCATTTATTTCAGCAGCCTATATGGTTCAAGGAATGATCAGGCGGGGGTGAAGGAAACAGGACGCTACCGTTCAATCAACCGTCAGAAATTCGATTTGACGACTCTGTTAGAGGAAATTGCCGATCCGCTGTCAATTCGCCATCAGGTTTATACGGCATACAGCCAACTTCTGCGGATTCGCGCAGAGGAACCGGCGTTTCACCCATTTGGGGATCAAACCGTGCTCGATGTGCATGAAAGCGTATTTGCGCTGGCACGCTTTGCGCCGGATCAATCATCACAGGCGATCGCGCTGCATAACACCGGTGAGCAAGATGTGCCAGTTCAGATTGAAATGCAAAACGAGACTGTCTGGCAGGATCTACTTAGCGGTGAGCGTTATCTCTCAATGGAAGGACACTTGAATCTCCGGCTAGCAGCTTTTCAGGTGGCATGGCTTAAGCGAGTCTCCGGGTAGCGGGCGAGAATCATTTCTAGCCGGACGGACAAGGCATGCCTTGTCCCTACGAACCTCACCCCTTAATCCCCTCTCCGTACACAGCCTGAGGGGAGAAAAAGAAGGGTGCAGCACGCCCCGCCCTTACGCAACGCATCAGGGAGGGGAAATGCAGGCTCTTCATTTTCAACGCATATCACATGTTCCGATATACATTTCGGCATTACGGCGCATGTTCGTATGGCTATCGGAACGAATCCAGAGGTGGGATCGTGTTCAGAGAAGGGTTACACTCAGCGTGAAAGTGGGTAGTAGATAAATCACCTTTATCAGATGGCGCATTCATAAACACTGGATACCACACCATGCCTCATTTCGAGAATCTGCATAATCGTATTGATCTAATCAATATTCCGTTCACAGATACGGGATCGCTGCTGCTGCTATTTCGCAAAGAAAATCAGCTTTCAATACGCCTAGCAGAGCGCTGGACGAAATGGGAAAAAGAAGTTGGTCATTACCGCCAGCGGCCGCCGATCATTGAAGAACTTACATTTCTAGATAGGGATGGCACTCCTTTAGAGATCGCTTCAGACACATATCCGTATGTGGTGCGGATCACCACGCCAGAGGGCATCTTCAAGTGGACGTTTCAAGACGCTGAATCGCTGATGGTTGCGCTGCCTTCAGGCACGTTCGGAATACGTTTTCTGGCATATGCTGAAACGCCCACAGTGGATCGGAGAGGCGGGGTACTGCGCGGAAGGCGAAATATTGCCTATACCACCAATGCCCGTATTCTCGCCAATACCATTGAGCCGGTCAGTGACGGGCTTTTTGCCGTCAACATGCTGCTGGATGCACAGGCAGATGATGTACTGCTGCTAAACGTCACCCCGCGCATGGGCTTCAATCGTTCGCTTCAGCCGCCTGATGATGTTATTGATGCAATCAAGACGCGATGGGCAGCATGGTTTGATGCGACGCCGCCGGTGCTAGAGCAATACCGCCATCAGTACGATTACGCATGGTGGATTATGGGATCGGGACTGCTGACCACGCGGTATTTCTTCACGCGGGTGGCGATGGCGCCGTCTAAGATTCACTATGTTGGCGTGTGGCATTGGGATCAATTTTTCCACGCCATTGCCTATCGCCATGTGGATGCGAAATTAGCCGAAGATCAGGTGCGGATCATTCTGGATCACCAGCGTGACGATGGGATGCTGCCGGACGCGGTGCATGATGAAGGGCTGGTCACCCATTTGACGGCGCCAGTAGATGCAGATGTGACCAAACCGCCGCTGGCCGCATGGACGGCATTGAAGCTGTATGAACGCAGCGGGCGGTTGGACTTCCTCAAAGAAGTTTACGAATCGCTGACTCGCTGGCATAACTGGTGGATGACCGAAAACGTAGATGAACACGGGCTGTACGTATACAGGCATCCATTCTCATCGGGTTTGGATGACAGCCCGCTGTGGGATTTAGGGATGCCAGTAGCCGCACCGGACTTGAATACCTATCTATGTATTCAGATGGAAAGTTTGGCGGTGATTGCCGATCTGATCGGTTATCCGGCAGAAGCCGCTGACTACAGGCAGGAAGCCGATGCGCTGGCAAAAAAGATCCAAGATCAATTGTGGTCAGAGCGTGAGGGCAATTTCGCGGCGCTGTACAACAACCAGCCTATCCCAACGCGAACGCCTTTCAACCTGTATCCGATCTGGACGGGACGGATGCCGCAGCATATGGTTGAACGGGCGCTGCTTAATTTAACCGATCCGGAACAGTTCTGGACGGAATACCCGCTGGCAACGGTGGCATTGAACGATCCAAAATTCAACCCGATGCAAATGTGGCGAGGGCCTTCATGGGTGAATATCAACTATTTATTCATTGAAGCCTTGCAGCGCATTGGCCGGCCAGAACTAGCGGTTGAGCTTCGCCGGAAAACGTTGAATATGGTGGCGCGCCTGCCTGATATTTACGAGTATTACAACCCGATCACGGGCGAGCGACCCCCGAAAGCCGCGCCCATTTTCGGCTGGACATCGGCGGTGTATATTGATCTTGCGATACAGGAAACGGAAGCAGTGGAGCGCGGCGAGATTGAACAAGATGATCGCCTTTAGCCGCCGAAAGACAGCGTAAATCTGAAGCGGGCGTCGTCCTCAAACCACATGGGGAAGTTCGTACCCCAAACATTGTTATATAGATTCGCGTGAAAACCATCCGTCAAATCAGGCAGCGCATTATCAAAGTCCAGCAGGCGCGGGCGGCCAGCACCGATCAAGGCGCTATCAAAACAGGATAGCGCCAAGTGAGCGCCCTGTTTGCTAATACGAACGACATCGGCGCTATGCAAAGCCCGCGCTCCCTTGCTGACCACATCGCGGGGATCCACCCATGAACCCATTTTAGACAACAGCCAATCAGCGTCAGGGTCTATGCGGGGGGTGAAACTCAACCAGAAGGCTTCAGCAATACGGCAAGCGGGCTTCTCAAACCACGACAGGTCAATATCTATGGCGTTATCACGAATGTGATACTGCAAGATAGAGATGCGCGGGGCGCCAAAATTGCGAGCAACCTGCGGGTATTCCAGCACAAAAAGCCGCTGATATTCGCCCTGAGCCAACGCCAATACCACGTTAGGAATGAACGTCTCGCCCTGCGGGTTTGGCGTCCCTTGTTTGACATTATCGGGAACTGCCCACCATTCAATCTCCGGATCATCGAGATTTCGTAAATACTGACGGGTGTAACGCGCATAATCATCGGCGCCGAACACACGATAAGACAACGCCGATAAGGGGTGATCGGCATCTGCCCAGAGATGGCCGGTGCCGCGATCTTCGAGGCGACAGATCGCGCCGGTGCTGGCATCAAAGCTCAACGCAGCGCGGCTGTTAATGACATCGAGACTGGAAACCGGCGCCCAATCATGCAAATCCGGCTGATGAGGATCGGAATCGGCCAGCGCCGCAAGGATTTCGTCGCGCAAGGCTGGCGCTTCAATGGCGGCCAGCGCCTGATCTAAATATTCACGCTGCTCTGCCCATGATCGGGCGAATAACTGGCCGCGTTCAGACTGGCGCGCAGTTTCAAAGCCAGCGCCAAGGTAACTACTGGTATCCGGAAAGTGGGTCTTTTCATCCATCCCCCATGTATGCTCGCCAACCAGCAGCAGCGGTAAGGAAGCTTTCTCGACCTGCTGATATTCAGTATCAGGGAGATTACGCCCCAACCACTCCCCACGTTTACGAGACCAGACGCGAAAATGACGGGTTTTGGTGGGATCGCTGCCCACGCCCTGAATCCAAGTATCGCCAATTTCAGAAGTGATCACTGGCAGTTGATCGGTATAGGGGCGCAGTGCGCGGGCGAAATTATCCAGCGTAGAGGCAAGTACCACGGCACCGGGCAGCGTACGTTCAATGTCAGCAAAAGTTTGCCTGATTTGAGATTCTGTCGGGGGGCCAAGATTGTCGCCGGTCAAGACCAGCGCCAGCGCATCGGGACATCCGGGTACGCTGACGAGACCGCCATAACCGGAGTCATAGGCCATCGTAATCTGAGAGCGACTAGCGGCATCTCGCCATGTAAATACAGACGGCACTTCAGGCACCGAGGATGCCTGATTCACGCCGCTATGCAGCCATTCGATTCCAGCTTCCACGAGCAGCGGCACGATGGCGCGG
>DAOTUZ010000043.1:0-17957 GCA_034437295.1 Anaerolineae bacterium | reverse complement strand
CATCCAGCTATGCAGGAACAGGCACAAAGCCGGGAAATTCAGCGCCTGCAAAAGCTGGCGGCGGTAAGAAGGCGGACAGCGGTGGTGGCGCCCTTGGGCGTTTGCGCGGGTTGTTCTCTCAAAAGAAGCAGCCTTCTAAGAATGCCCGCGCAGCGCGTGAAGGCCGTACCATTGAAGTTCGCCCGATAAGTTTGGGTGCCGATAAGACGCTTGAAATTATCGGCATGGCTATCGCCTTCATTGGCGGGGTGATGCTGCTTGCCAGCTTGTCGCCATCTCCGGGATCGTTGATTGATAACATAAACAATTTTGTCTCACGGTTGTTTGGCTGGGGGGCAGTTGCCATACCCATCGCCATGATTCCGATTGGCGTCTGGTTGATCACCCTGCGCGTAGGACAGGAAACGCCTTCTGTTGATGTCACACGAATCGTCGGGCTGATCTTGCTTTTTCTGTGTGTTCTAACAGCGATGCAGTTTTTCGACGCGCTCAGTTACCCGCCCGGTGAAAACCAATCCTATACCGATTATATGGCGGCGCTGCGCAACGTGTTGCTTCCCTTATCGTCAGAATTTGGACGGGGCGGCGGGCGTATTGGCGGTGAATTTTACTACCAGTTGGTCAGTAATTTCAGCGAATTGGCAGGCTTTGTGCTGCTTGTTGGTGTGCTGCTTATTGCGCTCATGCTCACCTTTAGCATCAGCGCGCAGGAGGTCATCGCTATCCTGATCGGCAATTGGCGCAATATGCGTGATGCGTTTCATCGTCGTTCAGTGCGAGTTCGCGCGCAGCGAGCTGAAAAAGTAGCGGCGCTTGCCGCAACCGCTGGTGCAGGAAGCGGCGTTACTATCAGCCGCCCTGAGGTAGAAGCTTTGCCAATGCCTGCTGCCGGGGCTTCTCCGGCGCTTCCCGCGGGTACTGTGCAGCAGCCTTTGGATTTGAGCAGGACGGAAGAACGCAGTATTCCGATTACGATGGGTGGACGTACCTTCAAGACGCCAATCAATGCGGAAGCCGCCGAACTTGTATCCGTTGGCCCGTCTGAGAGGGCGGTAGCGCCGGCACCCGCATCGGCTTCAGGTGTAAGCGCCGCGCCGGAAAAGACCGCGGCTAAAGAAGAGTCGGCAAAAACGGGGCTGTTCGGGCGCATTCGCAGTGCCGCCCCGATCATCGGAGCGGTAACGGTAGGAACAGCTGTTGCTGCCGCTAAAGTGACCGCCGATGCGCTGACTCCGGACAGCGAGACAGCGATAAATGATAGAGATAGTGACGGGTCGAAAGCGGAAAACAGCCGTTTTAGTGGAATAGGCGGGCGGTTATTCAACCGTAGCGCCAAACCTGTGACTGACGCCAGCGAAAAATCCGTTGATAAGTCGGCTGAACCTACCCTGCCAGCTGCTGCTAAACCTGAGAATATGCCGAATGCGCTTACTGCCAGCAGCATTGCAGCAGATGCGCCGATTGCGCCAGAAAAACCACATGAGGCAGCCCCTGCGCGTTTAGGCGATCTGGCGCGTAGCCCGTCTGCTGCAACGCCGGCGGGTACTCAATCGGGAGTACGCCCGTTTGCTAAGCCGGAGTCGCCTGTACAATCGAATCCTTCTGCTAGGCAAGGATCGCCGGAATCGTCTGTATTGCCTGGCGGGAATGATCCGCTGCGGCCTGCCAGCGTGGTTTCAAATGGTCAGTCAGCAGCGCAGAGCGCGCCTGCTGCTGCAACATCAGAACGAAATAAGACAGGCGAATCGGCTGTTCATGAAAAATCGGCGGATAGCGCCCCCATGCCAACGGGTAATAGATCAGCGACGCCTATGCAACCAGTGCGCTCAACAGCAAATGCTTCGCGTAATCCGTTCCACGGCCAAAATGCAGATGATGAGGATGATGAAGCTGAGTTTAGCAGCGCCAAAACCGGCGAATCAGGCGATGATTGGTCACGCTTGCCGCCTGCAAAGCCCAAAATGCCAGGCTCAGCGCCGGAGGCGGCGCGCCCTGATACGTCATCGCCTGCTGCCCAGCGGGAGCCGTTAGCGCCAACCCCCGCGTCGCCTGCGCAGGGGAAACCCTCAGATGCGGCGAAACCGCACGATGAATCGATTCCTGATTTACAAACGCGGCTTCAGGCGTTACGAAATATGCAGGCTGCTACATCCCAAAAACCTGCCGTGGAATCCACGCCTGCACCGCAGGCTGATGAGCAGGCGAAGGACAAAACTGAAGAAAAGGGCGGCGCGAATATATTCAAGGCTGCCGGTATAGTGGCCGCTGGCGCTGTTGGCGCGGCTGTCAATAAGCTCACAAAGTCAGATGATGAAGTTGTTCTAGAGCGCCCGCCTGCTGTCGTGCTGCCCGGCCCAGAGCGCCGCCCCCCTTCAGCGGCATTTGGCAAGCCTGATGATGGTATCCGCGATCCTGATGGGGCGATGGCGACCAGTCGCCCGCTTCCTGGTAATTCGCCGCGCCCCTTTACGCCGGTTCCAGGTGGCGATAGACCACCAACACCAGTTTCTACGCCGCCTGCTGCATCGCATGTGCCGCCTGCTCAACCTGCCCAGCCGCCTGCTGTACAGCCGGTTCAGACGAGTTCAAAAACGCGCAAAGAGTTCCGTATTCCGGTGATGTCGGAACTGCTCTCGTCAGGAATGGATCAAGAATTAGATAAAACGGCGTTAGTTCGCCGCGCAAAAACCATTGAGGAAACCCTGTCCAGCTTTGGCGCGCCGGGCCGCGTAGTTGAGGTTCGCACCGGCCCCGTGATCACCCAGTTTGGCGTAGAGCCGGATTATGTAGAAGGGCGCGGCGGTAAGAAGGCACGGGTCAAAGTGAGCGCAATTGCCGCGCTAGACAAAGATTTGCAGCTTACGCTTGGCGCGAAGTCAATTCGTATTGAAGCGCCGGTGCCGGGTAAGGGTTATGTGGGCATTGAAGTGCCAAACGAGAAACCGGCGGTGGTCAAGCTCCGTGATGTGATGGAATCGCAAGAATTTCGCAAAATCCAGTCTCCGCTGGCAATCGCTTTGGGGCAGGGCGTAGACGGTACGCCAGTCGCGGCTGACCTCGCCTCGATGCCACATCTGCTGATTGCAGGCACTACTGGTTCGGGTAAATCTGTATGTGTGAACACGATTATCGCCAGTCTTCTGCTGCGTAATTCCCCAGATCGCGTCAAATTGATCATGGTTGACCCTAAGCGCGTAGAACTAACTGGTTATAACGGTATTCCGCATCTGGTTGCGCCGGTTGTAGTGGAGTTAGAGCGCATTGTTAGCGTGTTGAAGTGGGTCACACGCGAAATGGACGAGCGTTATCGCCGTTTTGCGCTGGCTTCAGCACGCAATATTGAGGATTACAACAAGCATCTGCCCTCTGGCGACTCCGTGATGCCCTATATTGTGGTCATTATTGACGAATTGGCCGACCTAATGATGCTGGCGCCGGATGAAACCGAAAAGGTGATCACCCGCCTGGCGGCGCTGGCGCGTGCAACCGGCATCCATCTGGTTATCGCCACCCAGCGCCCTTCAGTAGACGTAGTGACGGGATTAATCAAAGCCAACTTCCCGGCGCGTATTGCGTTCGCGGTGGCTGGCGGCGTAGACAGCCGCGTTATCCTCGATCAGCCTGGAGCTGAAAGACTGTTGGGACGTGGCGATATGCTCTATATGAGCGGTGATGCGCCTGCTCCAGTGCGTTTGCAAGGCGTGTATGTTTCCGATACTGAAATCAATAATATGAACCGCTTCTGGCGCAATCAGATGTCTGATGCTGATATGGCACAGGCGGGTAAGCCATTAATTTCGCAGTTTGCGCTGGATGAAATGAGCGCCAAAGAAGGCAAAGACAACGGCAGTAAAATGAAATCATCAGACTCAAGTGGCACATGGGATAGCCGATCACCTACAGGTCATTCGGTTTTCGGACATGATGATAGTGATGATGCTGCCGACAATGACGATGATGAATTATATGAACAGGCAGTCGATCTCGTTCGCCGGCAGAATAAAGCCTCTGTATCGCTGTTACAGCGGCGCTTCCGTATCGGCTATACCCGAGCGGCGCGCCTGATGGATGTGCTGGAAGAACGTGGCATCGTCGGCCCCCCAGTAGAGGGCGCAAAGCCTCGCGAAGTGCTGCCATCAAGGTAGCTTTTTATCGGGTAATGAGGAAATAAAAAAACACCAGACTCTGGTGTTTTTTTATTGAGCGGGCGACGAGATTCGAACTCGTGACATCTTCCTTGGCAAGGAAGCATTCTACCGCTGAATTACGCCCGCAGGTAAGAATCAGTATAGCGCGGCTCATGATGACGGTCAAGGGTGAGGCGATGCATAATTAGGGTGATTATATCAAAATTTACCCGCAGGGTATAAGATGCCAAGAACTAGTCATTTTTTGGCGCTTCTAGGTATCTACGTCCATGCCCGCCATCTTCGCGCGCTCCAGCAGCGCCTTTGCTGCGCGCATCATTGGCATATCCACCATTTTCCCGTCAATCTGAAATGCGCCAGCGCCAGCATTTTGCTGTGCCTCAAATGCGGCGATCAGTCCTAGCGCCGCTTGAATTTCAGTCTCATCCGGCGTGAATACAGTGGTAATTGGCGCAATTTGTTTAGGATGAATGGCTAGCTTGCCAGTGTATCCCATTTCTAGCGCGGCATAAGCTTCACGGGTGAGCGCCACCTCATCGTCCAGTGTAATAAACGGGGTGTCAATTGCCTGTAGGCCGTATGCTTTGGCGTGAATGACCACCGCGCCGCGCGCATAGGCGCTCTCATGAATATCAGGTGTCCTAATGGCGCCAATATCTCCGGCTAAATCCTCAGCGCCGAAACATAATGCGATTAAGCGCGGATCACTCCCCGCAATCTCCCGCAGATTGACCACGCCCATTGCTGATTCAATAATCGCAATCAGCTTGATGCCCCCCGCCTGTTTCTGTTCGGGTGTTTCATGCATCTCTAGCCAGTCACTCACCAGCTTGATTTGTTCGGCAGAGTCAACTTTGGGAATCACGATGCCTGTTACAGCGATGCCGCTAAGCACGCTCAAATCGTCTGAGATATAGGCCGTATCAACGGCGTTGACGCGCACCCACTTTTCGCTGCGCCCGAAGTCAAGTTCAGAGAGTGCCGCGCGTATCGTACTCCGAGCAGTCGCTTTGCGTGATTCGGCTGCACCATCTTCCAAATCCATGATGATACAGTCCGGCTGAAGGGTAATCCCTTTTTCAATCTTCCGGCGATCATCACCGGGAATAAACAGTAATGCGCGTCGTGGGGGCATAGGCACTCAGGGATGGGTTATGAGCGATAAGTAAGGTGAAAGTATAGAGTTAAAGCTTAAATGATCAAAGTTAAAGTGATCGTCAAGAGCATCGCGTTTTGTAGGGGAAAATCTATATGCTCGCTGTAAGGGGGATTGAAGTGTGAGGTTGCTTATGTCCTTACCTACCCCCGGTGATCTTCGAATTTGATGCGATAGTCCCAGCCTCTGTTGTATGATCTAGCCTGTAGATGGGAGCATACCCTTCATGAAGCTGTTTTTTCTGGTCTCATCCCTTGATCTAACGCAGCCCTTCAGCGCCACGCCTGCATGGTGGCAGCTTTTGAAAGGGTTGTATGAAATTGGCGTAGAAGTCATCGCCGCGCCCTATCAGGGGCCGGCCATTGAAACATTGTGGTGGCGAGCCGAACCTAACGCCGCGAAATTGCCCGGCGATGCCTTCAAAGCCGTGCGCGATGCATTGCGTAAAATAGGTGGCGCATCTTCACCGAAACCGAACGCCGAAACCGGAGGCGAAGTATTCACAGATAAAGCGATGCGGAATACGGCGCATGCCACCATTGAACCCTTATGGCGGCGGCAAATTGACCGACTGTTGGCGAAAGAGCCAGATATAGATGCCGTTGTGTTCGTGACCATCCCCCTGAATCACGTCGCCGGGCTGGCCTACCACATTCAGGAAAAATTCCAGAAGCCGGTATTCTATTATGATGGCGATGTCCCCGCCAGCCTGCCAGATATGCGCGGCTTTGCGACTGGATTCCGCATTTATCAGGGGGCAGATTTAGCTGAATATGCCGCCTTCATCTCGAATAGCAAGGGTGGCGAAGCCCGCCTGCTGGAAATGGGGGCGAAGGCCGCGCATACCCTGTATTATGGCGCCGATCCAGATGTTTTCAGCCCCGTGAACGTGCCTAAAGACCTTGATGTATTCTTTTACGGGCATGGGCGCGAATACCGCGATCAGTGGATTGATAACCTGATCGCCGCCCCGGCACGTGCGCTGCCAGAAGTAAAATTCGCTGTGCGCGGCACGAAACTAGGCGATCTTGGCGCGGTTGAAAAATTACCCTATCTCTCGTTTAGCAAGCTCCGTGAATATGCCAGCCGCAGTAAATTAAATCTCGTCATCACCCGCGATGCCCACGCCGGAACGTATGCCTCATCTTCGTCACGCCCATTTGAGCTTGCCGCCATCGGCTGCTGCATGGTGGCTAACCCATATTCGGGCATAGAAGAATGGTTTGAGCCGGGGAAAGAAATTTTTATTGTGAACAGCGCCGAAGAAGCGGCAGACTGCTATCGTTATTTGTTGCAGCACGACTCAGCGCGAATCACCGCCGGTGAAGCCGCCCGTGCCCGTCTACTCAAAGCGCACACCTTTCGCCACCGGGCGCAGCAGTTAGTAGAAATTATTCGCCCGTATCTCGATTGAAGGTTTCGCGGGTTTGAATGAACAACGCGCGTTTTTCGCCCGGTAGGGTGTAGTCGAACCCGCAGGATTGGAAGAAGCCATCCGATGAGGTGATCGCCATCACCTCATAGACATTATTCGTATGTGCGCGATCAAGACAGGCATTCACCAGCATTTTTCCGACTCCTAAGCCTTGCGCCGATACCGCAACGGCGAGGCTGCGAATTTCTGCCAGTTTCGGAGAGTAAATTTCCAGCGCCGCGCAGCCAATGATCTCCCCATCCAGCGCCGCCACGAAGAAATTAGGCAGCAGTTCATCAAGCTCGTTGTAGGTGCGCAAAAGCAGCTTGCCATCCGCTACGAAGGGCTGAATCAATCGGGCGATATTTGGAATATCCCCGCTTTGCGCGGTACGAATTAAAATGCGGGTGATGTCTTGCGTCGCCATAGAAATAAATTGCCGATCTGCGCATCCAGCTCGTAATTATAGATCAACCAGTCATTCAATTCTTCATAGGATTGCAGCAGCGTATTCGAGTCTTCATGCGATCCGCTCACCCACGGCATATAGTCCGCCTGTGCGACGATCACATAAGGGGGCAGCGCCGCCCATAGAAAATCAACATTTTCTTCTCGCCACGCCTCAGGATACCACGGCGCCACCAGCGGGAAATTGAAGATGAAACGGGTGGCCGGGTATAACTTGCTCAGATAATAAATCTCTGGTCGGAATCCCCAGATAAACAGCGAGTCCGTCGGTTGTGCCCGTTCCCGTAAATAGGCGGCTGCTTCTTCTGATTCTCTGGCGATGAACTCCCCCGCCTGAAAAGTTTGCGCATAACTCAGGCGATCTTGTGTTCCGTTTAGATAAGGCAGCGCGCGCCCCCAGATCACCAGCGCCAGCGCCGCTAGCAGCCCGATTCCCGAAATGACCGTAAGCGCGCGCTCAGCCCCGCCGTAACCTTTGCCGCCGATCCACGCAAAAACCCCATCCAGTCCCGCCGCGCCCAAAAGCGCCAGCGGTGGCAGCATTGGCAGCCAGTGATAATCGTAGGCTTTCCCCTGTACCGCCATCACCGCGAAGCCGATCAGCAGCCACAGCAGCATCGCCCATCCTGCGCGGTTCGCCTGCACTTTCGCGGCGGGTGTATCCAGATTTTTCCTGATGCGTCGGGCATGAATGAACACCACGATCATGCCAACGAATGCCAAGATGAATAACAGCCCCCAATGCATCCAGCGGTAGCCTAGCGCGACGCGCAGCGCTTCGCTGAAATCATGCCAGTTCAAGCCCAACGCGGTATAAGATGAGGTCACAAATGCGCTTTGCAGCCATGCCTCAAATGCGCCAATCGCCGCCAGATAGCCCGCGCCCCCGCCCAATACCAGCAGATTGCCCGTAATGAAGGCCAATACATCCCGCCAATAGATGCGCCCTAAGATCAGCGCATAAGTGCCTGCCAGCGCCAGCGCGAAAAGCGCAAATGGATACTTGAACCAGATCGCGACTCCGCAGAATCCGCCCGCAGCCAGCGCCAACGGCCAGCTTTTGCGCTGTTTCCCGGCGCGTTCGGCGGCGCTGACCGCGCACACCATCGCCAGCAGCATCGGCAATAGCACAATGCCATCATTTTGCGAAAGTGTCCAGAAGGTTTCCGTGAAATAAAAGACGCCGATCAGCAGCGCCGAAAATAATCCCGTGCGCTGCGAACGCGCCGGATCGCTGGCTAACCGCTTGCCCAACCAGTAGGCCGCCCATAAAATCGCCGGCGCGATCAGCACATCAATCAGCCGGATGGCGATGGCCGTTTGCCCGAACAGCGAAATTGCCAGCGCGTACACGTAAAATACGGCGGGCGGCTTGGGATTCCAAAGATCAACGTAGGGGATGCGCTGGCCTAAAATGCCGCGCCCAATCGTGGCAAACTCACCCTGATCGCGGCCTAAGGGGTAGGTGAGTATCGGCAGCGCGGCTGCAATCACCGCAGTCACGATCACGATCAGCCAGAGGTGGCGGCGCAAAAAGCGGCCTGCTGAAGCCAGCATTACAGCCAGCCTACCGCGCGCGCAAATAAATAGACGATGCCAATTGCCAGAAAGAACAACATGATCACGATCAGCCGCCCGCTGGACTGTGTATCACTAAGCGCCTTTTCCTCAATGCTCACATTCCCTAGCAGGTCAACCAGAAAATCTACATTCTTGCCGCGCTTAGTCACCCGCGCCATATAATCGTTGGCCGTCACCAACAGCCACCCGCTGTATTCGTCCTGCCAATCTTCGCCAAGACGCTCGTTCATCGCCTGATCAAGAATTGCCCGCGCCTGTTCAGGCTCAATCGGCTCAGGGGGTTGTATGACGCTCATAGATCGCCTAAGACCGAGTTCAAGTAGATGTCAGGATGATTTATGAAGTCCCGCGTGATGATCACGTGTTCAGTTTGTGCATAGTCAACCGGGCGCATGGTGCTGCCATCAAAACCCCAGATGGCCGCGCCGGGATATGCCATGATGATGGGTGAGTGGGTGGCAATCACGAACTGCGCCCCACGCCCCACGCTTTCCTTGAGCAGGCGTAAAAAGGCGAGTTGGCGCATCGGGGAAAGTGCGGCTTCTGGCTCATCCAACAGGTACAGCCCTTCGCCGGTAAAGCGCCGTTGAAAGAATTTGAAGAAGCCTTCGCCGTGTGAGTTCGCGTCTAACCCACCTTCACCGTAGGACTGCTTAATTTCATGAAGTTCACGGGTGTAAGGCATCAGCGCCAGCCCCTTAGCAGTTTTGGAACGCCCCGCAGATGAATAATCACGGTCAATTTGCGCCATTTCTGATTCCATCTCAGCGCGCATCTGTGCCACTTGCTTCGCATACCCAAAGAAATCTTCTGCGCGTAGAAAGAATCCTTTGCGCGTGCGTTTTGTCCAGCTCAGCTTGAAATGTTTAGAAAAGTGGCGCACCGCCGCCAGCGTTGGATCCGTATGTATACCTTCGCTGCCCGCCGCGATAGAGTCTGCCGCGCAGGCCAGCGTTTCTAGAAAAGTTGATTTACCAGAGCCATTCTCGCCTACCAGAAACGTAATTGATGTCTCAAATGCAACCTTGCGTAGGCTGGCAAATACGGGAATCGAGTAGGGGAAAACGGCGGGTAATTCAGCCGGTGGAGAGTATTCGAGCGCCTTCAGCAGCATGAAAAATGTCCACTGTCTAATTGTTGATGAAGAATTCGGCAGACATCGGGCCGATCAGCCCGCGTTCGTCACGGGCGGCAATCGCGATAGCTTCCCACCGCGCCGCCGTAAAACCATCCCATTCTACGCTGTTGCTGTTCACATCGAAGAAGTAATTATAACCAAGTGAACCCGGCTCACGTAACGCCACAGTATAAGAGGTCGCGCCGGGCGTTGTTTCCCATACCAACAGGCGGTTTCCATTTCCAGCGTCCCGTAAGCTGATGCTGCGTGGCGGTCTTGGGCCATCAGCTAGCGAAGTTGTTACGCCAAGAATCGTCTGCGTGGCGCGGGTGAGATAAGCCGGGCGCACATGGTCAATCGTATCTCGATCCGAATGGTTGTGGGTGTTATCTTCCAGATATTCAATAAAGCGTACCGCCGAAATGCCAGCATCATTGAACGAGATATGATCGCTGTACCGGCCTTCACGGTCGCTAGTCGCCTCAAGATTGATCGACATCATCGGAATTAAACGCCTCGCAATCAGGTGAAGCCCTCTCGCCAGATTGCGTGAACCAGACTCGTTCGGAATGGCCGAATAGAGGCGGATACGATCATCAATGGTTGCGCCGTTCGGTCCGGTGCTGCTGCCGACGATATCCATATTAATCATGGCTGATACATCAATGTTGTTGCCGACAATATAGTTATTCACAAAGGCAATGCTGCCAACTCGGTTGATTTCTTCCGCGCCAAACGCCACGAAAATAACGGTAGCGCGGGGCTGCTGCTGGCTCATGATGCGCGCCACTTCAAGCAATGTTGCCACGCCGGTTGCGTTGTCATTAGCGCCGGGCGCGGGGGCATTCGGGTTGTCTCTCTCTGCCGAAATGCTGTCGTAGTGCGCGCCAATGACGATCACGCCTGCCCCGGCTTCGTAACCACTCAAAATGCCGATCACATTTTGACCAGTATAGCCCTTTCCTTCATAAGTGAATTCAAAAGGCTGAACAGTTGCTGAAAACCGCCCTTGAGACTGATCCCGAATCGTATTGAATTCTTGCAAAATGTAATTTGCAGCGGCATTGACGCCAAAATTCGGATCCGAGAAGGTTGAACCGAAATGCCGTGTTCCAAAACCCTGTAAACGGCTGACGTGCATCATCAGGCGGTCTTGCTGAACCTGCGCCAACAGATTGAGCAAAACGGTTTCATCGCGGTTGGTTGCCGCTATTGTCGCTTGATCTGGCAGCTCGTCTGGCTCCAATGTAGCATAGCCAATGGTTGGCGGCGGTGTAGGCGAAGGCAGTTGTGGGACGATTGTCGGTGGACGGCTGTCGCTGCTCAAGTTACAGGCAAGCGCAGCAATCATCAGCCAGACGCAGGCTATCAGTGGGTAAAGAAAGTGGCGTAGGCGGCGGGAAAACATAGCGACGGAATTCTACCATAATTCAGCCGCATCGTTGACAGGCTAGATCAGATGATAGGGCTATCGTATTAAAATGGATGGGAATGCCTTGGCTTCCTCACTTGGTTTCTCTTACTCAATGTGTTGAGGGCTATTGATGCGTGGGGCGTTTAATGCGTTAGTTCCGAATTGGCTGGCGGTAAATGGGCGTTTGTGACTATATAGTCACCACAGAAGGCGAAAAACTGTCTATACTTGAACGGAACTAAATAAAAGTATGGGTTCATCCTCCGGCTTGTTTAGCGGGTAAGTTTCCCATTGAGACGTATGTTTGTGCGGGCGGGCAGTTCCGGTCACAATTAAACTTCTGCACAAGGGGGATTCATGACGAAGCGGCGTGGTATTAAAGATTTGTTTTTCATCAAACGACGCCCAAAATGGCGGGTTGCAAAAGAATGGGAACGCCCTGCAAGTGACGAAGCCTACAATCAGCTTCTTGCCGATCACGATTTCGTCATCGAAGCCGATATTGCAGCTTTTATAGAGCGCACTCGCCCTAAAAATGAGTCTGGGCGATCTGTAGCACTAGGCGATTTTAAGACTGTGCTGTCAGACCTCGCCATTTTGCATAACGGCGATTTTACAGGCGAATTCTTCAAGGAAAGTCAGGCGGCCGCCCATTATCAGAATTTGTACTATCGCTATAACTGGATGTTCGGTATTTTTGCAGTCCTCACCACACTTGCCACAGTGTTAACGCTAGCAGCGGCAGGTCATGAGCCGGGTTCTACAGAGCGCATCGTTACGGCGATGCTCGCGGCAATTATGGGCGCGTTGACCACGTTTCTTGGCACTCGTATACGCGCTGTCCAACCGCAGCGGCGCTGGTATCTCCATCGTCGCCGGGCTGAGGCGCTGCGCAGTCATTATTTTCTGTTTTTGGCGCATTCCCGCCCGTATCGTGGCAGTGACTACCAGCGCCATAATCAACTGTATATCACCACTGCGCAGGTCGGAGCTATTGGCAGAAATTCGTCATCAACCGCTGAAACCGGGCAGATCCCGCCTGATAGTGAAGCCTTTACAACCTCAGAACACGAAGAATTTGAAACGGCCTTCATTAAGGATGCGTATATTCGAGAACGCTATGACCGTCAGATAGCGTGGTATGAAGACCGCATCGGGGAATTTGAAGAAAATTCCAGCTTTGCCGCGTTGATCGCCGGAATATTTCTGGCAATTGCTGCTATCGCCGCTGCATTTTCTGCATTTGTTAGTGGTGGTTGGGCGCAGATTATCATTACCGTCATCCCTTCGGCAGCGGCAACCATTATGAGCGCGCAGCAAATTTACGGGTGGGATAGACAGGCTGCGCTTTATGAGGAGACGATCAGCCGTTTGAAAGATCTGCGCGGCAGACTCAAGTTGGATAACCCCGCAGTTGACAATGAACGTGAAGTTGCCGATGCGATAGCTGCCTGTGAAGCAGTTTTCTCCTCAGAAAGTGACCAGTGGGGTCAGGATATTTTACAAGCGCCAATGCAGGATAATCGTACCGTGCTGTTAGAGCAGCTAGACGATACACTTGAACAAATTAATCTGCCGGATGAAGTCAAGCAGCGCATCCGCAAATTAGCGGAGGGCAGCAATCAATTGCGCCGTGAGCCTGCCGAAACGGGTAATCCGGTAGAGCCTCCGGTTTAGTTGGGTTCATTGAAGATAGGGATGAATTGGGATGGAATCAATACAGCCGTATTTGACTCGTAAAAGCGGGGTGATTAATAAACTACGCGCCGATTGGGAGGATGATCGTAAGAATGGCAATTCTGATGCTGGCATGATCACCCTAACAGCATCGTCCTCTCTAGCTGGTGTTACCGGCGCGCGCCCGACCCGTGTTGGCGATCACTTCTTAATCAGTGACTCCAAAGAGCTGTTTGCCGGTCACGGCCTTGGCCCAACTGCGCCGGAAATACTACTCGGTGCCCTGGCAAGCTGCCTTGTACATACCTACATCATACAGGCGTTGTTATTGGAAGTACCGATGGATGGTGTGCGCTTGGATGTAAGCGCTAAATTGGATATGGCATCCGTCGTTGGGTTGGGTGGCCCGCCCCCACGCATGGAGAATATTGTGTACTGCGCAACTGTCGAGTCACCCGCTTCGCAGGAGGCAGTTGGCTGGCTTCATGCGGCAGTTGAGGCCAATTGTCCTGTATTGAATACGCTCAAAATGCCCGGTGATGTACGGCGCGTGGAAGCGATATGATTCTTGAAACATTTGTTGATCAGGCGTTGGCGCAGGTTTCTTATTTGATTGGTTGCCAGCAAACAGGCGAAGCCTTAGTCATTGATCCCGCGCGAGATGTAACGCCTTATCTGGAAGCGGTTGCACGGCATGAATTGAAAATCACGCAGGTAGCAGAAACCCATATCCACGCTGATTACGCGAGCGGCCTGCGTGAGCTTTGCGCGGAAACTGGCGCGCGCATGTTGTACAGCGTCGAAGGTGGCCCGGAATGGCAGTATGCTTTCACCCTGCCAGAGTCGCAGCCCTTGCAGGATGGCGATACGTGGATGGTTGGGAATATCCGGTTACAGGCTATCCATACGCCGGGTCATACGCCAGAACATATGATATTTCTTTTCACCGATACGCTGGCGGCGGATCAGCCGATGGGGATATTTACGGGTGATTGTCTGTTTGTAGGCGATGTTGGCCGCCCGGATTTATTGGAGACTGCGGTAGGCATTGAAGGCTCCAGCATTATTGGCGCTGCTCAACAGTTCAAAAGTTTACAAAAGCTAAAACAGCTTCCTGATTATTTGCTGGTGCTTCCCGGCCATGGTGCTGGCAGCGCCTGCGGCAAGGCGCTTGGTGCGGTGCCTTCTTCTTCTTTAGGTTATGAAAAGCTGTTTAACCCGGCGCTGCAATTTGACGAAGCGGCCGCCTTTAGCGATTGGCTGCTGCATGGGCAGCCTGAAACACCCACCTATTTCGCGCAAATGAAGCGCATCAACCGCGAAGGCCCGGCGCTGCTTAACAGTTTGAACGATCCAGAGCAGCTCGAAGGCTTTATTCTCAGAGATGTGCTTGCAGAGGGGCAGGTGGTTGATGCGCGCCCCGCTGTAGACTTTAATGAAGCGCATATTGCAGGCACTCTGAATCTTCCCGCCACGCAGAAATTTCCGGTTCATGCGGGCTGGCTGATAGATTACGCTAAACCGATCTATCTAATATGTGAACCTGGGGCGGTCAATACACTTGCGCGGGAGCTTCGATCTATCGGTCTCGATGATATCGTTGGTTATTTTCCACCGTTTGAAGTTGAAGCATATGATCAGACCTTGCCGATAGTGAGCATTCCGGAAGTGCCGGGGCTGCTTGAAGGCGGCGCGCTGGTTGTGGATGTTCGGGCGCAAAGTGAATTTGATGAAGCGCATATTCCCGGCGCGATACACGCATTCTATGGTACCCTTGTGCGCCAGCTCAACACGCTGCCCGCCGACCGCATGCTGTTAGTGATCTGTGCCAGTGGTATACGTTCGCAAATTGCCACCAGCCTGCTGCAAAAATTTGGCTTTCAGAATGTGCTGCTGATTGAAGGCGGAATGAATGCGTGGCGCGAATACGGCTTGCCCATAAATGGCAGGTAACCAAACTGCGAGAATTTTTCTAGCCGCATTCACCGGGTGCAGCTTTAGCCGGATCGTTACGATAGCCCTCAGGTAGGCTCAACCAGAATAAACTGTGCTACTTGCGCCCCGATAATCGCTTCTTTGCCATCCACTTTAACGCTGATCGGGCCTTGAAATGGATCACGCGAAATAACTGCGATGTGAGCGTTGAGTTTGAATCCGCGCTCAAGGATATGCAGCAGCATATCTGCATTTGAGGCATTCAATCGCTGCACGATGAACGAGCCATTCACCGGAGCGTCGCTTAATGGCAGCAGTTCCCGTTCGGGGACAATGCCTTCGGCGGTGGGAATAGGATCGCCATGCGGGTCAAAATCAGGATCGCCTAGTTTATACGCAATGGCTTCGATGAAACGATTTGAGACAGCATGTTCCAACGCATCGGCTTCTTGATGCACTTCCGGAAGTGCATAACCCAGCTCATTGACCAGAAAGAGTTCAATCAGCCGGTGCCGGCGCACAACATGCAGCGCAATTTTTTCGCCATCGGGGGTCAGTATCACGCCGTGATGCTTCAGGTAATCTACTAACCCGGCATCATTTAACCGTTTTGCCATATCCGTCACGGAAGGCGCAGTAATATTCAAATATTCGCTCAGCGTATTTGTGGAAACGCGATCGCCATCTTGCTGAAGCGAATATATTGCTTTGAGGAAATTCTCGACTGATTCAGAAGCCTGAACGCGGTCAGTCATGGGCGCTCCAGCGAAGTCAATTCACTCCCACATTGTAGCATAAGTGGGTTTTAGATCAGCGCATTTGTAGGGGTGGGGGTAAATCAAAACCGCCCAATCATCGAATCGACATAGCCGGTAAGCTCAGCATAGCCATAGCCGGCGGCATCCCCACTAATGGCGACTGCCCCTTCCCAGTATGTAATTCCGCCCCCATACAACTCTTGATCCGCCAGCAGCGGCGTTAATTGCAAACGCAGCGGGGCATCCTCTCCAAGTTCTATGCTCATTTCCCACGCGGCCGGATACACGCCGCCGCTGTGCGGGCTTGTCCATGTGGCTGTGTTATGAATTGTGACTGCCGAGGCTGGCAGATAGCGCGTTGATCCATCGGGTTGTACCAGAATGCCGCCGAAATTGGGATCAATTCCCCCATCTACAAGCCGTATTTGGCCGAGCATCAATTCGCGATTATCATCCAGTTGCAGGCCAAACCAATCCCAACCAAGCGCCCCGCTGCCGAGCGCGCTCGTGCTAAATTCATGATCCATCCATGCGAACCCGGTAACTTCAAACACCTGATCCCCGATGGTGATACTGCCTTCCGAGTCGAGTCGAGTGAGCGAATAATAATAGCTGGCATTCCCCGGCGCATCACTCTTGGCGCTCAGTCCATGATCGCCTTGCAGCGCGGGTGGTTTGGTTTGCCTTAGATTCAAATTGAGCGCATAGCCGTCATTAGAGGCGGTGATTTGTGTGGAAGTGGCTTCCTCGTTAAGCGCCTGAACCATCCAATTTTCGACCCATATTTCGCAGCGCGGTGAACAGGTTGCTCCGGCTAAATCTGCGCCTTCGCGGCTGAAGCGCTGCCCATGAAGATACTCTCCCCCTTCAACATCTGTAATTGCGAAATGCGCCATATAGAGATGGTTGCTGCGCCATTCAGAGGCTGAATCTACAGAATCGGGCGAAAGTGCGCGGCGAAAAATGGTGAATTGGAAACCGAAGCGGCGGCCATTCTCATCTGCAAGATTGCCCGTGTAATACCACCATTCCGTTTGAAATTCAGGATGTGCGCCGTAATCTTCTGGAAATTGCCAATCGTAAGGCTCAACAGCGCGGGCAAAGCCAGAGGTATCGCTGCTCACTTCCGGCAGTATGGCGCTGGCAGCTACTTCACCCGTAGCTGTTGGTTCCAATAGGCTAAACCCCACAAGTATGATTGCAATTGCAACCATCGCTAGAACAATCCAGCGCCGCATATCGAACTCTCTCTGTGTAATCTTTCACAAGTATACAACATGCGGCTAAGCGAGAGGTGAAAAAGTGAAGCCCGGCAGGAGATCATCAAGAGGAGTGGCAGCCACCAGCGTTTATTCGTGCTGGCTTTTGGGCAAGCAAGATCGATAGATCTTGCCTTTCTATAGAGCAATTTCTTGTGGTAGAGGCGCCGCATGTAGCATGTGCCAACGTATATTCATTGATACTTTCCCATAAATTCGGAGAATGAAATGGATTCGCTCGTTTGTGCAACATTACGCCACGTGCTATGCTTTGAGCTAAAGAATCACCCATCGAGACGCTCAGGCGATGATCGGACGCACACTTCGCAACCGCTACGAAATTCAGAACCTGTTAGGCGAAGGCTCGACAGCCGTTGTATATCTTGCTCTTGATCGCCGGCTTGGACGCAAAGTCGCCCTCAAAGTATTGCAGCCATTTGTACGCGATACAGTCGTAAAGCGCTTCTTTCAGGAAGCCAGCTCTGCCGCGCAGCTTAATCATCCCAACATCATGCTGCTTTACGATATTGTCGAAGATGAGGGGACGAATTTTCTGGTAGTGGAATATGTTGAGGGCGAAACGCTTAGCGAACAGATTCCTGCGCCGCCTGAAAAAGTTGTTGATCTTGGCAAACAAATCGCCAATGCGCTGCATTATGCCCATGAGCGCGAGATCATCCACCGAGATATTAAGCCTGCAAACATTAAAGTGACGCCTCAGGGGCAGATCAAGATCATGGATCTTGGCCTAGCGCTGCCGCGTGAAGCTAAGCGCGTCACCGCCGCGGGGATGATCATCGGCACTCCCGCTTATCTTTCGCCTGAACAGGCGCAGGCGCAGGCATTAGATCGGCGCACTGATATTTATTCGTTGGGCGTCGTGTTGTTTGAGTTAGCGACCGGCCAACTACCGTTTAGTGAGGATGAAATTCCGGCGCTTTTGCTTCAACATGTGAAATCTTCGCCGCCGCAGCCGCGTGTGCTTAACCCTGAAATTCCCGCAGCATTAGAGGCAGTTATCCTCAAGGCG
>DAOTUZ010000042.1:0-108754 GCA_034437295.1 Anaerolineae bacterium | reverse complement strand
ACATTATCGCCGGCGACGATGAAACGCGCTTCTGGAATTTCTGCCGCCACCAGCCGCGCCATATCCTGAAAAATATCGTGACCCTTCACGTCTTGAAACCGCGCGATCAAGGCCACCAGCGGCGCATCGGGTGAGATATTGAATTCATGCCGTAGGGGTAAACCGTCTATATCTGGTTTGAAGCGCTGCGTGTTAACCCCTAACGCCAATACCGGTAGTTGTTCGGGCGGCATGAATGGCGGGCTGCCTAGAAAGCCGTCGCGTACCGTCCACGATGCCGCAAAGCCCGTGGCCGATGGCCTGCGGAAGAAACCCCGCTGCCAGAATTTCGGCTTAAACCACCAACCATGACACATCCAGATTGCCGGAATCTGCGCATCTTCAGCGGCGGGCAGGGCGTAGGGCAGGCTGTGATAATCGCTGTAAACTGCCGCGAATCCCTGTTCCCGAATCAGCGTTCGCAGCTTACCGACGATGGGGAATCGCGCCCAGATGAACGGCACAAACCATGTGCTTGCGCCGCGAAAAGGCAGAATATGCACCGGCCAGCCGCGTTTGCGCCACTGCGCCGTAAGCTGGCCTTCGCGGGGGGCGGTCAGATGCGGCAGATAGCGCGCCGGATCGAGCGCATCGGCCAGCGCCAGCAGCGCGGTTTCGCCGCCGCCTAATCCTGTATACCACGTGATGAACAAGAGTTGTTTTGGCATCGCTGAAGTGTAGCATACGACGGCGCGGCAGCGCAGTCTGCCCTTTTACCGAGTTAAGCTATAATGCGCGTATTGCCCAACGATGAAGGATGATACTCTTGCCCGATTTGAAGCCAATTCTTAAAGCCGTTCGGCAGGCGGCTGTGTTGACCCGCCGCGTGCAGGCGCTAAATGCCTCTGGATTGATGAAAGAAGGCGAGCCAGTCACGATTGCCGATTATGGCTCTCAGGCAATTTTATGCCGCGCGATCAATGCCTTGTATCCCGATGACGGCATGCTGGCTGAAGAAAGCGGCGAACAGTTTCAAGCGCTGGTGAGCGAAAATGATCGCGTGTTGATCGCTTCGCTGGTATCTGATGTCTTGGCGCAGCCGGTGACGCAGGATGATTTAACCCAGTGGATGAATGCAGGCCGTGATCGCCAGTCTGAGCGTACATGGGTGATCGATCCGGTGGATGGCACGAAAGGCTTCATCGCTGCGCGGCGCTACTGTATCGCCTGCGGCGTGCTGGAACAGGGCATCCCCGCTGCCGGTATCTTATGCTGCCCCGGCTACCCTGCCGGTCAAACTACCGGCCTGCTGTTTTTTACAGAGGGCGGCGCCGCCCGCGTGGAGAAGCTGGAAGGCGGCAAAACCTATCGCATCGCCGTCAGCCCGCAGCCTAAAGGCCTCACCAACATTCGCGCCGTAGAAAGCGTCGAAAATGATCATGCCGATCATGATGGCATGTTGGCGGTGTTCAAAGCCGCGGGATTCATCAACCCGAAATTAGAGCGCATTGACAGTCAGGATAAATACGGCATGGTGGCCTGTGGCGATGCCGATGTGTATGTGCGCCTGCCCAAAGGCGGCAAAGCGCATAAAGTATGGGATCACGCGGCGGGCGTCGCCATCGTGCAGGCGGCGGGCGGCGTCGTCACCGATCTGGATGGCTCGCTGCTCGATTTTTCCTTAGGGCGCACGCTGGCGCGCAATAAAGGCATGGTCGTCACCAGCGGCGGCAAATTGCATGACCGCCTGTTGGAGGCGCTGGCAGCACTTACTTAATGGTTTGGATTAGCTTCAGCCGATGTGCTGGGGGATACCGTAATCGGAATGCTGTAGAAGCTGGAGCCATCAACAGCGATCAGTCTCTGTAGCGTTGTGTAGTCGTATAAGCCTAGAGCCAAAATATATTCACCCGGTTCTAAATCTGCCGGGATCGACACTTCGAGCGGCTCGCCAAAATATATTTCCGTTAAATCATTCCAGGTCGATGTTGGACGATTGCTATTTGGCAGCGGTTCGCCATCCCATTGCGCGAACAATACAGGCGTGCCAGCCTCAACGGAATTGACGCTATACAAGTGGACAAACGCCGATAAATTTTGCTGGGTTTCATGTTCAAGCTGCCAGTAGGGGCGAAGTTGAATTGTATCCCCAGGAACTATAACCGGGGCTAGAAAATCATAACCTATCAACCGTATCTGATCTCCGAAAAGATAATCTGTATCCTGATCCGGATGCTCGAAGCGATAGATATACATCCCGCTTCCTTCATTTTGTCCGGGTTGAGAGGTTATCGTTTTGACTAGGAACAGGCTCTGTAAATAGTTTTGCACGCTTTGCAGGTCTTCAGAGCGTCGGAAATCGGCATCACTCACAACAAACCAGCGAATATTTCTGGCAAGATAGTCTTCGGGCGTGCTCAGTGGAATTTCATCAATGCGCATCGTCCATCTATCATAAGGTTTGTCTCCGATGTATGCGCCCCATATACGCTCCCACATGGGTTCCTGCTTTGAGGCCCAAGGAAAAAGCACGAGACCCTCATGCGGTGGGCTGCTATCGAACCAATCCACTAAGAGGTTAATGGTATGAGGGCGGTTGAATCGCGTGATGAGATCAAAATTGCCCTGTGCATATCCAATCAGGATGATGAGTAGCAGCGTAGATACGCCAACCTGAACAATTCGCTCACCGTTCATTTTGTGATTGTTAAGGTAATGCTTGCTTGCGCTGGCGATGAGTACAAGGCAGTATCCCCAAATGGGAATAAACGCCACCGATGCAGGAAAGATATGGCGCATGCGCCCGGAAGGATCGATATTGACGTTGCTAATGCCAGCGCTCAGCAACCATGTGCTAAGCAGATAGATGCCAATAATCCATAGACTGCCGGAATCGGCGGCTTCCAACTGTTTGCGACGGCAATAAACATAAGCCGCTGTACCTAGAATCAGTACAATAAAAGAAATTCTTAGCCCGCCATCCACTGGATAGGCCATAAACCACAAATTATTGAAAATTCGATTTATATTGAAGACGTTGGAGAAGAACGCGCCATCTATCAGATTAGCGCTCATTAGATGGGTATTCTCAAAAGGATTGAGTACGAGTAAAAAATGCAGCGCAAATACAGCCGCGATGCCGTACAGAAGAAGGATACGGGGAAGTATGGTGCGCCCGCCCCGAACCACAAAGGCTATGCTAACGACGATAAATGGGATAACGGCCGTCGCTGCCCATAGTTTTAGGTAGATAGCCGCGACTCCGCAGATGAGTGATAGTGCCAGAAATATCAGCGAGTTGCGATTCCATGCCGCGATGCCTGTGGCAACAGCCAAAACGCAGACAAGGTAAAGCATAGGGTCTGGGATGACGATTGTTCAACTCAACGACAATGGGGGAAAATGCCCATACCAGCCCACTTATCAGGGCTGCCCATTTCCCCCCCAACTGCCAGCCTATCCATGCAATGGTGAGCGCCGTACACACGCCGAAGAAGACCGATAAGAGACGGAGCGTGTAATAATATTCACCAGGAATATGCCAGGGGTTTGCGCTGAAAAAATCATGAATGGTGTGAACAACAACGTTGGTATATACATAAAGCGGCGAAAGCAGACCGTACAGTTCTCTGATTGACGATTGATCGGAAAAACCGCGAATTTCGTCTGCAAGCGCTACATAATGAGGCTCGTCTACGTAATCGATATAGGGTAAAAAACGATCATAAGTAAGCAATCGCACGCTGCTTGCGCAGATGACGATCACCGCAATCATGAGCAGCACCTTGTGGGAAGATGTGATACGAGTATTGGAAAGCAGCTGAACGCTAGGTTCTACGACGCTACCTTCTGTTGTTGAAGGCATGCAGGCACTTCCTAATCAGATGATGTGTACGGGCTGATTGTGGTTTCATCCAGACTAAGGATGTAGTTTAAGCGACGTGTGTGATTCAAGTAAAGGGTTGGGCTAATGTGTAGTAACTAGGTCGAATCTTCGTGCTGGCATTAGCATTCGGCCAGAAATTCCAGCACTTGCTGGCGCGTCGGCAGCGCGGGAATTGCCCCTTTGGTCATGGTTGTAATCGCGCCAGCAGCGCAGGCAAAGCGCCCGATTTCCGCCAGTTGATCCACTAAACTTTCGCCTGCTTCCAGCACCCCGCTGATCAGTGCTGCCATGAATGCATCGCCCGCGCCGGTGGTGTCTACCGCGTTCACCGGAAATGCGGGCACATCTACAGTTTGATCACGGGTGTAAAGGGTTGCGCCTTCTGCCCCATGCGTGACCGCCAAGATCAGCGTTTGCGGGCGAAACAGCGCCGTTGCATCTGTGCCGCCAGTCAGAAATGCCAGTTCTTCTGCGCTCACTTTCACGATCTGCGCGTAGTCAAAGCCGAGCATCAGCCCCGCATGCGCTGACTCCCGATCCGGCCATAGGCTCATGCGTAGGTTCGGATCGTAAGAAATCAGCAGGCCGTTATCCCTCGCATATTCAACCGCCGCCAGCGTCGCGCTTTTGCTAGGTTCGCTGATCATCGTGATTGAGCCAAAATGAAAGACGCGCTGCCCACGAATCAGGTCTAAGGCCACATCTTCAGGGCGCATCAGCATATCGGCGCTGGGTTTGCGGTAGAAGATGAACGAACGATCCGCGCTGTCGCTCAATTCGACAAATGCCAGCGCCGTTAGCGCTTCCTTGCTGAAACGCAGGCCTTCAACATTCACGCCCGCCGCTTGTAGTGTTTGGGCGAGAAAATGCCCGAACGGATCATCGCCCACCTGCCCCAGAAAGGTGGCCGCATGATTCAGCCGTGACAGCGCCACCGCAGCGTTTGCTGGCGCGCCCCCCGCCGCCTTGATGAACTGCGCCGCATCGCCCACTGCCACGCCTTTTTCGGTAGGCACGAAATCAATCAGCAGTTCCCCAAAGCAAACGACGCTCACAGCCGTTCAGCCCTCAAACCAGATCGGGTTCGTCCATGCGCGCCTGTCCTGCCTATCTCGTATTGTGATCCGGCAGAAGGGGCTGTCGCCCAGTCGTTTCAAATCTAGTTCAATCTCGCTCACGCCGTTGGCATGATGGTAAATGCTGCGGGGGCCAACGCTAGTAACGAAGATGTGATCCACGGGCGAACAGCGGATATAGACCTGTGTTCGGCTCAAAAACTGCACATCGTGAATCATCGGGCCGCTGCTGCTGTAATACGAACCGGCCTTCAGCGCGGCTAAAATTGCTTCTGGCGTCAGGCTCTCACTTTTTACCCACGTCCAGCCGAGTAAAAGATCGTTATGCTGTGCGTGAAAATGTGCGTCATCGGTGGTCAGCGCGAAATAACGCCGCCCCTGATTCAACATGGCGTCCAACATGTACCAGCTGTCAATCCGGTCATTATGATCACGCGAGATGCCATTGATGGTCTCGATGGCATGAACATTGCCCAGCGCGATCACATCGCTTTCGCTCAAGGCGTACCAGTTTGGATGCGCGCAGGCCACAAACGCGCCGGCCTCCAGCGCCCGCCGCGCTATCGCCGTGCCGTCCTCATCAGGCAGGTTAGGCGGGAAATCTGGCGGCAGGCCCACCGCCAGAATATGCCATATTTCCCCTATGCTGGTTTTTCCCGCATGCAGTTCCGCGCCTAAAAGCGTGGTGAAATCGTCGCTCTGAAATGGGCGGGTATCGGTGATCGGGTACTTATACGTCTGCGTGAAATGGTCAGTGATGGAGAGAAAATCGTAACCCACTGAGCGATAGAACGCGCAGACCTGTTCAGGCGTTTTTGTGCCGTCCGACTGCGTAGAATGGGTGTGCAGGTTGCCCCGCCAGAACTTGCCCGACTTATTGAAGGGTAGTTGGTTCATCTTAGATCGTTCGCAAGAATGCTTGTCCGATTAAATTTAGGGCATATGGAACTTGTTCAACATCACTCACCTTGAATTGAGTTTCGCCAGTTCCCCAATGCCCTACCGTTGATACATCGCGGGCTAACCCTTTGGGATCATCTAATTCACTTAAGGGGATATCAATCGTAATTTTTAGATTTTTTGACATGAGTTCAATTTCGCAGAAATTTTTACCGTGACGATACGCAATATAGAGCTTATTGGCTGTTTCAATAACTTCTCCATCTTCAGCCGCGAAACCTAGAATCCCTTCCCGTATCATGTGAAACAGATTTATGACGGATTCTTTTTTATTATTTAAATGGAGGCTAACTGTGTAGTTAGGCTTTTCAATTTGCTCAACGTCATTTGTTTGATCGACAACCACGATTGAACGATTTTGTCGTGGTTGACCGTAAACTTGCTCTATAAAGAATAAATCATCGCCATATAAAACGTATCGCCATAGTTCAATGCCATCGCCCATTCGCTTAACGGCATGAGTGTCCCATTTAGCGAATGATTGGGCTATGACCAGAAGTCTAGGGTTGTCCCACGATATTTCAATTTGAGAGCCGAGAGTTCTTTGAGCAGCAACAATAAAATCACCGCGATGATCTAGCAGCCAATTGAGATAGTAAAGCCCTTGATTAATGGCGCTTTCTTTTTCTTCGCGTTTGTATTCGATAATAGTAGGCGATCCGTTGCTATCTAGTCCAAGTGTATCTATTCTGCCCGGCTGCTCACCCCAAATTGCATATTCTGAGGCGACAAACCGAATATTGAATAAATTATCTAGGTTTTTTTCGATAAGCTTGTGAAGATCGCGTTCAAGGGGGAAACGCCCAGCAGGGATTTGATAGGTATTTGATTGATCATCTATTTTGAAAAGTGGCATTACAGATACTGCCTCCTATTGATGAGCGCTTTAAATAAATACGTAGCAAGGATAGAAGTAAAGGCTTGTTTTACCCTTGCTACGCTTTATTTTGCCTACAATAACCCCGGCGCGCGCTTATGCCATTCGGTAGCCTGCTCATAAGCGTAGCCCGCCTTCAAGATCGCTTCTTCGCCAAACGCCGGCCCGATCAACTGCATCCCAATGGGCAGGCCGCTGCTGTCAAAGCCGCAGGGCAGGCTCATCCCGCACACGCCGGCAAGGCTGGCCGGAAGCGTGAACACATCTTCCAGATACATCGCCAGCGGATCGGCGCTGTTTTCGCCAATGCGAAACGCCGTTTTCGGCGTAGTCGGCGCGGCGATCACGTCTACTTTGGTGAAGGCTTCGTCAAAATCGCGCTTGATCAGCGTGCGTACCTGCTGCGCCTTGCCGTAATAAGCATCGTAGTAGCCGGCAGATAAGGCATACGTCCCCAGCATGATCCGGCGCTTCACTTCCGCGCCAAAACCTTCGCCGCGAGTGGCCTTATAGGTAGACCACATATCACCTTTTTCGACGCGCACGCCGTAGCGAATGCCATCGTAACGCGCCAGATTCGCGCTGGCTTCGGCGGGGGCGATGATGTAATACACCGGCAGCGCGTAGCTGGTATGCGGCAAGCTCACTTCGATAATTTCTGCGCCTAAAGCCTTCAACTGCTCAATCGCCGCGTGAACCGACTGCTCAACGTCGCTTTGCATGCCATCTATGAAGTATTCTTTCGGCACGCCCACCCGCAGCCCGCGAATATCGCCGGTCAGGCTGGCGCGATAATTGGGAACTTCAGCGGGCTGGCTGGTCGCATCCAGCGGATCATGCCCGGCGATCACCTGTAACAGTTCGGCCGTATCTGCCACCGTTTGCGCCAGCGGCCCGGCGCAGTCCAGCGATGAGCCGAAAGCGACTAATCCATAGCGCGATACCCGCCCATAGCTCGGCTTCAAGCCCACCACGCCGCAGAATGCCCCCGGCTGGCGAATACTGCCGCCCGTATCTGTGCCTAATGCGCCTAGCGCCATGCTCGCCGCAATCGCCGCCGAACTGCCGCCGCTGCTGCCGCCCGGAACACGCTCCGTATCCCAGGGGTTGCGCGTGATCTGATACGCTGAATTTTCGGTAGATGAACCCATCGCGAATTCATCCATGTTCAGCTTGCCCAGCATCACCATGCCCGCATCTTCCAGCCGTTTGACGCAGGTCGCCGTGAATACCGGCTTATAGCCATGGAGAATTTTTGAGCCGCAGGTGGTTTCAATGCCGTCGGTAGACAGCACATCTTTGATCGCCAGCGGAATGCCTAGTAACGGGCGATCATCCCCTTTTGCGCGTGCTGCGTCGGCGCGTTCAGCGTCGGCTAATGCGCGGTCTGCCGTCACTATCAAGAAGGCTTGAATTTGCGGATCAACCGCCGCGATACGCTCTAGATAGGCTTTCGTCAGATCAACCGCGCTGATCTCGCCGCGGCGCAGCATTTCCCGCGCCGAAGTGAGCGTTAAATCTGTCAGGTTCATTAGGTTGTTCCCGATGCTAAGAGGTTGCTTCTCAAACGCCGGAAGTATAGCACAATCCGCGCCTACAGGATGGGGATGTTCTAGGGGTTATCTATCGCGCCCGCCAGCGCGATCACCCGTGAAAAAGGAAGGTATCACCCGTATCTTGACTGCCAATTCTGCCAGCATCGCGCAGATATTCCAGATGTGCCAGTGTTTCTGCCAGCGCGAAGCGAACTTCATGCGACGTTAAGCGCGACATATCGAAAATTTTGCACATCGCTTCAAAAACAGTCGTGTTTGAAGTGACGGCCTTTTGCAGCAGCGCCAATCTATCCTCATGATGCGCCTGTAATTCTTTAATGCGTGCCTGCCAGTGATGAATCACCGTTTTATGCCCCGGCAGCGCCAGTTTCACCGGCAGTTCATGAAGCGATGCCAGCGACGCCAGATAGCGTGCCAGCGGCGCCGGCGCTGTTTCCGGCCATACTCCAATATTCGGCGTAATTTTCATCAACACCTGATCGCCAGAGATCATAAGCCCTTCCGGCTCATGGTAAAACAGCACTTGCCCATCAGAATGCCCCTGCGCGGGAATCACTCTGAAATTCCGATCCCCAATGGTGATCGTGTCGCCCTCAATTCGCTCAAGCTGATCAGGCAGTGGGGTAGTCAGTTGGGCAGTATCATCACCTGCGGCGATCACTTCCCGTATTTTGTCCTCAGATAGGGCGCATTTCTGAAAGAAAACCCGCATTTCTTCAGAGCGATCCGGCCATTCATACCATACTCGCAGCGCTGTATCGCGATCATGAGCAGAAAGATACACCGGCGCGCCAGACTGTGCCTGAAACCAGCCCGCCATCCCAAAATGATCCGGATGCATATGCGTGACGACGATCTTTTGAATATCCGTTTTCGGGTTGATTTCTAGCTGCTCAAAACAGGCTTCCCATGCGGCGCGTGCCTCAGGCCAATTCAACCCGGTATCTACAATCGCCCATCCCGCAGAATCGCGTAACAGGTAGCAATAAACGTGATTTAACAGGTAAGGTAGTGGAATCCGTACCTGGTAAATATCAGGCGCGACGCTATGCGCGTTCATCACCATGCAATTGTAACTTTCTTCTCTTGTGCATAAGCCTCAAATTAGACCTTAAAGCCGATTATAGCTAATAACATTGCGTCGAGAAATTTCCGCTGCTTGATGCGAATAGTGGCAATTGAAATTAACTGCGTATGACCTTTCACAAAATGGCTTCGATAGCCCGTAATCAAATAATTGCTAGGCGGAGATAACGGCATGGCGCGTATCACAAATGTTCTTCCAGTTGCATATATCTATAGCAATCCATCACCAATTTTGAACAAAATGCGCGCCATCTACGAACTAGTCAACAGAGCAATGAATAAAGGGGAAAGTTAGCCATGTTTAATCTAAATATCGACATTCTGGTGAACGAACAACGGAAACAAGAACTGCTGCGCGAAGCCCGCTTGCACCAACTTTCGCGTGATCTTAATGGCGACAAGAAGCAAACGCCGGCGCGCTGGAAGCGCTTGCTCAACGATCTGCTGCAAGGGGAGCGCGAAGAAGCGCAGGAAATATCTGGGGATGCCTCATAATAGGCGTTCCCCTCACCAACCTTTTGTCAGCTTGATGAAGGTGTAGGCCTCGCTCATCGCTTTGAATTTTCGTTCCGCTTCTTCTTTCGGTAGTTCACTCACATCAGGATGTAAGGTTCGCGCCAGATTACGGAAGGCAGATTTGACTTCCTCGCTGGTTGCCACGCCAGTTAAGCCTAGTTCGGCATAGCTGCGCTCAAGCTTTGAGTTTCGCAGGGGAATGTATGGTGGGGATGCGCCAGCGCGCGGCGTTTCCTCTTCTGAATCCAGCCCCCCCGCGCCGTTGGTGGTCTTGCTCCAACTGTACGCCCGTGTCGTCCGCGTCTGCTGGCGAAAAGCCTGCCGCCCGGCGGTATAATCTGGTTGCCTCCAGAATGTATCTGAACCTAAATTTGCTATCAGCCAGTCGCCTTTCATCGCGTTTGGCTGGCGAATCCATGTGCGATATGCCGGTAAATGGGCAATCTCAACATCTGGCCCATACCACACTTCGTATTCATTGGCGCGGCCAAATGATTTGAAATGCACCTGCCCGATGGCTGGTTGCCCGTTCTCATCAATCCGATAGGTATACAGCCGATCTTTGAACAGCGTATGCAGCGCCATCAGCCCTTCACCGGGATCGGTTTTGATGCCATCTTGAGGGGCCAGCGCCGCATCAATAATGAATAGAGAGCTTGCGCCGACGCGAGAATTTTCCTGAAGCGTCTTTTTGAGGCCGCGGGGCTTGGTGATCTCGTTGAGCAGATAGATATGAATCAGCGTTGCGCTCCACGTAACCGCCACGATCACGCCGTCGCGGTTCACGGCGCTTCCGCGCACGCTGGCGATCTGGCCGATTTTCTTCACCAGCCAGTTTCTAACGATATCCTTCATTTCACCGGTATGCCCGTTTGCGATCCGTCTATTTTAACATGGCTGATCTTGCCTGCATCTGCCGTGCAGACCCTCACCCGTGGCGCGCCGCCAGCGCCGCGATGATTTCTTGAATTTCTGGGGCGCGTTGATCATCGGCAAAGGGGAGGTAGGCGCTCAGGTCTTGAATCGCCTCGCCCAGATCATTTTCGCCCGCGCGCGCCGCCTTTGCCAGCCCCCGATTGAGCAGCGCCTCATATAGCTCAGGGTTCAAACGCAGCGCATCATCATAATCGGCCACCGCCAGATCAAAATTGTCTTGATGCGCGTGTGCCAGCCCGCGATTGTAATAGGCGCTGGCATAGGCAGGATTCAAGCCTAAGGCTTCATTATAATCAGCGATAGCGCCGGCAAAGTTGCTTAGTTCAGCGCGCACAGCGCCACGATTCACATAAGCCAGCGTATAGCGCGGGTCAAGATGAACCGCCATGTCATAATCAGCCAGCGCGCCATCGGCATCGCCATCGGCATATAGCACCGCCCCGCGGTTGTTGTAAGCAACGGCCAAGCGTGGGGCGGATTTAATTGCCAAATCGTAATCCGCGCGCGCGCTTCGGTTGTCGCCCCGTGAGAAATGCAGCACGCCGCGGCGGTTGTAGGCTTCGGCATAGCGCGGGTTCAAGGCGATAGCCGCATTGTAGTCCTGCATCGCGCCTTCAACATCCCCGGCTTCGGCGCGTGCCGCCGCGCGGTTGTAGTAAGCCTGCGGTGATTCGGTGATCTGCAGCGCGGCTTCGTGATCGGCCAGCGCACCTTGAAGATCTCCGGTCAGCCGCCGCGCTGCGCCGCGTTGGGTGAGCGCATTAGCCGCCGTCGGGTCAAGCTTCAGCGCCTCTTCGTAATCGTGCAGCGCGCCGGTCAGATCGCCGCTTAAGCGCCGCGCCTGCCCGCTGTGATAGTAGGTGTTGGCCTGCGGTTGCAGTTCTGCGGAACGCTCGAAATCTTTGACCGCTTGCAGCGTGGATTCAGGATCGCCTTTGGCTTTGAAGGCGATCCCGCGGTTGAAGAAGGCGTTGGCATATTTTGCGTTGATGCTAATCGCCGCGCTGAAATCGGCAATCGAGCCATCCACATCATGCAGCAGAAAAAGAATCGATCCACGGTTGTTGTGCGCAGCGGCATGGTTTGGCTGGCAGTAGATGGCGGCATCAAAGTCGTCCAGCGCAGATTGCAGCAGGCTGCGCGCAGCGCGTGAGTTATCGCGGATCTCCAGCGCCTTGGCTTTATGGGCTTGCCCGCGGTTGTTGTAAGCGCTGGCGAAATCGCGCTTGAGCGATATTGCTTCGGTATAGTCCGACAGTGCGCCATCCAGATCGCCTAGCGCCTTGCGTGACATGCCGCGATTGTTATAGGCGTTAGCGAAGCGCGGATTCAGACGAATTGCCTCATCAAAATCAGCGATAGCCATATCAATATGTTTCTGTGCTCTATGAACCAGCCCACGGTTATTGTAGGCCACGGCATCCAGTGGGCGCAGGCGCAGCGCCGCATTGAAATCTTCAAGGGCGGCAGTCACATTCCCTCGCCGCATGTGAATCAGACCGCGCTGGAAATAGGCTTCCGCGTAATCAGGATGTAGGCGCACCGCCTCGCTCAAAATTGAGATCGATCCCGATTCGCCGCCATGCAGCAGCGCGTGATTAAACAATGATTCTGCTTCAATTCGCTCTGCCGTAACCGGGGCTAAACGCTGTATACGGCTCAGCTTGCGTTTGGCTGTGGCGTCCTGCGTCGCCTCAATATCTTCTGGCGCGCCCGGCTCTCGAAGGCGCTTGATCAGCGTGTGGATGCCCGAAGCTGGATCGTCCGCCGGCAGCACAATCACGCTGGCATTTGTTGTCTGGCGTACCTCAGGCAGGCGCACGCTGTCATCAAGTTCTGCGCCATAGGCCAATACCATTGAAATGGCGCGCCCGCTTGCTTTTGCGAGATGAAGCTCACGAGGCAAATGATCGTCGCTCGGTGTATCGGCCAGTGTCGCCGGGGTGAGCAGCATCACAAAATGACTGCGCGCGGTAATTTGCGCTTCTGAAACCGGAGAAATGAAATCATCAGGATCAATGAAAACATCAAAGCCAGCCGAAATTAGGGCGCGATACAGCGCCAGCGCCATGTTCCGGCTCACATCTCGCCGGTGACTCAAATAGACCGATGGTTTCATTTAGGGCGCCGCCAATATGCAATTACGGAGGACTTTGATCATGCAGCAAATCTTATCGTTTGCACTATACCAGCGTCAAGCAAAGCAGAGCTTTCGTATCAAATAATCATGCATCACGCATCACTTTCCCTAATTCCCATTTGACAACCAGCCTGTGAAACCACGATGATAGAGGTGGATCAAACACCTTTTCACACAATTCGAGATGGATTTATGACCGCTTCCAATCGCTGGTTGTTTCGCGCGATCTGTATAGGCCACTTCACGATTGATCTGTTCAATGCCATGGGGCCGGTGCTGCTGGCCTTCATCAGTGGGCATGTGATGGGCTTGAGCAACACGCAAATCGGCATTGCCGTCAGCGGCTACCAGATGGCCGGCGCGTTTAGCCAGCCTTTTTTCGGCTTTCGAGCCGATAAAAGCGGCGGGCGCTGGTTGGGGGCAGGCGGCATCACTTGGACGTTGAGCTTTCTCGTGCTGGCGATGTTTGGCGCCACCACCGGCCAGTATTGGGCGATGCTCGTGCCTTATGTGCTGGCCGCGCTGGGCAGTGGCGCTTTTCACCCGATTGGCGCGATGTATGCCTCGGAGATAAGTTCCGCGCGGCCAGCGCACTATACTTCGATCTTCTTCCTCAGCGGGCAGTTGGGCGGTGGCCTTGGCCCGCTGCTGATCGGCCTCTTGTTGGATCAATTTGCGACTCGCAATAATCTCTTCACCGCCGCGCTTGGCCCATCGGTGCAAAATCAACTGGTGGAGCATGGCACACTTTCTCCGGTTGCGGCGCTAGCCTTGATCGCGCTGCCGGGCATTCTGCTGCTGCTGTTCTCCATGCCTTCGCGATTAGCCTACCTGCAAACGCATCACCATACGACGGGCGATAGTGGTAAAACTGCGCCGGTCGCCGCAAGCGTGATCGCTTATCTGGCGGTTGTGATCGCTTTGCGCGCGCTAGCCAATCCCGGTACTGCCGCCTATATCCCGCGTATTTTTCAGTTGAAAGGTTGGCCGGCCAGCGAATATGGCGCCTTAACCGGCATGTACTGGTTTGCCGGCGGCATTTCTGGCGTCATTTTTGCGCGCATGGCATCGCGTTTCAGCAGCCGGCTCATCATCGGCATGACCTTAATACTTGGTGGCCCGGCGCTCATGCTGCTGCCTGCTGCCGAAACTGTGCCTGCCGCGCTGCTGCTGGCGCTGCTGGTTGGCGCGCTCACTGGCGGCGGTCACAGCCTGTTGGTGGTCATGGCGCAGCAAATTATGCCTGCCCGTAAAGGGCTTGTTTCCGGCCTTTCGCTGGGCTTTATGTTCGGCATGGGCGCATTAGGCACGCTGCTGATTGGGGCAATGTCCGATAGAATCGGCCTTGAAGCAGCATTTCAGGTGGTCGGCGCGGTCACGATTATCACTGGATTGATGGCGCTGCGTTTGCCCGTAGAGGCGGCGCTGCAAGCCCGAAAATTAGCCGAATCTGCGCCAATCCGCCCGACGCTCGAACCGTCAGGAGGCTAGGGGAAAGTGCGCTCCAGCGCCTTCGCTGCGCGGAGAAGCTTGCCCAACGATCAGGGTCTAAAACTCCTTGACCCCCACCCCCAACCGAATACCTTAATCCTGAACACGTCGTCGGCGCGTTAATTCAAGGTAAAATGGATACACAACTTTCATTTTTCCTGTCTTTATATTGGAGGATGCCGTGAGCGCAGACAGATACGTCATCGGCCTCACTGGCAATATCGCGGTTGGCAAAAGCGTCGTCCGGCAAATGCTTCAGCATCTCGGCGCTTATACCATTGATGCTGATCAGCTTTCGCATCAGGCCACCGCGCCCGGCGCACCCGCTTATCTGCCCACCGTCGAAATGTTCGGTAAGTTCATTTTGAATTCTGATGGTACGGTGAATCGCCCGCTGCTAGGCAATATTGTGTTCACCTATCCAGATGCCCTCGCCAAACTCGAAGCCATCATTCATCCGGTTGTCGGTCAGGCTATCGCCGCGCTGTTGGGGCGCGCCAAACAACGGGTCGTCGTCATTGAGGCGATTAAGCTGTTAGAGAGCGAAAATTTACGCAATATTGTCGATGCGGTCTGGGTGGTAGATGCTTCGGCAGAGGCTCAGATTAAGCGTCTGGTGGATCGCCGCAAAATGTCTGAAGAAGAAGCGCGGCGGCGTATCCTCGCCCAACGCCCACAGGCCGAGAAAATTGCTAAAGCGAATGTCATCATCACGAATGATGGCAATGTTGAGGAAACCTGGAAGCAGGTGCAGGCCGCATGGAACAAACTGCCGGCAAAAGCGCGGGGTGTAGTGGAAACCCCACTCGCCGCTGTGAAGCCTCTTGGCGGTGAAATCAAGAAGTCTACCGGCATGCACTATTCTATTGCGCCGGGCTTTGAGATCATCGTACGGCGGGGAATGCCCGCGAATACCGAGTTGATTGCCGCATTCATCACGCAGGCGACGAAGCGCGAAGTCAGCCGCATGGATGTGATGATGGCCTTCGGGCAGAAAAGCTATTTGCTGGTACAGGATATGCAGGGCAGGGTAGTGGCGTTGGCGGGCTGGCAAGTAGAAAACTTAATCACCCGTGTGGATGAATTTTATGTCGCATTGGATGTCCCCCGCGAGCCAGTCGTGCGCGCGCTGGTGAATGCCGTTGAAGAAGCCAGCCGCGAGCTGCAAAGTGAAGTGAGCTTTGTATTCTTGCCGAAATCTACCCCCGCCGATATTGGGCAGGCATTTCTCGGCGCAGGCTATCAGCCCATGAAGCTGGATGAAATCAAGTTTCCGGCATGGCGTGAAGCCGCCCATGAGCTGCTCACATCCGATAATATCGGCTTGATGAAGCAGTTGCGCGCCGACCGCGTGATGAAGCCAATTTAGCCCTTCAGTGTGTGTAACGCTCCATTCAACCCAAAACGTAGGGGAAGGCCAGAGGGACGCGGTATGCCGTGTCCCTTAGCGCAGTAGGGGCAGCCCAACGTACCCCTCATGAATCGCAAATATCGCGCTGTAGTTTTGGGTTTTTTCGCTATAATGGGGGCGTTCGAGGGAAATTAACTATGGAACGTATCGAAACTTTCGCGCCGGTTCGCTGGACTCGCGTACACCCCCGCCTTGCAGCGTGGATTGTCCTGTCGCTGGGCATGATCATTTTGCTGGTGGTTGAAGCTCGTGATGTGGGCTTGCTGCCCGGCCAATGGTTGGCGCTGCTGGCCGCCTGTGTGCTGGTTGCCGGCGCTTGCGTCTGGATCATCTCTTGGGAAGATTCCGATGACCACGAAGTTGTAGCGGCTTCACCTGCCCCGCAGACAGCGGCTGAACCGCCCGCGCCATCTGTGCTTGAACCCGATCCCGATCAGACTGTGGATAACCCGCCGCCACCCGCCTAATACCATAAATTAGCCGCGGTCACTGTAGGAGCGTCGGGTAAAAATGCCTTTCACGCGCTGCTTTACTCATCCGCTGCCCCGCCCTTAACACCTTATTTGCCCCGCCGTTAGACGCACACCCCGGCGGGCCTTCAGGTGGGTAAACCCACGTTTCCTGTACATCTGAATTCGTAGACATGGCGCGAAATTCATTGTAAGTACTCAACAATGCTTCGCAATCCCCGCGTATCTGCGCCGCCTGCCCCTGTAAATACCAGCATTCAAAGCGCCGCTCCGCCACCGGTACATTTTGCATCGTTTGCAGCGCCGCGCAGCGATGCAGGTTTTCCTGCGCGTTCGCAAAATCGCCTTGCAGGAAATATTCTCGCCCCAGTTGGTACCAGCCATCCGCCCAACCCGGCGCAAGATTCGTCACTTCGCTGCAATAGCGCAGCGCGGTCAGGTGTTCGCGCAGCATACTTGAAAGCTCGCATAATCGGAAACGCGCTTTGACGTTAGAGGGATCCAGCGTGAGTACCTGAAAATAGGCGACAGTGGCATCATCAGCATCGCCGGTTTGCAAAGCATAAAGTGCGCGTTCAAAATGCAGCGGAATTAAACTGTTTTGCGCGGCGATAGCGGCATCAACCGCCTGAATCGCCGCCTCATAATTGCCATTATTGCTGTAAGCGATGGCTAATGCCCGCAGTGCGTCAATCACGCCTGCCCCCTCCGCCGATTCAACCGCGTGCTGGCTTTCTCGAAGCGCAATCTCGTGGTTTCCCGCTGTGCTATAGGCCAGCGCCAGCGCCGTACGTGCCAGCGTATGTTCAGGGCGGCGTTCGAGTACGTTTTCGGCCTGCGCCGCCGCATCCCCCGGATAGCCGTTAACGGCCAGCGCCAGCGCATAGGCGGCGGTAATCTCAAAATTTGAGGGTGAAATGACGTGCGCTTCACTGGTGATATTCAGCGCCGCGCTGCGATCTGCCGCGTGGTTGTAATCGCTGTAGCTGCGATAGATCAGTGCGCGAGTGAGCAGATTGACGGCTGCCGCATAAACATCAATCGCCTTCTCATCGCCATCTTCCACCACCTGCCGCGATAAGCTGATAGCGTTGGTGAGATCGCCGCGCATAAATGCGTTAAATGCTGCGCCAAGCCGGTTGTCAACCGCCGTCAGCGGGGTGGGCTGCGTGCGGTTCAACCATGTCCATGTTAGCGTTGCTGCCCCGGCAATCAGCCCGAACAGCAGCAAATAAGAGCCGCATCCAGCGCCGCGCTGACGCCGACGAACGATGAGCCGGGATTGCGAACGTGAGCCTCTCACGAATATGCTTTTCTTTAGAATCGTTAGCGCGCAAGTTGCGGGCGTGTTGATCAGGTGATCGAAGGTGAACTTATAGAAAGTGTAACCTGATTCTCCCGCGATTAAAATAGAGGCTGATAGTATTTGCGGCCTATTTTCACGGGGGAACAACGATTATGGACTGGAAACGTTGCAAGATCGAAGTTGCCGTGCCTGAAGAATCCACCAACGCAGTTTTGCAAGCGATAGGCGATGCCGGCGCTGGGCATGTTGGCGAGTATTCCCACTGTTCGTTCGTGATCAGTGGCATCGGGCGTTTCACCGCCAGCACGAACGCCAACCCCGCCATTGGTCAGGCGGGGCAAGCGAGCGTCGTGCTGGAACAGTGTATCCAAACGTGGTGTGATCGCGCACAAGCTCCAGAGGTGATCCGCGCCATTCGCGCTGCTCGCCCATACGAAGAGCCGGTCATCTACATCATTCCGCTGCTAGATGAGGATATGCTCTAATCCTCACCCGTGGCAGCGGATGCGAGTCTCTCAACCCTGATGGCCTATCCCGTCACCGGCGCGGCCATCGGATCGCCTTCGATGCTGCGTACTAGGGACGCCGCGATCCAGCCAATCGTGCCCTTGAAATTCGTCTGATACCACCCGCCGTCAGCCGTTCGGCCAAGTACTGGCAGAATTTCACCCCAGCCAATGCGCCCGATCTGCTCAGAAGCGACCGTCGGCGCGGCGCGCAGGCGAATGCCAGCTTGCGACTGCACCACAATTCCAGTGCTGGCAGAAGGCTCCCCGGCGGTTGTGAACGGGCCTACTATCGGCGCGTTGAACTCATTGCCATTGATGAACAGGTAGTAGCCCCACGCCCATCCCTGAAAACCGCTTAATTGCAGCAGGAACCATTGTGCGCCTTCATCTCGCCCGATAACTGCGTAAGTCTGCCCGCGTTGTAGCCGCCCGACGACTGGCGCGCCGATGAACGGGCCAGATCGCGCTAGCAGTACCGAAGCGCGAACCACCGTTGCCGTCATCGCTCCCGGCGGAATGGCCGGTAACCCTGTTGGCGGAATTCGCGTGCTGGTTGGCGTTGGGCCAAAGGTTGCCGTAGGCCAGCCGAACGGCGTCGCTGTGGTAATTGGCGAAGTGCCAATCCAGTTTAATTGCAAAATGGCCTGATCAATGCCGTTGAAATACTCGACCACCAGCGTATGCGCGCCTGCGGTCAGCACCACCGAGAATGACCGTGTAGTCGCCACCTGCCCGATGAATTGGTCAACCACCAGCACGCCGTCAATGAACAACCGCGAGCCATCATCCGAAGTCAGGAAGAACTCGTAACTGCCCGGCGCAAACTGCTGAACGCTGCTGAAGCGCGCAGACCAGTTCGTCGCTGGAACCGCCGGATCTGGCGGATTCGTACCCCAATTCATGTTAATGCCGCCGGGGGGCAGAACCCCGTTTGCGACTGGAGCGCCCTCAAGGTTTGGATTGCTGAAATAGTTGGCTGTCCATGCGCCAGTTTGTAATGCGGCATCTGCAGCGGCCAGCTGCGTGAAGCCAATTGTGGTTACGCTCACAAGGAGCGTTATCATTATGATCGCTAGCCACCGCTTTGCCATGCCGTATCCCCTCCCGAAACCTGCAGGTGCAAGGTCAGTAAATTATAACGCGAACATAGCGTCAACGCATAACATCCCCCTATAGGAGATGTGTCCTAAGAACTTGCTATACTCTCTGTATACAAGTGATACGGGTTAAATTATGCTGAATCTGAATCCCGAAGCGAAGAAGATGATCCTCGCGCTGGACGGCGGGGGCATGCGCGGCATCATCATTGCCGTCATGCTGGCAGAACTGGAACGCGCTTCCGGTAAATTGTGCCGCGATATCTTCGATCTGGTGGCCGGCACCAGCACCGGCGCCATTCTGACTGCGGCCATCGCCCTCGGCATACCCATGGAACAGACGGCGGCGGAAATATATCGCCAGAAAATGGCGCAGTCCTTTCCCCGCGTTAGCCCCCGTTTGCTATTCGATTATGTTGCGCACAGCACGCGCTATCTTTACCCTATTGAGCCGTTCGTCAATGCGCTGGCAGCCTATGCCAACGGCATGAAAATTGGCGATATTCAGCATCCCATTATCATGATCACCACGAAAGATGTACGCACCGGCGGCATGCATCATATCTGCAATCGCGGCCCCCACGCTGAATTTTTCGCAGAATACCCGCTTGCCGGCGCAGTAGCCGCTAGCAGCGCCGCGCCCATGTTCTTTCCGCCTGTCGCTGGCGCGCTCATTGATGGCGGGGTTGGCGCTGATATCAGCCCCGCGCTCTCAGCCGCGGTCATGGCGATGGAACATCTTGGCGCTGATGAAGGCTTTGTCGATGGCCGCGTCACCTTAATCTCTATCGGCACTGGCTTTGCGCCCAATCCCCATCTGGATCATGAATTAGCCGCCGGTAACTATGGCCTGAACCGCTGGCTGCGCTATCTGATCCTCAATTCGCTGGACGATACTGCCCTTCAGGTGGCCGATCTGGCGCGGACAATTTACGGTAGGCGTCTTGATTTCCGGCGCTATAACCTGCTGCTCACCCGTGAAAATGCGGAACTGCTCGGCGTGGACTGTGGCCGCTGCGATCCCGCGGATCTAACGCTGGACTCGCATAAGCCGGAGCAGGTGCAGCTCATGGAAGACCTCGCCCGCGCCTATGCCCGCGGTATTGACTGGCAGCAGCCCAATATCATGCCCTGGGATACCCGCGGCGGCCATTCGCGCCCGCCACTTCTGCCCGTGGACTGGTCAAGAACGCCGTTCAAATAAAATCGCCATGATTCCCTTTTTAAATCTTAAATTTTTGAATTTTCACTGTTTTTTGCCCCTTTTTCCCCTCAAATTTTGAGTCCATTTTGTTAGCAATATAGTCACCTATTTTCAGAAAATTTGTGCTATTTTTGATAGTACAGATCGTAAATGGCGCGCTATAGTTCACAGCGCTGATGTTCAGATAGGGAGAATGCAGCATGTACCAATCACTGAATGGCAAAGTAGTTTTCGTGACCGGCGGTGCGCGGCGGGTGGGGCGCGCTATCGCTTTAGGCTTCGCCGCTGAAGGCGCGCATATCATCATCCATCACAGCGCATCTGATCAGCAGGCTCAACAGACGGCGGAGGAAATCGCCGCGCTGGGTGTTGAAAGCCTGATCGTAAAAGGCGATTATCGCCGCCATGAAGATGTTGTTGAAAATTTTGAGCAAATTCGCGCGCGCTTTGGCCGCCTCGATGTCATGATCAACAGCGCCAGCAATTTTGAGCAGGGCGACTTCTTAGAGATCGTCCCCGAAAGCTGGAATAGCGCGCTTGATCTCAATCTCACCGCGCCTTTTTACTGTTCGCAGCTCGCCGGACGCATGATGCGTGATCAAGGCGGCGGGGTGATCATCAATATCGGAGACACCGCCGGCGTGCAGCCTTGGCCGCATCGCCCGCAGCACAGCGTTAGCAAAGCTGGCTTGATCATGCTTACGCAGGTGACCGCGCGCGCGCTGGCACAGTACAATATCCGCTGTAACTGCCTGATCTTTGGGCCAATTTTACGCTCCGATAATTTGCCGGATGAGGTTTGGGATCGTGTCGAAAATCGCCTGCCTCTTAAACGCAGCGGCGATGTTGGCGATGCCGTGCGCGCCTGCATCTTCGCGGCAACGAACGATTACATCACCGGCGCATCTATTCCCGTAGATGGCGGGGAGCTTCTAGGCGATGCTTCTAATGATTAAAACCTGAATCCCGCCGCACAAAATATAGACCCCACGCGATACCTTTTCCGCAGGGTAGGGCCGAAGGGTGAATGATCGTAGGGATGCCGTTCAGGCGGCGCAATTGATAGACGTTGTACGCTGTTATACAATGCGATCTTGTTTCGAAGAATCTGACGAGTGAGACATATGCTCAAAAAAGCACTCTTGTGCCTCTTTCTAGCGGCAGTGACTGCCGTGCTGGTGCTGCCTGTTGCAGCACAGGGTAATCTTCTGCGTGATCCCGGCTTTGAAGGCACCTACACCAATCGTGGCCGCGCCGATTTTAACGTGCCGGAAGCGTGGGGTGTTTGGTATACCGAACAGCCGCGCACCGAAACCTGGATGAACTTGCAGCCAGTGGCTTTTCCGCATAATGGCCCCGGCCCCGATCCCGTCGAAGGGAATCACGCCTTCAATTTCAATAAGGGCTTTGCGACTTACACCGCCGCCATTTACCAGCAGGTTGCGGTTCCGCAGGGCGAAAACGTGACCGGCAGCGCCCAGGGACAGTTGCACACCTGCAACCTTGCGCCGAACTCGACCACCTGCGGTTCCGCTATCGAAAGTGGCGCTTTCATGCGCGTAGGCATTGACCCGAATGGTGGCACCAACCCCTTCGACTCCGATATTGTCTGGTCTAACAACGCCATGCCCCATGATCGCTGGGAAAATATCGTGGTCAGCGCCACCTCAACCGGCCCACAGGTGACTTTATTCCTGTTCACCACCCAGTTGTGGCCTGCTGAACTCAATTCCAGCTATTGGGATGCTGCCTCGCTCACCATCGGCGGCGCCGGTGGCGCGGTCAGTGGCAGTCCCAGCCAACCCGCCGCAACCCCGATCCCAACGGCACCCCCCGTTGCCAGCTTCGTGAATCGCCAGCCGCCGCAGCCCGATGGCTCGATCATTCACACTGTGCAGCCCGGCGATACGCTTGATGCTATCGGCTTCGCTTACGGCGTCACCCGTCAGGAATTGCTCGATATGAATTCCGCGCTCGGTAACGGTCGTTTCCTGTTAGTCGGTCAGCAAATTATGGTTCAGCCGCCCGGTTCGGTTGAGGCTATTACGCCAGAAGTGACTTCGCCGTCGCTTGATGTTCCCGTGGTAAGCGGTACCCCGCCGGTGCCAGATGCGGCCAACAACGCCGCTTTCAATCTGCTGGAATCGATGCGTATCCTGCCTGACGGTTCGATTGCCTATATCATTCAGGACAGCGATACCCCTGAAACCATTTCCGCCGCCGCTTCCACCAGCATTGAAGAATTGATGCTGCTTAACGGCTTCACCAGCGCCGATCAATTCGTAGCTGGCGAAGAAATTGTAGTGCGCCCTCCACCCGGCGGCGCGACCAATTTTGGCCCCACAAGCTCAGAAATAACCGCCGAAGCTACCGCCGAACCAGAAGCTGAAGCGACGCCCCCTCTCGATCTGCCGAATAGCCAAACCGGCAGCGGCCTGACGCCGGAGAATGCGCCGCCTGCGCCGCTTATTTCCATCACCAATGGCGTAGTTCCAGCGATGGATGTTGCGAATATGCCCGCTCAGGTTTGCGTGCTGGTGTTCAACGATGCCAACCAGAATCGCCTGCAAGAAGTGGGCGAATCGCTGCTGGCGGGCGGCGCGGTCATGCTCATCAAGGATGATCAACTTTTCGATGATTACACCACCACCGGCGAAAATGAGCCGCACTGTTTCAGCGATCTGCCCGACGGCGATTATCTGATCAGCGCTTTTTCGCCTGAAGGTTTCGGCCTGACCACCCCATCGCAGCTTCTCGTGCGCCCGGCCCCCGGCTGGACGATCAATGTCGCTTTCGGCGCGGCAGAAGGCGTCTCGCCGCAAATTGCGCCCTTTGATGTGCCTGCCACGCCCGAAGATACCGGCGCTGCTGGAAAAATATCGCCCTCCAAACTGAATGCTGATAATCCGCTGATCAACAACCTCAGCTATTTCGCCTTTGGGCTGGCGGGTGTTGTGGTGTTAGTGGGCAGCAGCGTCACGCTGGTTATGAAAGCCCGTTAAACCATGACCGATCCACGCGCCGGCGGCATCGCGATTTTCGATTTCGGGTCGCAGTATACGCAGTTGATTGCGCGCCGTGTGCGTGAGCTTGGCGTTTATGCCGAAGTATTCTCATTTGATGCGCCGCCGGAACAGGTCGGGCGGCATCAACCGCGTGGTTACATCTTCAGCGGCGGTCCTCACTCTGTCTATGATCACGGATCGCCGCAAATTCCCGATTATGCGCTCAACAGCCTGCCTGCATTAGGCATCTGCTACGGCATGCAGGCCATGACTCGTGCGTTTGGCGGCGTCGTTGCCGGCTCAACAACCCGCGAATATGGCGCTGCGCGGGTGCGTCATCACGGCGAAAGCCAGTTGTTCGCCGGAATTGCCCCTGAACTCGACGTCTGGATGAGCCACGGAGATCGCATTGAGCGCCCTCCACAGGGTTTTATCCCCATTGCCGCCAGCGAAAATTCTCCATTTGCTGCCATGGGCGATCCTGCGCGCAAACAGTACGCTGTCCAGTTTCACCCTGAAGTGGTGCATACCCCGCAGGGCAAAGAAATTTTGCATAATTTCGTCTTTGGCATTTGCGGCTGTGAAGCCAATTGGTCTGCTGGCGCGTTCATTCAAGATCAGGTTTCCGCCATTCGTGAGCGGGTGGGCGATCAGCGCGTTTTGCTGGCGTTGAGCGGTGGCGTCGATTCTGCCGTTGCTGCGGTGCTGCTCCATCAAGCGGTGGGCGATCAATTGACCTGCGTTTTTGTCGATACCGGCATGATGCGTAAAGGCGAACCGGAGCAGGTCACCCGCGTTTTTGGCGGCGAACAGCATATGAATCTGATCGCTGTCAATGCCACCGAGCAGTTTCTTGATGCGCTGGACGGCGTAACTGAACCCGAAGCCAAACGCAAACGCATTGGCCGGCTGTTCATTGATATCTTCTCTGAACAGGCGCGGCAGTTAGCCGATGCCGGCGTGAAATTTCTCGCGCAGGGTACTATCTATCCTGATGTCATCGAAAGCGCCGCCAACAGCAAAACCGCGAAAGTCATCAAAAGCCATCACAATGTCGGCGGCCTGCCTGAAGATTTGCATTTCTCACTGGTCGAGCCGCTGCGTGATCTGTTCAAAGACGAAGTGCGCAAAGTGGGTGAAGCCTTAGGCTTGCCCGCCAGTATCGTTTGGCGGCAGCCCTTTCCAGGGCCAGGCTTGGCCGTGCGCTGTCTTGGTGAAATTACGTGGGATCGTCTGGAAACGCTGCGCGAAGCCGATGCCATCTTCACCGCCGAACTCGAATCCGCCGGTTCGTCGCTTTCCGCGCAGTATTTCGCCGTCTTGCTGCCTGTCAAAAGTGTTGGCGTGATGGGCGATAACCGTACTTATGAAGAAGTGATCGCCTTGCGTGCCGTCACCACCGACGATTTTATGACCGCTGATTGGGCGCGCCTGCCCTATGATTTATTGGCGCGTGCCAGCAGTCGCATCGTCAATGAAGTGCGCGGCGTGAATCGCGTCGTCTACGATGTCACCAGCAAGCCCCCCGGCACCATCGAATGGGAATGACGCCCCACTAGCCCGAAATAAAATCCGCCCTCTCCATCGTGATCACTTCTGGAAAGGGCGGAAGTGGGGCTAAATGCCCGTTTAGCTTGGCGTGGTTGAACGATACAGATACACCCGTGCTGATGTGCAAACTGGCTGATCGCTCACCAAGGCCTGCACTTCCCATGAAAACCGGAATCCGGGGCCAGCATACCCTTCGCCAAGATTGGCGCTGAAATTCGTGAAAGCTGGCCCAACGTTGAATGAGGCGACCAACCGGCCATTAAACAGATCGTGATTGTAAACGTTGATCCGGTAGCCCGTCGCCCCTACTGCTGGATCCCAATAGAACGTGTTTTGCCCTAGCGCAAACCCGTCTGTAGGGGAGGTGGCGCGCAGGCGGCGGCAGTCTGCGGTCAGCGGGACGATGCTGCCCTGTACCAGCGCCGCCGGATTGGCGATCACCGGCGGGCTGACCACAAACAGACCGTTGATCTCATAGGGGTTAGGCATCGGAGTTGGTACGGGTGTTGGTGGCGTGCCTGTGTTACCGGGGCAGGGGATGATCAGCGTTTGGCCGGCATAAATCACGTTTGGGTTGGCAATTTGATTAGCTTGAGCGATGGCCGCCACGGTTGTGCCGTAAGCCAACGCAATCCGAAACATATTTTGCCCTTGCGCAACCACGTGTGTTACGCTTGGCCCGCATGCATGCTGCGATGGGCTGGCTGCCGCCACAAATGGCATCGTGAGCAGTATGGCGATCAGCATTGCGAATGATAAAGTGACGCTTTTGTGTCGCATGGAATACTCCTTTGGCACATCACGAAAATTTAATAACAAATAACGTTACTTTAATCATAGTTCAGCCAGTGATGAATCAGTGTTCATTTCCGGTTTATATCGGGTTAGGGTTCGGCTTGAGAAGCTGCAAGCGTTATAGAACGTCGCTTGAAAATTAGATATTGAACTTGGGCAATCTTTTTACGTTGCACGCGCAAAATGCTTGCTATAATCTGGAATACTTCGCGGTTTCGTTCCCTGAACAATGCAGAGTGATACCGTTATGGCTTTCAATATAGATTTAAGCAGTTCTTCCGGCTATGACCCGCGTGAAAAACGGCGGGGCGGTTTGCTGGCGCTTCCCGCAGTATTGTGGCTTGCCATCTTTTTCATCATTCCGCTGCTGTTCGTTGTCGGCATTAGCTTCATGACCCGCGGCACCCGGGGCGCTTTTATCAGCCCGGAGCTTACGCTGGATAATTACGTCCGTATTTTTAGCCCCACCTATTTTTCAGTATTCGTTAAATCCATCTGGATTGCGGTGCTGACCACCATCATTTGTCTTATCGCCGGTTACCCGCTGGCTTTTTTCGTCGCCACCCGAAAAAGCCGTTGGGCGGCAAATCTGGCGCTGTTTCTGGTCATTTTGCCGTTCTGGACGAACTTTCTGGTGCGTACTTACGCATGGCGCCTCATTCTCGGAAATGAAGGTCTTATCAATGCCGTTTTGATGGGGCTGGGCATTATTGAGCAGCCGGTACAGTTCATGTTCACCGATTTTGCCGTACAAGTCGGCTTGGTCTACGGCTTTTTACCTTTCATGGTGCTGCCGATCTACGCCACAATTGAACGGTTTGATTTCCGGCTGGTTGAGGCGGCCAACGATCTTGGCGCTAATGACCTGCGCGCATTTTTACGGGTGGTGCTTCCGCTCACTATGCCCGGCGTAATTGCTGGCTGTATTCTCGTGTTCATCCCTGCAATTGGCTCGTTTATCACGCCGGAACTGCTTGGCGGTAATCAGGGCTTGATGATCGGCTCGCTGATTCAGCGGCAGTTTGGGGGTACTGGCAACTGGCCGCTAGGGGCTGCCGCTTCTGTAGTCATGATGGGTATCGTCATGCTGGCCTTGATGGTTTATGCGTTCGCTTCCAGCAGGAGAAAGTAACGATGGCACAGGCAGCCGCTGGAAGTAGTGCGCCCCGCGCACATACCATTGAATTTGATCGCGGCAAAATTGCCCGTGATATGGCAATGCGCCGTGTTGGCAAAGTATTCATGGTGATTGCGCCTATTGCAGGCTATTTCTTCCTGTGGGCGCCGATCATCATCCTGATCATATTTTCCTTTAACGCTTCCCGTACCGTTAGTCAGTGGCAGGGCTTTACGCTGGAATGGTACAGCAATATTTTCAATAACATCGCTGGCTCAGAAGCCCGCTTCTCAACCTCAGAAATGCTGCAATCCTTCGGTACCAGTATCACGATTGCCATCATCACCACGTTGATTTCAACGGCGCTCGGCACGATGGTTGGTATGAGCCTTGCACGGGGCAATTACCCCGGTAAGCGTTTTGTAGATAACCTGCTGTTTTTGCCGGTTGTCATCCCCGAAATTACACAGGGTGTTTCCCTGCTGATCTTCTTCAACCTGATCTTTAATTACCTGCGGGGCAACGGCTTAAATGCCGCGCCAGGATTGGGTACCATCATTATCGGGCATGTGGTGTTCACGGTTTCTTACGTGGCAATTGTGGTGCGCGCGCGCTTTGCCGATATGAACCCGCGAATAGAGGAAGCGGCCGCCGATCTTGGGGCGACGCCATGGCGAACCTTCTGGCGGATCACGTTCCCCTTAATTTTGCCCGGCGTAATCTCTGGTGGGCTGTTGGCTTTCACGCTTTCACTGGATGACTTCGTGGTGACTTTCTTCCTCTCTGGCGTCGGTTCCACCACGCTGCCCGTGTTCGTGTTCGGGCTGTTGAGAACCTCAGTGACGCCCGAAATCAACGCTATCAGCACGCTCATTTTGATCATGTCTACGATCTTGATTGGCATCGCCATGGTGCTGCAAGGCCGTGATAACATCGCCAAGACGGCCTAGCGCGGGTTAATTTTTAGGAGCAAATTGGTAAGGGCGCACACACAGATGCGCCCTTTGCGTCATACATCATCTAGCGTTGGCTCATATTCAAAATGCAGCATGCCTAATGCGTCGGGTACGCTCGGCAGCGGCTCTTCCCAGTACACGGGGCGGATGAAATTGGCTTTCGTCCCCTTATTTTTGAGCGCGTATTCCCATTCCTGCTGCACATATTTCGATTTTGAAGAGTTTGATGACCAGAATAATTGAAAAATATCTGCCTGATCGATCATCTTCATCAGCGCATCGTTCCAGTTTTCGCCGCTGCGAAGGGTTGTTGCATCGCGTAGGTAGGTATACCCCAGCAGCTTGATGGCACGCTCTACACGTTCAACAATTGCAGTGTCCTTGTGGCTGTAACTGCAAAATACCGCGCGATATGGGCTAACACCGGGGGATAAACGGCCTGAAGGCGCGCCGCTGCTTCGTGACTGTGCTTGTGGGCTAACGAAAATAGAGATCGGAATGTCCGCCACGATCACGCCTTCAACCGAAAAAGTGATGCTGCCATTGGCTGCCTGATTGACCGGCGCAGTGGTTGCGCGCAGTTTGAAATCGAAACGATGCCAGTCTTCAAGCAGGATGATGCTGGCGCTAGGCGGGTTGAACTGGAATCCCGGTAAGTTTGGCGTTGCGGTAATCAGCGCGCCTGCTTCGACAGGGGCAATGGCCGGCTGTTCTAATTCCCTGAAATCGCCAGCTTTATCACCTAGCAGCACGCCAACATCTATGCTTACTTGCGGCGCGGCGCTTTGCTTGTAAACATAGCCATACAGCGAAAGCCATATGTTGGGGGCGGCTTCTTTAGGCGTATAGCTGGAGAAAAGGATTGGCTCAGAGGGCGCGCTTTCGGCTTCCTGGCCGCCTGCGGGCGGCTCTGTTTGCTGCCACTGCGGCTTTGGTTTTGGCGGGCGGGGATCGTTTGCCGCATTCGAGATGGGCGTAGATGCGGCGGCTGGTGGTTCCCCGTCTGAACTTTCTAATTCCCACAGATGGTCGGGAATACCGCGTGTGGTATCGCGGCTGTCTGCGAAATCATCGGCGGCTTCCGAAAGCAGCGCGCTTAACCAACTAGCGCTGTCTGCCGCGTCATACCACGTTCGCCCAACCAGAACTTGCAGTTCGTCTGGCAGGGCAATTTGAAGCAAGCTCAGGCTACCCGTATACAGCGAAAAGATAAGTTTACTGTGATCAACCGCTTTGATGATCAGCCGAACGCTTGCCGCGCTCTTGAGCAGGTTGGGGCTGAATAACACCACCATTGCATCGGCATGGATAACGTCATCAGAAAGCGCTGGCGCCCACGAAGCGCCGGTAACAACGGGGGAACTGTCCTCCGGATCAACCGCGAATCCAGCTGCCAGCAGATCGCGCTTGATATGCTTCGCAATCTGCTGGTCGGCTTCAATATAATTCAGAAATAGGCGGCTGGTCATTTTTGTGCGTCCTTTGGCTCAAGCATCGCTTACTCTATTCTAGTCACTTATGGGTTTTTGCGCGCAGTTTTAATCTGCATGAAGACGATTTTCACGGTTGATCACTTGCTTGCACACAGGCTTGAACTGCGCTAGAATAACCTACGTTATTTGTCCTATTTTAATTTGTTGAACATTGATCAGCCTTGTCTCCCAAGAACTCGAGCCAACGCTCCGCACGGATTCTTACGGATAGCACTTCATGAATCATCCTAAGCCTGAAAACAATCAAAGACATAGTTCGGTAGGAATTCCGTTGGTGTGGGTGATCGCAGGCGGCGTGGTTATCGTCGTTGGCGGCTTTTTAATATCACTCTTTACACCCTCTATCCTACCAAGAGCAGGTTCAGCACAGGCCGTGCTTATTGACGACCTGTTCCGGGTCATGCTGTTCATCGGCGGCGCAATCTTCGTTCTGGTTGAAGGATTGCTGCTGATCTCGGTGATCCGATTCCGCGCCCGCAAGGATGATCGCGGTGATGGCCCGCCCATTCACGGCAACACCACGCTTGAACTCGTTTGGACATTAATTCCCGCAATTATCGTCGCGGTGCTGTCCATTTACTCGTTCGTGGTCTGGAATCAAATTGAGGTGCATCCACCGGAAGCACTTCAGGTAGATGTGGTAGGGCAGCGGTTTGCGTGGACGTTCAACTACGACGCGACTACTGATGAGCTTCCGCCAAACGTAGATATGACGCGCGTTCCCGAAGAACTGGCGGCAACATTGAACAGTGGCGACCCGATCAGCTTCTCGTATCCGCAGCTGCATACATGGCTAAACCACCCGGTGACAGTTTCAATGTCATCGCAGGATGTGAACCACGCATTCTGGATTCCCGGCATGCGTATGAAGCAGGACTTGCTGGCAGGACGTGTGACGACGCTCAGTTTTACGCCTATTGAAACTGGCGTATTCCGCATCGTTTGCGCGGAGCTGTGCGGCAGCGGCCATGGCGAAATGGCGGGCCGCGTGACTGAAGATGGCGATCTTGCGGGCGCATGGCTGGTTGTGCATGCCACTGAACAGGAATACCTTGAGCAGTTCTACTATCCTGAATTAGAGAAGATTCTCTATCCACCCGAAGATCCCGTGTTGTTGGGGCGGCAGGTGATTCAGAATTACCCATGCTCTGGCTGCCACACGCTGAGCGATCTTGGTTGGACGGGGACAACTGGCCCGATTCTGGATGGTGTTGCCAGCCGTAATGCGCGTTTAGCGGCCACCGGTGAAGGCACGATGGAGGCTTACCTGCACGACTCCATCCGCCATCCCGGCGAATACGTGGTGCCGGGTTTCAACAACTTGATGCTTCAGTTTAATCCTGAGCCAGATCAGGCAAATTACATGCCAGATTCCGATCTGAATGCAATTGTGGCCTATCTGTTAACCCAAACGGGCAGCTAGAAACAGCGTATTTGCAGGTTAAAGGAACGATTATGGCTACGGTTACTGCCCCGCTTCCGGGCGTTCAATCACATGAAGAAAATAAGCTGCGGGTCAGCGATTATCTGAAATGGTCGGTGGATCATAAGATCATCGGCGTGCAGTATATGGTGACTTCGCTGATTTTCTTCATCATTGGCGGCGCGCTGGTGATGCTGGTGCGATGGGAACTGCTGACGCCGGCGCTTGATCTGGTGCAAGACGGTACCCAGTTCAATCAATTGTTCACCATGCATGCCACCGTCATGATCTTCCTCTGGATCATTCCGATGTTTGCGGGTTTCGGTAATTATTTGATCCCGCTGATGCTGGGCGCGAAAGATATGGCCTTCCCGTGGCTGAATGCGCTCGCTTTCTGGATGATTCCGCCGGCGGGTATCCTGATGCTGCTCGGCTACTTTGCCGGTCAGGCAGAGGCAGGCTGGACAAGCTACCCACCGCTGAGCACGCTCTTTAGCCCCGGCGATGGGCAAACCATGTGGGCAATTGCGATCCATGTCCTTGGGTTGTCGTCTATTCTTGGCGCATTGAATTTCATCGTCACCATTCGCAACATGCGGGCCGAAGGCATGGGCTATTTCCAGATGCCGCTGTTTGCGTGGGGTATTCTGGCAACATCGCTGATCATCGTTATGGCGACTCCGTTCCTTGCTGGCGGCCTGACGCTGCTGATACTGGATCGCGTGGCGGGGACGGCGTTTTTTAACCCGGCTCAAGGCGGTGATGTGCTGCTGTGGCAGAACGTGTTCTGGTTCTACAGCCACCCGGCGGTTTATATCATGGTGATGCCCGGCTTTGGCATCCTTTCGGAAGTGCTTTCGGCACACAGCCGGAAGTCTGTTTTTGGCTATCGGGCGATTGCGCTTTCCAGCCTTGCGATTGCGCTGCTGGGCTTCACGGTCTGGGCGCATCATATGTTCACCAGCCTGATGCCTTCGCTGCGCATCCCGTTCATGCTCACTTCGATGATCATCGCAGTCCCTACCGGCATTAAAATTTTTAGCTGGATCGGCACGATTTGGGGCGGCAAAATTCGGCTGACCAGCGCGATGTTATTTGCGCTGGGCTTCCTTTCGATGTTCGTCATCGGCGGGATCAGCGGGGTGATGGTGGCCGCGGTGCCGTTTGACCTGCACGTTCATGACACCTATTTTGTGGTCAGCCATTTCCACTTTGTGCTTTATGGCGGCTCGGTGCTGGCGATTTACGCGGGGGTTTACCATTGGTACCCGAAGATTACCGGCTACATGATGGACGAACGGCTGGGTAAAATCCATTTCTGGATCACCTATATCGCCTTCTTCTTCACCTTCTTCCCGATGCATATGCTAGGGATGCTAGGGATGCCGCGGCGGGTGGCGGTGTATGCGCCAGAATTCCAATCATTGAATGCGATTGTCAGTGTTTCGGCGTTTGTGTTGGGGTTGTCTACGTTCATCTTCCTGTTCAACCTTGTCTATTCGCTCTACAAGAAACGGATTGCTGGCCCGAACCCATGGCGCATTTTGACGCTGGAATGGGCTACGGACTCGCCGCCCCCGCCGCATAACTTCCACGGTGACCCGGTATTCTTCAAGAATCCGTATGGCTTTGGCACTGAAGCGGCCTATCGCTACCTTGAAGAGCAAGAGAAAGAACTGGGGCCAAGTTACCCGTATACGATGGAACCGGAGAAGCGTTCGGTTGTAACAGCTCCGGCTGGGGATTAAGCGCAGAGGTTTTGGAGAGGATGGGCGCGCACAACTGCGCGCCCTCTTTGTGTAAGCGATGAGTAAAAATCTAGCAGCAATGACGCCACCAACAGATGAACGCCCAATGACACGGGAAGAACTGTTGGCGTTGAAAAATAAACGGACGCTGGTGACGGCTTTTCAGGTTTCATGGATCATGGTGTTCGTGTGCCTGATCGTGGTGTGCCTGCAAATTCGTGGCACCGTTTCTACTGCGCTGCCCGCCTTAAATGCGGTGAATTTTGGGGTGCCGCTGCTGGCGACACTGGCGATCATCGCCAGCGGGGTGACTGCGTGGAAAGCAGAAGCAGCCATACGCCGAGATGATCAGCCGGCATTCATGAATTTGTGGCGGCTGACGATTGCGCTTGGCGGCTCATTTCTAGTCATCATGATCGGGGTGTTTTTCTTCAACCCGTATCTTGAAACTGGATTATACGGGCAGATTTTCAGGGTCATGATCGGCTATCATGCGATTCACGCGATGGCGATTGGCTGGTGGCTGGTTCAAGTCTATTTGAATGCGCGCAGCGGCATGTACAGCGCCAGAGCGTATTGGGGCATAGAAGCAGGTGCGCGGCTGTGGTATTTCGTGATTGTGGCATGGCTGATGTTCTACGTCGTGCTGTATTTAATGTAGATTAGTTTCATTGCCGATTGCGGTATAATCACCGTCGTCGTGTGGGGAGGGCTTATGGCACAACCGGGTATTGGCAGAGCAGTCTGGTTCGGAATTATCGGTTTTCTGGCCGGGGCCGCGCTCGTGATTGTCATTCGGACGCTTCAAAACCTTGATCCTATCTGGGATGCCGGAGTAGGGTTGGTTTTTGCGATGTTTGCGAGCGTCTTTTTCTTCATTTGGGGCATCGGCGGTTTCAACTTCAAGCTGAGCGCCCATGGCGAAAGCCCGGAAGTTCAGAAAATTCACGCGGAGCTTGCCGAAAAGGCAAAACAGCCTAAGCATATTCTCAGCGGGATCGTCTGGCAGATTGGCGGGATACTGCTGGCATTGATGCTGGTGATGTTTGCCGCCGCGCTGGTGGGCGGAATGTCATTGACAACTACCAGCCTGCCTGATGCTTCGGTGATGGAAGTTGGCTATATTCCGGTACAAATTGCCGGACAAACTGTGCAGTTGAGCCAGGTAGTGGTGCTGATCGGTTTCGTCTTGTTCATTCTACTTTCACTGGCGGGGGTTGCCGGGGTCATAGGGTGGCTGGTGTTCCGGTTTGATGAGGACTACAAAACGGTAAAACTGGAAGCTAGCGGCGCACCTGCGCTTGGATCTGGCGCTGGCGTGGCGGCGCTGCCTCCGCCCGGCGGATTGGCTATTGGGCAAGGCGCGGTTGAGGCGGCGGATTTACGGCGTGGCTTCACGATACCGCTGCCCAAATGGCTCAACTATCTGATCGTTTTTGGGGCGCTGCTCTATTTTGTGAATTTCCCCGCGATTGTGATGTTTGGCCTGAATAACTTGCTAGCCGACATTTGGGGCTTCCTATCAGCGTTATTCCTGCTTAGCGCGGTGATTTTGTTCATCGAGATTATTCCCGCAAAAGCGCGTTCGATTGATGCGGTCGTGAAGTATGCGCTGGTTGCGCTGGTCACTCATGTGGTGGTTGGCTTTGCGGCAGGCTGGGTGGCAACGTCCATCAATATGTACATTGACCCCTTCTTCGCGGCCATCATTGAAATTATTGGTCAGGTGATTGCGCTCGCGGCGCCGGCGCTCGTTTTCCGCAGTGATGAGCGTATGCGGGTCATTGCCAGTTTCACGATCGTCTTTGTGGTGTTGTGGGCAGTGTTCTATTATGCGGCGATTGGCCTGATTATGCCGGCTGAACCGGCGCGCACCGTCATTTCAATTGCCAACGCTTTGCTATTCACGGTGGTGCTGCTGCGCTTGCCATGGCTGTTGGGGTTGATCGGCCAGGGCGCGGCGCTGCTCGCACGGCTGATGCGCTGGCTGCCCAAAGTATTATTCCAGAGAGGTTAATTTGAGCCATGACAGATGCTAGTATGGAGCACATGGAAGCTCACGCGGCTCATGACGCGCGCGACGCGGCAAAACACGAGGCGCAGCGCATTGATAATCTCAAGTTTGGGATGTGGGTATTCCTTGCCAGTGAAGTTGTTCTGTTTACGGTGCTGATCGCTACATTTCTTGCGTGGCGCGTGGTTAATTCCGAACAGGTACATGAAGTTCACGAAGCCACTGGTATATGGCTGGTGAGCTTGAATACATTCCTGCTGCTGGCTAGCTCTTTCTCAATGGTGATGGGGCTGCGCGAGATCCAGAAGGGCAACCGGGGCGGGCTGATGAAGTGGATTGGCCTAACGGCGCTGCTAGGCGCGGTGTTCGTGGGTTTGCAGGCGGTGGAATACAGCATCCTTGCCAGCCACGGGATCACGATTTATTCCAGCGAATTCGGGATGCGTTTCTATGCGCCAACGGCAATGCACGGCGCGCACGTAATCGCTGGCGTGATCTGGGCGCTGTATATCGTCAATAAGGCGCGGCGGGGAAGTTATTCAAGCCAAAATTATATTGGCGTCGAAATTTTCGGCTTGTACTGGCACTTTGTGGACGTGGTGTGGATTATCCTGTTCACCGTGATTTATTTGCTGTAAGAGGGCATTATGAGCGATGACAAGACCATGACCGAACATGCGGCAATTAAGGCCGAGCTGGAAGACGCCGCAGAATCGGTACCTGTTGATGTGGCCTCAGTTGACGGCCATAAAGCGATTGCGGCATTGGGGCTGGACGAGCACCCACAAACGCCAGACGAGGCGCTGCCGCATATTGCCCCGGACTATACGATTCTGTTCGGGCGGCGCATCAACGCCAATATATACGTGGTGGTCTTCGGCATACTGGCTATCGTAACGGCGGCTGAAATTGGCATCGCTGAAATTTTCCCTGATGGCGTCGTGCGCATGCTGCTGTTGGTGGGGCTTTCGCTGGTGAAGGCGGTACTGGTGCTGCTGTTCTACATGCACCTGCGTGAGGACAGCAAAATTTTCGCCGTTGCAATTGCGCTGCCTTTATTTATAGGCATCATCTCTGCGCTGTTCCTGCTGGCAGTACCCAGCAGCGGCTACTAATAATTTCCCACTCTGAAATCAAATCGACACGGGCAAGGTGTTTCCTTGCCCGATTTATTTTGCCTGCCTTCTCTCGCTCAAAATGGCGTAGGTTTGCCGCTGAAAATTCGCCCGAAAACTCAATGAATTTTTAATATACATCCGCAAAAAAACGTTATATACTGCATCAGTTGTTTGGTTCATGTTCACCTCGACAAGGAGACCCGTAGAACGAGATGATTGTCCGTTTGGACGCCCTTTTGAACGAAGTTCCTACCCCTAGCTTGATCCTTGATTTTGAAGAAATCGCCAATAGCTACCAGCAATTTGTAACATCATTTCCCGGCGCTAAGATTTTCTATGCTATGAAAGCCAACGCCAACCCGGATATTATCCAGTTGGTGGTGAATCGCGGCGGCGGCCTAGAAATTGCATCTTTGGCGGAGTTGGAAAAATCGTTCAGTGCGGGGGCTGATGGCTCGCGCATTATTTGCAGCAACCCGATAAAGAATCCGGCCTTTTTACGCCGGATGCATGAGACGGGCGTCTATGCAGTGGTTGTGGATTCAACCTACGAAGTCGAAAAAGTGGCGCAGCATATGCCCGGTGCGCGTATCTACATACGGCTCGCCGTCGATAACACCGGCAGCGTACTGCCGTTAGATGGTAAGTTTGGCGTAGATGCCGAGCTGGCGCTGGAATTGTGTGACCTTTCCCGCGAACTTGATTTGAATCCTATCGGTCTATCGTTCCACGTTGGTTCTCAGTGTCTTTCACCGATGAACTGGGTGAAGGCAATCGCGGCTTGTGGCGATGTTTGGCGCACGGCTGCGGAACGCGGTCACAAATTCTATTTTCTGGATATTGGGGGCGGCTACCCGGCGGGCAGTAATCATGATGTGGGCATTCCTACTACTGCCGAGATTGGGAGCGTAGTCATGGATGCGGTGGAGAAATATATTCCCTCTACCCCTGAAATGATGCTGGTGCTGGAACCGGGGCGCGGCCTTTCTGGTGAAGCGGGCTGGCTGGTGACTACAGTTGAAGGCAAGGCTTTGCGCGGGAGCGGCGAATGGTTGTATCTGGATGCTGGCGTGTTCAACGGTTTGATGGAGGCCTTTGAGGGCTTTCCGCCAGTGGTCAAGCTGCTGGCTGACGGCGTTGAGGATCGCCCACTGCGCCGCTATACCATTGCTGGCCCATCGTGCGATTCATGCGATGTGGTGGCGCGCAATCTTGAGATGCCGGAAGCGCATATTGGCGAGCGGATCGTGTTTTTTGATGTTGGCGCGTATACCAATGAGTATGCTGTCGCATTCAACGGCTTCCCGATTCCGCGGGTAATGGCGGTGAATCGGGATGGCATTGATGAAGCCCAACCCGCATATGAGGAAGCAGCTTTCGTCTAAAAACTTATAGGCGGGGTATCAGCAACTTACAGGGACAGTCAGAAATGGCTGTCCCTGTTTTGTTGAACGGTGTACGATTGGCATTATTGAAGATGCCAGTAGGCAAGCCGAAAAGAGGGGATCATGGCAGGTCAGTTTGAAGGTAAAGTGGCGTTGATCACCGGCGCATCGGGTGGTTTGGGGCAGGCTGTGACCCGGCGATTTGCCCGTGAGGGGGCGATGTTGGCGCTGGTAGAGCGCAATACTGAACGCTTGAATGCGCTGGCAACCCAGATTACGGCTGATTATCCGTCTCCGATTATGACGCTGGCTGTAGATGTGGGCGCGCCCGCAGCAATAGACTCGCTGATGGCCGCTGTTGATGAGCGGTTTGGGCAGATTGATATTCTGATTCATACGGTGGGCGGTTATGCGGCGGGAAAAACTGTGGCTGAGGGCGATCTTGATATTTGGGACGAAATGATGCATTTGAATGCGCGGCCTGTGTACTTGATGGGCGGACGCGCGGCAGCAAGAATGCTGAAACAGGGGGAAGGCGGAAAAATTGTGTTTGTGCTGGCGCGTTCAGGACTGAGGGGCAGCAGCAAACACAGCGCCTATTCGGCAAGCAAGGCGGCAGCGCAGCGGGTGATGGAGAGTTTATCGGCAGAGGTACGGGATCAGGGCATCAACGTGAACGCGGTGCTGCCCAGTGTTATTGATACGCTGCGAAACCGGGCGGATATGCCGAGCGCCGATTTTAGCAAGTGGGCGACGCCAGAGCAGATTGCCGACGCGATTGCCTTTCTGGCTTCAGAGCAGGCCAGCGCCCTGCATGGCGTAAGTTTAGAGGTATATAACCGCGCATGAAACGCGCCCATCTCAATGAGTCTGTAGAGGCGGTAGCACGCCGCCCCTACAGGCCATAAAAGCACACTCAAAGCTGAAGTCTTACGCTTACCGCGTCATGGAGTTATCGTTGAAGATGCCCGTTGGGTGGCAGCCAATGTTGGCGGCGGCTGCGGCTTGCTCCAACTGGCGAAACTGGGTGGCGCGGCTGGTATTCGGTGGAAATTCCACAGCTTCCGCCCATCCCTGCTCAACTAGCGCCCCGTTCACGAATAAATTACCCACATAGACATAGCGCAAAAGGCGGTCAAAGCGGTCTGTGTCGCTGGTATCGCGCACCAGCGTGACGGTTTGCCCGCGCACCATGCCGGCGTTGGCGTCACGGGCTTCGCCATAGCAGGGTTCATCGCGTTCCGGGGTATTCACGCCGATGTAACGGACGCGCTGCTGAATGCCGCCAATGGCGACATCAATGGTATCGCCATCAATCACGTTGGTCACAACGCCGATTTCGCCATTCACAGGCGCTTCGATAACTGGATTAGAATTACTGTTTGAGGAACCACCAACTTCATCAATCGTGCAGCTTGCGAGCAGAATGCTGAGGGCGATCAAGGCTGCGCAAAACCATGGTTTCAAAGTACATTGACCCTTCTGTTATAATAAATACCGTTATGACGTCTGATAGAGTGTAACACGGCGCAAACATGGATGAACTGATCATTATGCGGGATGCGCGCCCGAATCGCAGCGATGCGATCAAAAACCGCGAACACATTTTAAGGACAGCCAGCGAACTGATCGCTGCGCGTGGGGCGGCGCAGGTTACGATGTCTGCGGTTGCCGATACTGCCGGCGTGGGGAAGGGTACGCTGTATCGCCATTTTCCCAGCAAAACGGACTTGCTGGAGGCGCTGTTGGATGAGGATCAACGCAGCCTTCAGGAGCATACACTGGCCTATTTGCGAGAAAACCCTGCTGCGCCGCTGGAAAATTTGCATTGGTTTTTGAGCGAGGCGCTGGTTTTTGTGGAGCGCAATTTGCGAATGCTGTCTGGTATGGAAACGCTTGCCCCCGGCAGCGGCGCTTATCACCCCGCGCATATGTGGTGGCGGCAGACCATCCGCGGCTTGCTTCTGCAATCGGGGGTTGTTGAGGATGCCGACTATGCAACCGATGTTCTGTATATGATGCTTGATCCGGGCGTGAATTATTATTTAATGATTGTGCGGGGCTATGATGTGGATCGTATTCGCAGCGGCCTGTGCAAAACTTGTGAGCAACTTTTAGGCTAACCCTTCTCCGTTCAACCCCATAAATGGACAACTGTCCGTTTTCTAATGAAATATTTATAGATAACAGCGATCACTTCTGTTATGCTTGCAATCATCAAGCGGACTGTAGTCCGATTTAGACTGCGAAGGATAACGAGGATCTCATGAGCAAGTACACGATTGATCAGGCACATACTATTGTCGGCTTTGTAGCCCGGCACATGATGTTTAACAAGGTACGCGGGCAGTTTACGAAAGCAACCGCAACCATCGAATTCGATTCGGCAAACCCGGCAGCAAGCACACTGACGGCTGAGGTTGAACTGGACAGCGTGACCACCGGCAACAATGATCGTGATAACCACCTGCGCAGCGCTGATTTCTTCGATGCTGCAACCTACCCGACGATGACGTTTGTGAGCAAGAGCGTTCAGGTGACGGGCGAGAATACTGGCGTGATCACCGGCGATCTGACGATCAAGGGCGTGACCAAAGAAGTGAAGTTGAACACGGAATTTCTGGGTGAAGCTACTGACCCGTGGGGTAATGTGAAACCGGTATTCAACGCCCATGCCAAAATCAACCGTGAGAACTGGGGCTTGACCTGGAACGTGGCACTAGAGGCCGGCGGCTGGATGGTCAGTAAGGACATCGAGATCGAACTTGAAGCCGAACTGGCGCTGGTGAAGGAAGAAGCACCAGAGGCTGTAAACGCCTAACGGTTCAGCATAAAACATATCGTGAAAAGCAGAGGTATGCCGCGCATATCTCTGCTTTTTTTATGGGGTGGGGAAGAAAGATTGAAGAACGGGCGCAGCACGCTGCGACCCTACGGCGGGATGGGGGGCAGCTATATGGTCTATAGGCAGTTTAATACCACATCGCTACAATCTCTGGGCGTATATTTTTCGGTAGAATGACGGCAGCGCCTGAGCGCATTGGAGAGAAAGATGACGATTGATTACCAACAGCGGCTGAACGCCGTTCGCGCAATTTCTGGGGTAGATGCGGTGGCGATCATGCCCGGCGCCTCTATGGGTTATTTTACGGGGCTGCATTACTTTTTGAGCGAACGTCCGATCATCTTATTCGTGCTGCCCGATAAGCTAGGGTTAGTGGTGCCGAAGCTGGAACTTGCGACCATCCAGAAACGCGCAGACCTAAACGCGGAATTGTTCCCGTGGGATGATGAAGAATGGTTCATGCCGGCGTTTCAGCGGGCGGTGGATATGCTGGGGCTGCGGGGGAAGACGCTGGGCATCGATTCGCTGACGATGAGGGCGGCGGAAGTGCTGGGGCTGCAAACGGTTGATCCCACGTTGAAGCTGAAACCTGTAGAAGAAGCCCTGCTGCGTATTCGCGCCATTAAGACGCCGGATGAAATTGCGCTGATGCGCCGCGCAGCACAGGCCAGTGAAGCCGCATTGAGCGATCTGTTGAAGCTCGTTCAGCCGGGCATGACCGAACAGGAAATTGCCGCAAAACTGGATGAATTGCAGTTCAAGCATGGGGGTGAGGCACTGGCTTTTAGCACGCTGATTCAGACGGGCGCAAACAGCTCTAACCCGCATGGGGAAACCACAGATCGGGCGTTGGGACGCGACGAATTTTTGCTGATTGATTTTGGCTGTCAGGTGGGGGGCTATCACTCGGATATTACGCGCACGTTCGTGATTGGCAGTTTCAGCCCGGAAATGCAGACCATTTACGATACGGTGAAACGGGCGAATGAAGCCGCCTTCGCCGCGGTTGCGCCGGGCGTGCCGGCCAGCGCCGTAGACAAGGCCGCACGCGATGTGATTACGGAGGCGGGCTACGGGCCGTATTTCACCCATCGTACCGGGCATGGGCTGGGCACGGATGGGCAGCGATTCATGCCGCAAATTTCCAGTTCGGCGCATTACCCGCTGGAAGTGGGCATGACCTTCACGATTGAGCCGGGCATTTACGTGCCGGGGGTGGGCGGCGTGCGCCTTGAAGATAACGTGATGGTCACGGAAAGCGGCGCCGAATCGCTGACGACATTCCCCAAAAACCCTGTCTTGTAGCGCCAGCTAAAATCTAGGGGCGAAGGCGGCTCACCGTCTGCGCTTTCGCCCCTCTCCAACTCATATATTCACAAAGGCAAAATCAATATACGGTTCGCCGCTGTCGGGTAGGCTGCCGGTATCTAAAATGATTACGTGTTGATTGACAGATGAAAGCCGCCCGACCCGCTGTTCCTGCGTGATGGGCTGTAAGCGTGAGAAGATCGCGGTGAAAGCGCCGTCTTCGTGCTGGCGCAGATCGCGGGCATAAAGTTCCGCTTTCTCAAGCGCTACGCGGGCTTCGTCCAGCGTGGCAATGCGGTATTGCAGCGCCGGAACTTCGGCTGTCGGTTGATTGGTGGAGAGTAAAACACGCAGCGCCGATGCCGTTCGCTGGTAGGTATCTACCACGCCGCGATAGTAATAGGCGGTGTGAATATCGCCCGCTTTTTCGACGCGCGCGCGGGTTAAAAATTCACGGGCGCTGCTCTCCCACTCGCGGGCAAGCTGGTGTAATGCGTCAACCAGATCGTCGGACATATCATGCCCTTATCTTTAGAACTTCCCTATAAGTTATTTTTTGATGATCACTTCGACGCGACCCGGCCCGTGTACGCCAAGGATGAGTTCCATTTCAATATCACCGGTGCGGCTAGGGCCAGAGATGAAGCAGATGTTGGCGCTGTTGAGTATATTGTTGATGCCCTTTTCGCGCTGGATGGCGACCCAATTTTCAAGGCGCGGCAAAATTTGATGCGCGTTGATGACCACGAGATGCACCGGAGCAAGCACCGTTGGGATACGCCCACGCCCTGCGCCCGTTCGCACGATCAGCGTGCCGGTGGCGGCGACGGCATTTTCAGCGCCGGTCAGCCCGACCTGCGCGCCTTCGGCGGCGGATAAAATTTCGGCGCGAAATTCATCGTGGGTATCTGGCTGAAGGATTTCGATGCCTTCAGCTTCGACGGCTTCGCGCAGTTTCTTGACGGGAATATGGGTGAAGTGCCACGCCAGAATACGCTTCGCCTGATGCTGTTTGAGGCGGTCTATCACGCAGGCGCGGGCGGCATCTTCGCCTTCAACCACGAACGGATCGCCTTTGAGGCCGACGAGTTCGGCGCAAAAGCGCTCGATCAGCGCATCGGGCGTGGTGTCAAAGTCGTTAATGACCGGCACATACACCTTTGGGCGGGGCGGCGCGTCTTCAAACGGGCGTTTGGCGGCACGCAGCTTGTTGAGAATGGCATCGCGTGAGGACATATTGGCGAGACTCTAGGTTGAAATGAATTATTGGGGCGATTATAGCGCGGGAAGGGGGATGAATCCTCATGAGGATTCATCCCCCTTCAGCTTAATGCTTTAGTAGCGATTGTTATAGTTACCGCTGTTTGATGTACTGACATAAGTTGGAGAAGACTGGGTTTTGATGACAATGGTGTTTGCCATTTTGTCGTGCCAACCTTGCTTCTTTTCGCCGGTGATGACACCAATGAAACCGAGCATTAGCGGCAAAGAGGCTAGAATGTAGCCGATGACACGGACAAAGCCGCTACCAAAACCAGGCTTATCGCCATTTGGTTTTACAACTTTTATTCCCAGCATTTTGTAGCTGATAGGCTGGCCTGATCCCCACATAATTGCGAGATAGAGGCAAATCACTCCAGATGCAACAAGATAATAGGTTGGATTGGGGACGATTTGATCATAGTACCTTCCGTAATATAGGTTATAAGGCATGATCCCAAAGGCGCTCAGGGCCAAACCGATGGGAATGAGTAGGATGCTTGTTTCCACGGATAGCAGCAGCCAGCCGACAAACCGGCGAGTGCCGGTGGCTAGCTCCATCTGCGACTCTGATTCCTTCCACGATGATGAAGAGAAGCTTGAAGGTGAAGGCCGTGAAGGGGAACTGCCATAACTGCTGCTACCATAGGGTGATGGCGATGGATAGGTGCCGTAAGTTCCCGATGCTGCCTGTGGCGCAGCCGGGGCTGGCGCAACCGGGGCTGGCGCAACTGGCGCAACCGCAACCGGGGCTGCTGGAACCGGTGCTGGCGCTGCGGGTGCGATAAATTCCTGAATTGAGTCTGCTAGCGCCGCGGCATCAGCGCGAAATTGTTCTTCACGCAAGGTAGTGGGCATGCGGCGGCTTAGGGAAGCAAAACTTTCGGGCAGCGACGATGCTGGAAAAGCTGTGTTGTTGACCAGTACAGGAATGATGCGTTTACGATTATTGATCGCTGAAGTGATGGCGATTGCGTTGTAGTCGTTCGGATTGGCAGCCCAATTTCCCGAAAGCCACTGCTCACCAATCAATAGAATAAATGCATCGGATGCCTTCACGCGATCTTCGATGCTATCTGAATAATCTTCGCCCAGTTTGACGAGTTTTTCGACGCCAAGGGCGATGTTGGCATCGCCAAAGCGATTGCTCAAGAAGTCATCTAAGCGGCCAGCGACGGAATTTGTGTCGTCTTTTTGAAAACAGATGATGATTTTAGACATGCACGATCTCCCCTTTTGTTTACACGATTTACTAACCGAAAAATGATGAAAGCGATCACTGGGTTAGAACACAAGCTGTAGATCGCGCTAAATCTGTAACTGCAACTGGCGTAATTCCTGCTTGACTGCAAGTAGATCGTTTTGACGGTGTAAGCGTTCTTCTTGAAGCTGCTTTTCTTCCTTGGCGGCGTTGGAGTACATCACTGCCGCCGCAATTATGACGGCGATACCGATCAGAGCTACAACCAGAAAGAGACCAATAACGGCAACAACACCAGCGACAATTTTGTTCTGGGTGCATTTCGCCAGCTTCTTATCAATGAAACTAATTTGATTCTCAATTTCACCAATATGGCGTTCCAGAATGATAATCTGCTGGTTGCGATTAGAGTTTGAGGGGGCTGCTGGTAATGTTGAAATCTCAATGGCAGATGGTTGCACCGGAACTGGCGCAACCGGGGCAACTGGCGCAACCGCAACCGGGGCTGGGGCTGCTGGAACCGGTGCTGGGGCTGCGGGTGCGATAAATTCCTGAATTGAGTCTGCTAGCGCCGCGGCATCAGCGCGAAATTGTTCTTCACGCAAGGTAGTGGGCATGCGGCGGCTTAGGGAAACAAAACTTTCGGGCAGCGACGATGCTGGAAAAGCCGCGTTGTTGACCAGCACGGGAATGATGCGTTTGCGATTGGTGATGGCAGAGGTGATGGCGATTGTGTTGTAGTCGTCTGGGTTAGCAGCCCAATTTCCCGAAAGCCACTGCTCACCAATCAATAGAATAAAAGCATCGGATGCCTTCACGCGATCTTCGATGCTATCTGAATAATCTTCGCCCAGTTTGACGAGTTTTTCGACGCCAAGGGCGATGTTGGCATCGCCAAAGCGATTACTCAAGAAATCATCTAGGCGGCCAGCGACGGAATTTGTGTCGTCTTTTTGAAAACAGATGATGATTTTCCCCATTGAATCCTGCTCCCCCGTCTAGTCAGTTTTCACTAAGCTATTGTGCGCAATCCATATCATAATCAGAACGTAAGGTATAAAACATTGAGGAATTAAGGAAACGTTCTAATCATATAAACTGATGATATACAAACGAACGAGCTGTTTATTGCAGCCCGTTTCTTTTAGATCAACGCTATAGGGATTACAAAATTTAGGACAGCCCTACACCCTCAGCACCCCTCTAAACCCCCGCGCGCTGTAGTAAGAGTCGGCGCCGTTGTGGTAGAGAAATACGGTGTCATAGCGGCGATCACAAAAGACTGCGCCGCCAAGCGCCCGAATATCGGCGGGGGTTTTCACCCAGCTTGAGGTTTTCAAGTCGAATTTGCCGAGTTTTTGTAAGGCGCGATACTGCTCTTCGGTGAGCAGTTCAATGCCCATCGCGTTTGCCATATCTACAGCCGTATCTTTCGGCTTATGCTCTTTCCGCGCTTCCCACGCTGCGCGGTCATAGCACAGGCTGCGGCGGCCATCGGGGCTTTCCGGCGAGCAGTCGTAAAAGATATATTCGCCGGTCTTTTCATCGTGACCGACAACATCGGGCTGGCCGCCGGTGCGCTCCATCTCGCTGAGCGACTCGACTTTTTCGGGGTTGGCTTCCAGCTTCGCCAGCACCTTTGCCCATTCAAGGCCAGCGTGACGGGGCATATTTTTCTCAAAACGGGCTTTAAGCGTGCTGAACAGTTCTTCGCGTTGTTCAATAGAGAGTGCCATCATGGAGTCCTTTCGCAAGTTTATCTGAGCTGAATTACCCATCTACGAGAATTTTATCGACGGCGGCGGCCAATTCGCGCAGATTGCTGACTTTATACACACCGCTGGCATGTTGGGCGTACAGGCGCATGTCGCTGTCGCCTGTCCCCCACTGATAATTGGGTTCGGGATTGAACCAGATCAGGCGACGCCCCCGCCGCTTGATCTCGCTGGCAATATCAGTGCGCGGATCGTTGTAATTATTGCGCCCATCCCCCAAGATGATCACGGTGGTTTTGCTGGTCACTTTGCCCATGTGATCGCGTTTGAAGGTGGCAAGGCTGCCGCCAAGATCGGTGTTGTAATAGCCGGGGCGGTTTTCGGTGAGTACCTTTTCAACGGCGGCCTGCGGCTCGTTTTCCTTAAACACCATGCTGATATCGGTCATATCGCTGATGAACACGAAGCTGTCAGTTTTCGCTACCTGATCCTGAAGTTCATAGATCAGGGTGAGCAGAAATTCGGCGCAGTAGCGCATCGAAGTGCTGATGTCGCAGATCAGCACCAAACAGGGCTTCACGTGTTTTGTGCGGTAGCGTAATTCGATGGGGACGGCATCGTAACGCATGTTGGCGCGCATCATGCGGCGGGTATCCAGCGTGCCAGTTTTAGCGCGTTTCTGGCGCAGCGATGCGCGGCTGCGAAGGCGGGCAGCCAGACGGCGAATCTCGCCACGGATGGCGTCCACTTCTTCATCGCTGAGGCGGGTGAAGGGAATGTCCATCAGGTCGGGCTTAGGATCGGGTTCGCGGGCGGCCATTTGCTCGGCCAGCGATGCGCCAGCGAACTGGTTGACCTGTTCCGTCAGGCCATCGGCGTTCTGCTGAAGCATATCCTGAATTTCTTGCCGCGCCTGTTCGCTCATGCCCATTTGCGCTAACTGCTGCATCAACTGCTCGATCAACTGCTGAAGCTGGCTGGTGTTCATCTGGCGCTGCATACGGCGCTCAAACCACGGGCGCTGATACATCTGGTCGGCCTGATTTAGCCCGCTTTGCTGCGCCGCCTGATCAAGCTGCTGCTGGTTGAACGGCTTGCCTTCAGCCAACTGTTGGAGCAGTTCGCGCAGCGCTTCCATGCTGCCCATCAGGGCTTGTAGGGCTTCTTGCAGCGTTTGCTGATCGCCTTCGCCAAGCTGATCGGGAATATTTTGCATCGGCGGAATTTGACTGCCGAAATACAGCGGGAAGAAATAATCAAAGGTCGCCTGATCGCGATTTTCCTTAACCAGCGTGGTTTTGAGCGCGGCGCGAAAGATCGCCTTGTCATTCACGCCGACGGTTTCCACGCCAGACAGGGCATCCAAACTTTCGGCCAGCGAAATACGCACGCCGGAGGCCCGCAGCACGCGGATAAAATCAATCATGCGCTTATCCACAGTTGATGAAGCCCTGTTCTGGAAAGCAGAGATGATTCGATTATAGGCAGGTGAAGTGATGCGTCAACCAATCCTCACCGAAAGGACAGTGTTCCGAACAAGAATGGCTTCATTGCAACTGACACCTATCATCGGCATAATCCGGCGGCAATTTAAGGATAGTCATGAACCTACTCATTTCGCTGATTACCAGCGGCATCAGCCTTGGCCTAAGCGCCGGAATGCTGCCCGGCCCGCTGCAAACGATCCTGATTCAGAATACGCTGGCGCACGGCTGGCGCTACAGCATGATCGGCATCTTTTCGCCACTGGTGGCAGACATCCCCGTAATTTTGCTGGTGATGGTGGTGCTGTCGCAGTTCCCGCCAGAGATGGCGCGGCTTTTACAAATTGGCGGCGGTATTTTCCTGCTTTACATGGCGTGGGGCGGCTGGAAAAGCTGGCGTGGGGGCGAAAGTATTGGCGGCGATCCGGCGAATAACCCAATTGAACGCCAGTCGCGCCGGAAATACTTTGCGCGGGTGGTGACGATCAACCTGCTCAGCCCCGGCCCGTATATCTTCTGGGGAACGGTGAACGGCCCGCTTCTGCGGCAGGGATTGGAAGATTCGGTGCTTTCAGGGCTGGCGTTTATGCTGGCGTTTTACGGGGCTTTTCTCGGCATCCTGGCGGGTTGGGTGCTAATTTTTGATCGGCTGCGACGGGTGAATCCCAAAGTGACGCGGGCGCTGGTGCTGGTTACGGTGATTGTGCTGGCGCTGCTAGGTGTGAGCTTGATCGCACAGGGCGCGGGCTTAATCACTTGATGTACAAGATGCAGTTATAATGGAGGCTAGGACAAATCGGTAATTTGCATCATTTTCCTGTGATGACGGAGTGATTTCTTGCCCGATTTTCGACTGGAACGCGCGCTGGTTAGCACAGCGCGGCGATATGCGCCGGAGCTAGTGCCTAATCACTGGGCGAAAGCGGGCGATTACCCGCGCCCCCTAACTGAATTTGCGGCGGCGCTGGCAGAGCATAATATACTGGTGGCGATGGGCGATTTAACCGCGTCCGAAAATGCAATTTCGGGCGTGTATTTCAACGACTGGGCGAGCCTGTATACCGGATTATATGCGCAGCTTTGCGCGGTGCTGTTTCCTTCTTATATGGAGGTGAGCGCTTATTATGCCGATGAAGCGTACCCGCCGATTCTGCTGGTTCATGGGCAGGTGACGCCGGTGATTATCGGTTTGGCGCGTTATGTATCGCCGTTTGTGGCTGCCCGGCAGGCGGCGGCGAATGCTGGTATTCCCACCAGCGAAAATGAGATGATGGCGCTGGTTGAACTGATGTTGGATTATTTGGAAGCAGATGATCTTTCGCGGCTGGATTACCGCCGTTTGCAGGGTGGATGCGTTCAGATTATTCAACAAATGATGAATGGGCAGGTGCGCCAGAGGATGATCACCCCGCCAGCGGCAGGGTTGGATATCACGATGCCCGGAGAGGCACAAGTATTACCGCCGCCGCTGCCGGATGGACTTCCTGAATCGCAGCCCGATTTACCGGATACCCTGCCAGAAGAAGAACCGCCGGTATTTCAGGCTGGCGAAGTGCCAGTATTTTTCAATGTGCAATCTATGGATAAACGACGCCCCCCTGTGCCTGATCTGCCGGAGTAGAGTGGATGAAACGGGTTCTGTTCATTATATTTTTGCTGTTTGTGGTGCCATCTGGTTTGTTGAGCGCGCAAGAACAGCCCGCGGCCAATTTGACAGCGCGGCAAATTGAGGCGCTGCCGATTTTGATCAATGCGCGCGCCGATCTGGAACTGCTGGCCGACACCTATTTTCAACAAACCGGATCGCGGCCTGACGGGTGGATTACGACGCTGGATGTGAACGATCCGCAGCTTCCGGTATTTTTGCGGCTGAATTTAGAAATTCTAGCGGGTACGATTTTTGGCGCTGATGAACGCCCCGAAGGCTGGTTTGGCGCCATCTTCAGCACACCGCTGGCGATTGCCCGCGATCTGCGCCATGACCTTGAATTGGTGGCGGATCGGGTATCTGGGGCGCCGACGATACGCCCGGCAGGGTGGCAGGGCGACGATCCCGTGATGCGCTGTAATCGGGTGACGCAGGCCTTGGTGACGCTGTTGGGGCGAACTGGATTTGCTGGAGAGGTTGATTTCTCGCTGGAAGATGCCTGCGCGCAGCTGGCCGATCAAGCGGTGCAGTACGCTGAAGAACAGTTGATTCAGCCAGATTTTGGCAGCGAGGCTACACCAGCCAGCCCGACAGGCAGCGGCAGTATTCTGCCATATCGGGTGAACAATCCCTATACGGTGGCTTTTCTGGATCGCCGCGCACGTGAGAGCGTTGGCGCAATTCCGCTGAACATCGGTTTTCGCCCGATTGGGCGCAGCGACACCGCCTTTTCAAATATGATGCTGATTAGCGGTGAAGGTTTTCAGGTGTACGTAGACCATACGACGACTGATGTTACTTTCTCGGATTTTGCCACCCTGCCGGCGGTGGGAAGTGATACCACTTATTGTACGGCGGCGTGGTGCGGGTGAAGCACGTTTACATGTAGGGGCGGCCTTGTTTCTATGACTTCGGATAGATAGGAAAGATGGGGGCGCGGTAGGGCGCTCCCAAGATGTTTAGCAGCATCATGGCGCGCTGGAGTGGGGAAAGGAAAAGACCTAAGCAACCTCATCCCTTAATCCCTTGCGCGTAAGGGAATACGTATTCACGGGCGTATCATGCTAAAATAAACATTATTCCGTTCAGGCAGGGTGTTCTTATGGGCAAAATTTTAGGGTTGGTCATTGGCCTAGCGTTGGGCGCGGCAGTAGGGGCGGCGGTGGTGATGCTGGTTTCACCGGCCACCGGCGACAAGCTGATCGCCAATATCAAGCGCGGCTACCGCGAAACGTTAGATGATGCCCGCATCGCCAGTGAACAGCGCCGCGCAGCGTTGGAAGCTGAACTGCGGATTCGTAAGTAGATATTAGGTCAGGCGCAATATGCTGCGCCCGACCCGCTTGCTGTGATTAAAACTTCCCCGTCGTTTTTAGTTTTTCGATGCTGTTGGTGATTCGCCGCCCCCGGGTTTCTTCGGTTTTTGCTTCTTCGATTTGACGGACAAACTCTTTCTTCCGGGAAGGGGCGAGCGCGTCGAAGGCTGCGCGGATGCCGTTTGCATCCAATGCCGCTGCCAGATCGTCCGGCACTTCGACGGTACGTGGCTCGGTATCGAGTTCCAGAGTGACTTCAACGACATCACCGGCCTTCACCCCGGCGGACTGGCGGTGTTCAGCAGCCAGCGGCAGCAGATATTCATCGCCATACACGGCGACAGTGCTGCGATAGGTGTAACCGGAAATCGTAACTTTTACCGGCGGCCTTTTGCCTTTTCCTAATGCTTGTACGGCTTCTTCGGGAACATGGATTCCGGTAGCCTTCATGCCCTCTGCCTGAAAGATAGTGGTGGTAAAAGAAGTTTTCATGACGTCTCTGCCTCTCATCATAGAACGATTTTATCTGGATGATTCACTGGCGCATGAGCGACCACCGCGCCAATGCTATCCGGAAAACAGGCGGTTTAGGGACACGCCATGTCCCTACGTATTGATATGGCTACTGTACATTCACGTTCAGACTATAAGGCATGGGTACGGTGGTTAGCGGCGCAAACGGCGATACGATGATGACGGCTTCCTGCGCTTCGGCGGCAACCGGGATAGACCATGCGCCGGGCATCAACACACTTGCTGCCTGTTCACCGTCCAGCAATTCGCGGGTGAGATTGAGCAAACGGCCGCCGCCGTACTGTGCTACCTGCACCCACGCGCTTTGCGGCGCTTGATTCAGGATGTTTGCCCAGCCTGCCGCGTCCCAATCGGCACAGTCAGTTTCAAAATCATCAAAGTAGCCAAGTTCGGGAATTTCCAGATCGTCAATCGCCATGCCGGGGCGGTTCACGCCGTCATCGGTGAGCACCTCAAAGCGCAGCAAAATTTGCTGGCCGGCAAAGGCGTCTAGCGAGATCGTTTCATCAACCCAGCCGCCGCTTTCACCGTTATACCCTGCGCCATAGGCGGCATTATGCGGGTTGTTGGTGGTGGTCTGAACGCCTTCCAGAATTTGCCAGCTTGTGCCGCCATCGGCACTCACCATCACGTAGCCATAATCCCAATCATCCTCAAGATCGTACCAGAGACGAAAGTTGAGGGTCGCATGATCGAGGCCGGTCAAGTCGAAAGTGCGCGTGAGCATGGAATCGCCCATATCGGCGCGGTTACTGTACATGAAGCGCGATTGATTTTCGCCTCCATCGGGAATCAAGGCGACGGTAGATGGCGCTTGAATGGTTATTTCAATGCTGGCAGCATCGGAGACGTTCAAAACATACGGGTCACTGGCATACTGTGAAGCGGTATCGGCTATGCTAGCTGGCAGTTTCTCAATGGTGTTCGTGAAAGGGGGAACGCCATTGAGGATAGAGAACGAGGCGTAGTCGTAAACGCCCGCATCTTCCAGCGGGTAGAGCGCATTGGCGAGTACCCAATCGGCAAAGAAGTTATTGACGCCCGGCTCACCCATTGCCTGTAAAGCCTGATCGAAGGCCAGCAGCCCGCGCTGGCTGTTGACTGCTGCCGCCTGTTCCAGCGCATCGATTCCGTAGCGCTCATAGAAATAGGTCATCCATGCCAGCGCCGCGCCGTAGTTGTAGCCGCGCAGGCTTCCCTCTTCTGCCCATGTGTTCAACTGCGTATCGGGGTGATAGATAAAGTCGAACACGAAATAGCCGGCATCTTCAAAAAGGTAGGTTTGCGTAAATTCAGCGAGACCTTCGTTCACCCACAATTCCATACCGGGCTGCGTGTGATGGCGGATCATGTGTTGAAATTCATGGGCGATGATGCTGGAAACCATGGGGATATCCACGTTGTGAGAGAGGATATCAAGGTTGAACATGAACATTTCATGCCCGTTTCCGGAGGGTATGGAGCCTGCGGGGGCGCTGTTGTCGCTGGAAAAATACGCAGCAGCGGTTGCGCCAAGGCCGCTGGTAAACACGCCATAAATGCGTGGATCGCCATCAAAACCGGGATTGGCTTCACTTCCCCAGAGGGCGCGGGTTTCAGGATAGATACGGGTATCAAATTCGCGGGTCATTGCTTCAAGCGATGCCGGGCTGATGGCGTCGGTGTTGGCGCTTTCTACCCACAGGTAGATATGTTCGCCAATGGCCCTTAGCGTCGCTTGAATAGGAAATGACTGATCATCGTTGACGACGAAAAACGTCTCTTTATCACCAATGCTGTAAGAGGGTGGTGTTGTCGCGGGTTCTGGCACGACAAAATCCATCAGGCGTGATGCAAGCTCAGCGCGATCACGGGGCGGAATTATCAGCGCTTCAAGGGCGGCGGCATCGAACACAACAGGGCATAGATTGGCTGCATCCTGCGCCTGGGCGCTGCTGCTAAATGCCAGCCCGATTGCGAGGAATAGGGCGAGAAAATGGCGGAATATGATCATCTAAACACCTACCAATTCGACTTGAATACCGCTTTCGCCAAGCGCCTCACGCAGCGCTTCCCACTGGTCAGCGCGCACTACTGCCGCCATATCGCCAAGCCGGGCGCTGAAGAAGCGGCGGGTGGCCGGAGCCTCATAAATTGCGTTTAGCACCTCCGGAGAGGTGGTGCGCATGACAATGAGCCGTTCAAAGGTTACGCTGGCGGTGGCGCCCTGCTTCCAGCGATCTAACAAACGGGTTACTGCCGAAGGCAGCGCGCCACCGCCTAGCATATTTTGAAGTGAGGCGGCAATTTGCCCGACAGCGATGCCCTGCGCGGCGGCCTGCTGCACGGCTTGCGTATCAATGCGGTATACGAATGGTATTTCGCTTCCAACGGCGGCAGAAACCAGAGTGGCAAACCGGGCAACGGTATAATGTTCGAGGCGCGATACTTTGCGAGAAACATGGATGGCGCCATCAGGCGCGATGGTTATTTTTTCTGGCGAGTCTTGCGGGGCCGGCCATTTGCTCAATTGTAAAAAGCCGCGCCCATAAGCATTTAAGCGGGCAGCGCCTTCCGCCAGATCCGCCAGCCCCAACCAGTGGAGCGGCCCGCAGATGATGTATTCCAGCATTGCGCCTTCTATGTCCGCCCAGTGAACTTCGCCGGAAAGGTATTCGCCGCTGTCATTGCGAATGTACCAGCCTTCAAAAGAGCCGTTGGGGCGTTGGAAATCATAGTTGTCTTCAAAGACGGACTGAATGAACTCGCCGCGTGACCACCAGCCTTCGGCGGGCAGTAGGTCTATCATCATGTCTAAGATCAGTGCGCGGGCAGCGGAAGGGTCATATTGAGGCATATCTCCTGCATCAAGTTCGGGATGCAGACCGGGTACAAATACGAGATCGACCATCAATTTACTGCTGCGCCAGGCATCGGCCAGCTTACGAACCTGCTCTGAACGCGGCGCAGATAACCAGCGCTGGGCTTCAGCTTTGCTAGGGAAAGCGCGACCGCCATGCACTTCAATCAACCCGGCAGAAATTGCCAGTGTGGTCAGGAAAAATAGACGGCGCTCATCCGGTACGATGAAGCCGGAAAGGACAGCCGCGCTGTCTTCTGTACTGAGAAAACCACCTTCCAGCATGGGGCCGCGAATTCGGATATGGGCGAGTAGGGTGGTTACATCATCTACCAGCGAGGTGTCGGCAAGGCGCTGCCCCTGCACCTGCGCCAGAGTTTCAATGGCTGGTTCGCCATCCTCAACGCCTAGCATTGGCCCATCATCGCCCATTTGGGCAATATTATCGTAACTGGTTTTATGTAAAGGCAGCGCGCCGCGTAAGTCGTCGGGAACGAAAATAATTTGCCGCTGACCAATGTCAGAATGTTCAATGATGCGGTGAATTAGCCCGCGATAGAACAGGGCATCGGCGGTAGATTTTGGGTGTTGAAGCGGCTTTTCACGGGCGATGATCTCTGAACCCATCTCGTGAATTTCGCCAAACAGCCGCTCAAATTTATTCTCTGGAAGGCGCCCACCCCCACCGATCAGCATTTGCATGGCGCCGCGCGCATAATCATCAAGGCCGTCCCAAACGGCTTCGGCGCGCAGCGGATCGGTCATGACTTTGGCGAGGGCATTTCGCGTTTTTTTACTATCGCTGCCTTCTATTGTGTAACCCCAAGCCTCCGCAAATACTGGCAGCAGCACCGGATCAGTGGTGGAACGCAGCAACTGCGAGAGTGATGGTGATGCAGAAGTTGAGGGCATAGGGCGTCCTCATCGCGTAAAGTTGGAACAAATGTTTGACATAGAACGAGCGTTCTTTTAGAATGTAGATTATACAGTAGAAATTGTGAGCTAACTTTACCCAAGTTGAGACTCAGTTGTAAAAGCATCCCATTTAGATGGAAAGGAGGTCGGTCATGCGTGAACGCAACAAGATTTCGGAGAAGCAGCGCAATATACTGCGCTTCATGGAGACATTTATCGATCAGAAAGGGTATCCGCCGACAATCCGCCAGATCGGAGAAGCTGTCGGTATCGACTCCACATCGGTTGTGAATTACAACCTGAACAAACTGGTTCAGGCCGGTCACTTGGAGCGCACGGGCAGAACGTCTCGTGGTATACGGCTGATCAAGCCTTTAAGCCCGCGCCGGGTGTCTGTTAATGCGGCTTACAATACGCCGCGCATCCCCCTCATCGGCCAGATCGTCGCTAGCGCGCCGGTTTCTATCCCTGAGGATATGGGGCATCATATTGACGAAGACAGCCTGATTGAAGTACCTGCTAGCTTCCTGAACGGGGCTGATCCATCGGAAGTATTCGCGTTGAAGGTTAAGGGCGACTCGATGATTGACGCCATGATCAGCGATGGCGATATTGTGCTGCTGCGCCGTCAGGATACCGTTCGTGATGGCGAAATGGTGGCGGTGTGGCTGGACGAGCGCGGCGAAACCACGCTCAAGCATTTCTTTGCGGAAGGGCCGCGTGTGCGCTTACAACCCGCCCACCCAACCATGTCTCCAATTTACGTAGATGCGGCACACTGCCATATACAAGGCCGCGTGCTTTCGGTGCTGCGCCCAAGCGTTTAGTCTTAAGCCGCCTTTTAGCTTCAAAACTGCGCACCCCTGCTATGCTTCATGAGTAGGGGTGCGTTCTTATAAACTGCGGGTTATGCGCGTGACTTAGCGGAGGCTGTGCGCTTGACGGCTTGAGTGCAGGGCGAATTGGCGCAACAAGTTGGCTTATTTCTTATCACAGGGCATTGGCAGAAAGCAAATGCCGTCGTTACAATTGCGTTCGCGTACTTAAATTGGCTAAAAGTTAGTTGTATTTACAAAAAACAGGTAATTGTTATGACAGATTCGGCTGCGAGCCGCGAATCAACCGTCGCTGTTGCCGCCCGCGCAGAGCGACCGCCCGCCGAAAACAGCAGTTTCCGCACGATCCTTACAACCCTTGCCATTTTGCTGGTGATGGTCTTGATGTGGGAAGGGCTAAAAGCCTTTTCACAGGCCAATAACTATGAAATTACGGTGGCCGGGGTAACGATTGATCTCACCATTTTTAACAATTCTCAACTGCCGCATCTCACTGATATTGCTGCCTCAGTATTTGAGCCGGCACAGCGCAATGGCCCGCCGTTGTGGCAAATGCTGCTGAAATCTGTTGGGGTGACGATGCTTTCGGCGGTAGAAGGCTTCTTGCTTGGCGGAATTATCGGTTTTGCGCTGGCGATTTTATTCGCACATTCTGGAATGCTCTCGCGTGGGCTGCTGCCCTTTTTGGTGGCTTCGCAAACTGTGCCGATTCTGGCGATAGCGCCGATGATTGTGATCTGGTTCGGAAGGGTTGGCGCGTCTAATTTGGCGATTCCGGTGATTGCCGCCTACCTGACTTTCTTCCCGGTTACGATTTATACGCTGCGCGGGCTGATCAGCGTGCCGTCTACGGCGCTTGAACTGATGCAGACCTATGCCGCCAGTAAACTGCAAATTTTGTGGAATTTGCGCCTGCCAAACGCGGTGCCGCAAATATTCACGGCGCTTAAAATTGCTGCTACAGCGAGTGTTGTCGGAGCGATTATTGGCGAACTGCCCAGTGGCGCGCAAGATGGGCTAGGTATTGCGATCCTCAATTTTGCGCGCTATTACAACCAGTCTCCGCCGCGCTTGTGGGCGACGATTTTCATTGCGGGGCTTGTGGGTATTCTCTTTTTTGCAGTGATCGCGCTGATTGAACGATTGGTCGTGCGCTGGAAACCGGAGAGTGCGGGAAACTAGCGGTTAAAAGTTGAAAGGCAGGGCGTTAGAGTGGCTGGCCGACGGCTGCCGTTTTGAAAAAACCACTTTAGTAACAGCCCGCCCGTATTCTTTAACTGTTGGCCTTTAATTTTTTTTGATTTTTAACAAAGTAAGGAACACGCTGTGGTAAGTGTTATCAATATCAGCAACCTGAATAAAACTTTTCGCGCGGCAGATGGCAATGCCGTGACCGCACTTGAAGGCATAAACCTAGAAATTCAGCAGGGCGAGTTTGTCTCGCTGATTGGCCCTAGCGGATGTGGCAAATCCACGCTGCTGCGGATTATGGCTGATTTGATCCAGCCAACAGCTGGCACAGTAACGGTGAACGGGAAGCCAGCGGCGCAAGCGCGCAAGGATCGTGAATACGGGTTTGTCTTTCAAAATGCGACTCTCTACGACTGGCGCACCGTCATCAAGAATGTAGAGCTTCCGCTGGAAATTATGGATTATCCCAAAGATCAGCGCACCAGCCGCGCGCAAGAAATGTTGAAACTGGTTGAGCTTGCCGATTTTGCTGAAAAATACCCGTACCAACTTTCGGGCGGCATGCAGCAGCGGGTTTCAATTGCGCGGGCGCTGTCCTTCCAGCCGCAGATTATGCTGATGGATGAGCCGTTTGGCGCGTTGGATGAGATGACCCGCGAACGTATGAATAACGAGCTGTTACGCATCTGGAGCGGCTTTAAAGAAATGACGGTTATTTTCGTCACTCACAGCATCGCGGAGGCAGTTTATTTGTCTTCGCGGGTGGTGGTGATGTCTCCGCGACCGGGGCGTATCGCCCGCATCATTGATATTGACCTGCCACGCCCACGCGGTTCGGAAACACGCGATATGGATGCGTATTTCCAGTACACCAGTATGGTGCGGCATGCACTACGCGGCACGAAGCAGGGCGATGCTGAGGCCGGATCTTCACGGAACGGGGCCATTGAATAATGTTGGATGACGCATTAGATCGCGGCGCGATGGAGCGTGAGGCAACTGGCGCAGCGCCAACGGCCGATAGTTTTTCCAGCGCACAACAAAGCGATATGGAAGCGGCAGCCGCGCTGGCTCTGGCAGATGCTGCCGATGAAATTATTGAGTATGAAACACGGACGCTGGGCAAGGATTATCTTGCGCTGGCGGTGATTTTCCTGATCGTCATTACCTATCACGCGCAAAACCCGATTTTGACCTATGCCACGCAGTTCGGGCGTTCATGGCGCAATGCCAGTTTTCAGCAAGTGCTGGGGGTCGCGCTGATCGCCAGTGTGCTGGCGATGGTGTGGCCGATACTTCGTGGAGAAAAAACTGAAGAAAAGGGTACCTCACGGGGCGGGCGGGCGCTTCAGTGGGTGGCGGTGGGAATACTACTGGCATATGCTGCCTTTGCCGGGGCTTCAACCATTTTACGCTGGAACCCAATTTCAGCGGTATTAGGCGTTGATTCGGCGTTGATGTTTGAAGAAGTGGAAGAAGAAACACCGCCTGAAGCTGTCGCAAGTTTAGAAACTGCGATGAGAATTACCACCGCCTTTGAATATGCGGCTATCGCTTCGGTGGTTGTGCTCTGGCAACCGTGGGCGCGATTGGGATTGTATCGCAAGGGGGCAAAGCGCCAGCTATCGGCCATTGTTGTTGGCGTGATTGTGCTGGTGCTATGGGAAGTGCTGATCACGGTTTTGCAAATCCAAGAATTTTTACTGCCGCGACCTTCGGTGATTGCGGCGACATTTATAGACCTCTATCCGCGCTTGATCGGCATGTCATGGATCACGTTTCAGAATGCCGTCTGGGGTTTCCTAATCGGATCAGGGCTAGGTATTCTTACGGGGATTTTTTCAGCGCGATTTCTTTCCTTCAGCCGCGCACTACTGCCTATCGCTATCGCCATCAACGCGATACCGATCATCGCGCTGGCGCCAATTTTCAATAATTGGTTCGGCATGATGAACCCGATGTCTAAGATTATTTTGTGCGCGGTGCTAACCTATTTTCCGGCGATGATTAGCACGGTGCGGGGTTTGACTTCGGTGGAGCCGCTGGCATTAGAACTGATGCGTTCTTATGCGGCCAGCCAATTTGAAATTTTCCGGAAGGTGCGGATGCAAAACGCGCTTCCGTATATTTTCTCGGCGTTGAAAGTTGGCACTACGCTGGCGACGATTGGCGCGATTGTGAGCGAATATTTCGGCGGGTCTACCGCTGGACTAGGCTCAAACATTCGTTCGTTTGCGGGGCTGTTCAAATACCCTGAAGCATGGGCAGCTATTGTGATGGCCTGTCTTTTTGGTATTCTATTCTATCTGGTGGTTTCTGTCGTAGAACGATCTCTGCTACACTGGCATGTATCGTTCCGCGAGAAATAAATCGTTTGCGCCGTTATTTAATTTTGTTGGAGGCTTGCTATGCGTAAGGTAGGGTTAGTTTTAGTTGCAGCATTGGCGCTGGCGCTCGTACTTGGCGTGGCGGTCAGCGCGCAAGATGCGCCCGAAGTTGCCATTGTCTTAAAATGGGTGCCGCAGGCGCAGTTCGCCGGCTATTTCGCGGCAGAAGCGCAGGGATATTATGAAGAAGAAGGCCTGAACGTTACGATTATTCCGGCGGGCGTAGATATCAATCCGCAGCAGCTTCTGGCTTCAGGTGAAGCTCAATTTGTGGTGGACTGGATGGGCAACGCGCTGGCGACAAAAGAAGCCGGCGGCGACCTGATCAACATCGCGCAGATTTACCAGCGTTCGGGCATGCGCCAGATCACCTGGGCAGACAGCGGCTTGACTTCATTTGAGGATCTTGGCGACTCGGTGGTTGGCGTGTGGTGCTGCGGCAACGAGTTCCCCACTTACGCCGCGCTGACCAAGGCTGGCTTCGATGTTCAGGAAATGACCGACAACGGCCAGATCGCGCAGCAGGCGTTTGATATGAATGCCTTCCTGAATCGCGAAATTGACGCCGGCAGCGCCATGACCTATAACGAACTGGCGCAGGTTCTGGAAACTGTCGCTGAAGACGGCACCTTCCCGCTGTATACCATGGAAGATCTGAACGTCCTTGATTTCAATGACTTCGGCACGGCCATGCTCGAAGACGGCATTTATGCCCGTTCTGAGTGGCTGGCTGAAGAAGGCAACGAAGAAATTACGATTCAGTTCCTTCGCGCCACTTTCCGCGGCTGGGCTTTCTGCCGCGACTACATGGACGAATGCGTTGAATCCGTACTGGCCGCTGGCCCCACGCTGGGCGTAGGCCACCAGACCTGGCAGGCGAACGAAGTTAACCGGCTGATTTGGCCGTCGGAAAATGGTATCGGCATTCTCGATGCCGCCGCTTTCGATACGACTCACCAGATCGCGCTGGATTTCGGCGTCATTCAAGAAGCCATTGAAGGCGACGGCGTGATGTATCGCACCGATCTGGCGCAGGCTGCGCTGGACAGCCTAGCGGCTGACATGGCCGATCTGGATACCGTCGGCGCAGATTATGAAGCGGCTGAAGTGGAAGTGACTCCGAACGGGGAGTAAGCCCCCATCAGCAACATGAATAATCACAAGGGGCGCGATGGACTGCGCCCCTTGTGATTCACTGTTTCGATCACTTCCTTATAACAAATCAGGCCTACTTTTTACAGTAGGCCTGATTTGCGAAGGAGGGAGGAAAGTTGTCTTTAATATGTTTACTGCGTCGCTGGAACTTTCTGTTTTGAGTCTGTTTCCTTGAACTTTTTCCGATTCCACGGTGTGCCAATCAGGTTCAGTAGGAAGTAGTCTGCGCCGATGAACCCTGCGATTTTCCAGGCGAAGATGAGGCTGAGTGCTGCGACGAACAGGACGGGATTGGTGCTTGCCGAACCTGCCAACATGAAGTTGAAGTTCATCAGGGCGCCGAAGAAGGCTGCGATACCTACGAAAGCACCGATAATCAGGGCGACGCCGACCAGTAGTTCACCAGCGACAATGAGTTTTGCGAACCATGTATACGCCTGAGCGTCGAGCAGGCTTTGAATGAAGTCACGATACCAATCGAAAGTAATTGGCGGGCGACCCGCTTCGGGAATGGCGACGGCGTTCATCCAATAGCCGCGCAAGGCTTCGCCTGTTTCCGTCCAGCCCGGATTTGCAAGTTTGCCGGTGACCGAGTTAACCCACTGAAGGCCTAGCCAAACACGAACGACCAGCCAGAGAATGGACATCCGGGCATCGCTAAACAGAAATTTTACAAATGGAGGATCTTCAATGACTCGATTTTGTTTACGTTTCAAAAGGTCAAACATGATTTTCTCTCACTCTCTGTGTTTTCTACCTGAAGATGTTTAAATATTACTTCCGCTGCGCATTGGCTGGTAGCGGGGAAATCCCTCTATTTGACGGGTGGGCTGTAGGGATTTTCCTGACAACGGGGTACGTTGAGGAGATAGGCAGCGGGTTAGTCGTTCAGGTAGCCAAATTTTAGCGCCAGCTTGACCAATTGGGCGCGGGTTTCTACGGCCAGTTTTTCCATTCCACGCGAACGATAAGTTTCAACGGTCTTGGGGCTGAGGTAAAGTTCCTGTGCAATTTCGGCGTTGGTATAGCCCTGCGCCACCCGTTTGACCACCTCTAGCTCGCGCTCCGAAAGCTGTTTCCACGGGTCATCGTTATGAATGGGCGATTCAGCGTCGTTTCCGGGGATCAAGTGACGGGTCATTGAAGAATGGATGAACAATTCACCGCGTATCACTGCCCGAATAGCCATTACCAGCTCGGAGTCAACTGCTTTTTTGAGCACATAGCCAGATGCACCGGCCCCCAGCGCCTGACGCAGATTAGCGCTGTCGTCGTGCATCGTCAGCACCAGTATGCGTGTCTCTGGCGAGAGTGTTTTCGCCTGTGCAAGCACGTCAAGACCGGTAGCCTGTGGCATATTTAAGTCCAACAGCAGCAGATCAGGTTGCAGGCTTTCGATCTGTTTCAGCGCTTCCAGCCCATTTTCAGCCTCACCGATCACCTCAAAATCTGGCTGATTGCTCAAGAGAAGGCGCAGCCCTGAACGCAAAATGGCGTGATCATCAGCGATCACGATGCGAATCGGATCAGGCATTTTGACTTTGCTCAACTTCCTTAGGCGTGTAGGGAATCTCGATAAACAGGCTGGTACCTTGCCCCGGACTGGATTCAATGGTCAGGGTTCCACCGATCAAACCTGCGCGCTCGCTGATCCCTTTCAACCCTAAACTTTGCTTTTCTTTGCGCGTCTTTTCAACGTCGAAGCCGATGCCATTATCTTCGATGATCACCCGCAGCATATTATTTCGATATGCGAGCAGGACGCTGGCAGCAGATGCTTTTGCATATCGCGCAATATTTGTCAGGCCTTCCTGTACGATGCGATAGAGCGAGGTTTCAATTTCAGGCTGTAAGCGAGAAGGCAGCCCTTGAACCACGAAATCCACCGGTAGATCAAAGCGCGCCCGGAAATCCTGCACATAGTGTTCTAACGCCGGAATTAAGCCCTGATCCCCCATCATGCCGGGGCGGAGCTGCCACGCCAGATTACGGGTTTCATCCAGCGTTTGGGCGACCACTTCGCGTAGCTCATCGGCTTGCTGCTGTATTGCTGCTGTATCCGGGGCTGATTTGATGTTCTGAATGCCCACCAGCAGCGAGGTGAGCGATTGGCTGACGCTATCATGAAGGTCACGGGCGACGCGCTGACGCTCATTTTCCTGCGCCAGAATTACGCCGCTAAGATACTGTTCGCGCATCCTTTCACGTTCCTGCCGGTCTTTTTCCGCCTGTTCAAGATCAGCAATCATGGTATTGAACGCGGTGGAAAGCTCACCAATTTCGTCATTTGCCCAGCGCTCTACGCGAATCGAATAATCGTGATTGATGACCGCGTTGGTGGCTTTGACGAGTTCGAGAATCGGGCGAGTGAGGATCCATGTGAGCAGAAACGCCGCGGCGAAACCGACAGCGACCATGATCAACGTGAGCGAAAATAATTGCAGCGTGACACGGGTGGCAAACTCGGCATAGATTTGCGTGCCAAAGCCTAGCGCCAAATAGTTTGGCGTACCTTCAATGGGGGTGAACACCAGCAACTGACGGCCAACATTGAACAGCCCGTGTCCTGATATTGTGCCTGGGGGAAGCGTAGACAGCGAGGGGACTGTCACGCCTTCAGTCACCGAGTCGAAAATGATTGCGCCTTCCGGGCTGATGAGCGCTGCAAATTCGAGGTGGGTGTTATGACTGGCATTTGAAAAATGTACGCGCCGATCACTCAGATAGCGCTCAATTTCGTCGGGGGATGCTTCGCCCATAGTAGATAAGGCGGCCGCCATATTTTCGGAGATGTCGGCGCCTTGCAGCGTGAGTTCTTCGAGCAGCACCGTCTCAAGAATCTGATTGATCTGGAAGATTACAAAGATGCCCAGCAGGATAATCACGCCCAGTACGATGCCCAGCACCTTCACGCGGATGCTGGCAGAACCGGCGACATACCAGAACGCGCCGAGTGCAGATTGCAGCCACTTCGGTAAATGCGATCTTGAAGGGTTCATAACCTCACACTGAGAAACGCCGCGGTGTTAAATTCAGCGCCGCCATTACTGCGGGGCGGCCTGCTGTGTGAAGCGAACAACGCTGATATTCCAATCGCAGCGACTGCTGGTGGTAATGGTATACACATCCGAAACAGGCATGCCACCGGGATCAAGCAGCTGTACCGCGAACTGGGCATCCCGCGCTTCAAAGCCGAGCGGTAGTTCAAAGCCGCCCGGCCCGTAGCCGGTGGCAGTACCGCTGATCAGCGTTTCATCCACACCTTCGCCCAGAATGCGAATCTGATAATTGTTCAGCGCGCTGCCATTCGCGTCCGCTACGCTTCCGGCGATACTAGACCACTGGCAGCCGCCGCGCTGTTGGGGATTGGTAATGTAAACCTGCCGACTGCCCAGCGTGAGCGGCACGGTGAAGGCATAGAACGGCGTCGGTGTTCCGGGGATCGGCGTTTCTGATGGCGTGAGTGAAGGCTCAGGCGTTTCTGAAGGCGTGAAGGTCAGTGTAGGGGTGGGGGTATCGCTGGGTACAGGCGTTAAGGATGGTGTCGGCGTTTGCGATACTACAATCGGGATTGGCGTCAACGGTGGCAGCGGGTTCAGCGCCGAAAACGGATCGCTCCAGAGGGTGATAAATACATACAGCAGCCCACACCCGCCGACGATGAACAGGAACGTCAGTAGATTGTACGGCCAAGAACGGCGCCGTTTGCGCGGGGGCGGCGGAGTCATATTTTTGCGTGCTGTATAGTTCGCTTCTGCGGGAAGCGGCGGGTAGCGCCCAGCATTTTTTGCGGCGCGGCGCTCTTCCTCTGCGGTGATGGCGCGCATCGCGGCGGTATCTTCTTCGATCTGATCCAGCAGCGCATCCATTTCTGGATCAAATGCACCAGCCTCTAACTCAATTTCTTCAACCGGCTCTACAGCTTCTGCGGACGTTTCGGCGTTCGCTAGAACACCGGCGTTTATCAATGATTTTGGTTCGGCAGCGGGCGGGGTTTTGCCGCGCCATTCCGGCGGATACTCAAACTCAAACGGGATGACCATTTCCGGCGCAGGATCGCCTTCGTCAGGCGGTTCTTCCTGTTCGGTCTCGTCCACATCGTCCACTGTTTCGGGTAGTTCCAGCGCCGGCTCAGGGGCGGGGGGGGATTCTGCGACATCAGTCACTGGCGTTTCTTCGCCGCTGACTTCAGCGATATCAGGTGCAACTGATGCTTCTACTTCAAGAAAAGCGTCGGATGTGTCTACCTGTTCTTCCATGTTTTCGGGAAGGTCAGGCGGCGGCAGGGCATCTCGCGGCGAAAGCGGCCCAAACTCAAGCCGGGTTTTGCCCAGCTTTTGTTTGCGGTCTCGTGCGCTGATCCGGCGAATATCGCTTTGGGGTTTTGGATCGTTCGAATCGGTCATCAGGCTGTTCGTTGTGCTGGTTCCGCAAGATTACCGGCACTTGATTTGCTGTGCCGGGCAGTTTGATATGCGTCAGATTATGCCCAACAGGAGCAAACTAAGCCAACTCTCTATTACGCCCCCCGCCCCGCGGTTTGCTGAGTCTGCGCGGGGTGGGCGAGGGGTGGAGGCTTAGAAGGGGCGATTTTGCCGGAAATTCACCAGCGCCAGATTACTACTGCAGTTGGCGGCGAACGTCACACTTTTTTGCGGGGAGATGATCGTCCCCTGCGGGGTTTGCAGTTCTACTAGATAGGTGCCTGTATTGACGACGTTAGACACCGCAATTTCCCATCCAGAGGGGCCGTACAGCGTATTTGAGCCGCTGTCTGCGAACAGCTCCAGCCCGTTTCCGAATACATGAACGCGAATGCCGGGCAGCGGGCTACCGTCCATGCTGAACACCTGACCGCCAATGCCCTGCCATGCACAGCCGGCGATATTGGCAAAATTGGTGGTGAAGATCACTTGATCATCACGTACTTCAAACGGGAATGCCGATGGCGGTGGCACAGTGGCCTGCGGGGTGAAGCTCACCGCCGTTGGGCCGGGCGTATCGGTCAAGGTAGGCTCGATGGTACTGGTGATGGTGAGTGATGGCACCGGTGTTTCTGTTAGCGTGACTGATGGCTCAATTGTACTGGTTGGTATGGGCGTCAGCGTTAAGGTGTTGGTTGGCGTGATTGGCGTGTTTGAGGGGATAAAACTTGGCGTGATGGAGGGCGTCAGCGTTTCTGTCGGCGTTTGCGTCGGCGTATAGGTTCGGGTGAAGGTATGGGTAAAAGTAGGCGTCAGAGTATCGGTTTCAGTGGGCAATACCAGCGCCGTAGGCACGATCACAGCCGCTGTAGTGGGGGCTGGGGGCGGCCCGGCAAGCCGACTAACCACATAGACGATCCATAGAATCGCAAGGATAATCACGATCAATGTAATCAGGTTGTATACCCGTGCGCGGCCACGACTCATAACGCTTACTCCCGGTGTTTTTTCGATTAGCGCAAATAGCGCTCGACTACTGCGCTTCCCATCAAATCAGTGAGCCAGTTGGTGAAGCGGGCTTCAGACAGCGCCGCCCGCCGTGATTCGTCAACCGGCCGATCTTCGCGTTCCAGAATTTGCAAGACATGGTAGCCTAATTCTGAGCGAACTGGCCCGATAATTTCCTGTAGGTTACTGTTGAAGGCGGAATATGCCAGAGACGGTTGTAATAATTCGTCTTCTGCAAACCAACCTAGATCGCCGCCGGTGTTTTTGGTGGTTTCATCCCGCGAATACTGTGCGGCAAGCGCGGCGAAATCTTCGCCGTTCTGGATACGCGCGATCAATTCAGCGGCTAATGCTTCATCCGTAACCAGAATATGCCGGGCATGCACGTGCGGCACGCTGCCACTAATCTCACCGATGATGGCATCACGTACTTGCGCGGTTAGCAGGGCATCGCGCAGAGTGCTGCGGAATTCTGCTTCCGTGTAATAATTTACGGCCAACCACTGCTGCCATGCTTCGGGGCTTCCGGCGAGCGCAATATTGCTTTGGATTTCCGTGTTAATTTCATCATCGCTGACAGCGATACTGCGCAGTGCTGCCTGTTGATTGATCAACGTTTGCTCGATCAGCAGATCAAGCACCGACTCTTGAAAAGCAGCGATGTCGGGAATTGTACCCGCCTGCTGCTCGGAACGTTCCAGTACGCGCTGAAAATCTTCCAGAGTGATACTTTCGCCATTGATGCGGGCCACAATGGCTTCGCCCGCATCGCCGGTGGGCAGCGGATCGGTATCTGATGGCGAAAATGGGGTCACAATTAGCGTGGCGACTTGCCCGCTGACGTTCGCATTGTTTGAATTTGACGCGCTGCCTTCGACGGGAGCGCCGCAAGCTGTAATCAGCATCACTGCTGCTGCTGAGGCCATGCACAGCGTTACTGTTCGTATGATCGCTTTCACAAAGCGCCTTTCGTTCCCTTGCTGTAAGGTTTGCAAAATTATACCAAACTGCAACTTACACGCTATGCAGATACAGAGGGCAATATACTGCTAAAATTGCCCGATAATATTCCTTATCATATGGCGATAAGCCAGTTAGAAACCGTTAGGTTAGCGCAGTCACCGTAGGAACATGGATAGCAAAAGGGGTTTTTCATGACTGAATTAAATAATTCCGCCGCGTTGATGGTTGGGGCGGCGCTGGCTGAGATTACCTACACTTACGATACCCGTGATGCCATTCTCTATGCGCTTGGCGTTGGCGCGCCCGTGGATGTGACCGATCAAGATGATCTGCGTTTCGTTTACGAACTGAGCAGCTTAGGGTTTCAGGCGCTGCCTACGTTTCCGACGGTATTTGCGAATGCGATGATTCACGGGCTGATTCAGGGCGAACTGCCCGGCGGTGTGAAATTTAACCCGATGATGCTGGTGCATGGCGAACAGCGGTTGGCGCTTAAAGCCCCACTGCCGGCAGCGGCTACGATCACCTGCAAGCCAGTCATTTCGGCGGTCTACGATAAGGGCAGCGGTATGCTGCTGGTGGTGGATGTACCCTGTTATGACCAGAACGGGCAAGAAATTGCTTTGAGCCAGTCCAGCATGTTCATTCGTGGGCTGGGTGGGTACGGCGGGGATCGCGGGCCTTCCAGCACCGCCGCGCCTCTGCCTGACCGCGCGCCTGATGCTGCTGTCTCTGAAAAGACGCTGCCACAGCAGGCGTTGATCTTCCGGCTTTCGGGCGACATCAATCCACTGCATGCTGACCCGATGATGGCGGCTTTTGGCGGATTTGACCGCCCGATCCTGCACGGGCTATCTACCTTTGGCTATGCCGGGCGCGCGGTCTTGAAGCATTTTTGCGAGAACAACCCGTCTCGCTTCAAAAGCATCAAGGCGCGCTTTGCCGGGCATGTGTTTCCGGGTGAAACACTGATTACCGAGATGTGGCATGAGGCTAATGAGGTGATTTTTCAAACCCGCGTGGCAGAACGGGGAACAGTGGTCTTGAATCAGGCGGTAGTGGAGTTGCAAGGCTAGGTATACCCCGCCGCGTTTGCGGACGCACCCTTACAACCCCGGTTAGCAAGAGAGGGCATGCTGCTAGGCCGGGGTGAAGGGCGAAAGTGTACTTAACTAAAACTCACCAGCATCAATCAAGAGGCTCCAGATCATCCATCATCGAATTGAATTCTGGAATTGAAAGCTGCTGCTTGGCATCGCTCATGGCTACCGGCGGGTTCGGATGCACCTCTACCATCAGGCCATCTGCGCCGCTGGCACGGGCAACCCGCGCAAGTGGCTTAGCGATATCTCGGCGGCCTGCGCTATGAGAAATGTCTACCACTACCGGCAAGTGACTTTCCAGTTTTAAGACTGCCACGCCACCAATATCAAGCGTATTGCGCGTCCATTTTTCGAAAGTGCGGATACCGCGTTCAATTAAGATCACGTTGGGGTTGCCGCTGCTGACGATATATTCAGCGGCATAGAGGAACTCTTCCAGCGTCGCGGCCAGCCCGCGCTTGAGGATCACTGGTTTGTTGATGCCGCCCAATGCGCGTAGTAGGAAGCTGTTTTGCATATTGCGCGCGCCAACCCAGAAAATATCAACATATTCGAGCATCATGTCGATCTGGCTTTTATCCATGATCTCGCTGGTGATGAACATGCCATATTTGTTGGCAACCTTCCGCGCGATTTGTAAGCCGGGTTCGCCTAGACCCTGAAATTCATAAGGTGAGGTACGGGGCTTAAAGGCCATGCCACGAATGATCTTGACGCCGCGGGCGGCCAGCGCCGCCGCTGTTTCGTCCATCTGCTCATAGCTTTCAACTGCGCAAGGCCCGGCGATCAGTTGAAAATTGCCATTACCAATCGTGGTTACGCCGTCTGGCAGGGTGATAATGGTGCGTTCATCCGGGGATTTGCGCTGTACCTGAATTTTTGCCCGCGTCTGCTGTTCTTCGAGAGCCAGCGATGCGCGGAAGATTTCGCGGAACAAGGCTTTAATGGTTTCGTTAGAAAAAGGCCCTTTATTGGCTTGCTCCAACTCTTGCAGCATTCCAGCTTCGCGGGCAGGGTCGTAATGTTTGCTGCCAAGCTCATCCAGCGTCGTGCCGATTTCGGTAACGATACGGGCGCGGCGGCTGAGTAGATCGAGAAGCTGCATATTGATTCCGTCAATTTGAGAACGGAGTTCTGTTAGTTGATCATGCGCAGTCATGTGTTTCCTCACTGGCTTAATTGTTTTTGGAAGAATGACGGGCAATTATAGCGATTGTTTTCGAGATAATAAGCCCTGAGCATTACGGAAGCTGGGTTGGGGTGCTTGCCAGCGTCACCGTTGGGTTAGGAAGCCCCGTCTGGCCGGGCGGCGGGGTTCCAAAGACCAGCACGCCGGCGAGTATGCCAAGTACCGCCGCTGCGAGAACTGACATTACCGCAAGGCGCGCGGGAACGCCGCGCTTCGGGGCGGGAGTATCTCCGGCAATCAGGTTGGTCACATGGGCGGGGATTGTAGTGCCACCGCTGAAACTCATGCGGCCTGCATTTTCAAGCAACCATGCCTGCATCAGCCCTGAAGTGATGATCGTTCCGGAACGCGAATTTTGCGCTAGTTCCGCATATTCCAGCCCCCGGAGCGCCGCATTGATGGCGGTGCGATCCATGAGGTAATCAGATTCTGCGAGCCATGCTTCAATGGCTTCCGCATCTACCTTTTTGAGCGGGTCTGCATAATGGCGCTGCCCAATTGCCGCCAACACGCGCTTTTCGTTGGGGGATAGGCGCAGCCAATCATATTTCAGATCGGGTTCGGCGTATTGATACATACTACGGGTCAGGGTTTTTACATCATCCAGCGTGACAACGTTGATTTCAGGAGTCAAATTCCAGCGCTGGTAAAGCTGGTAGCCGAACTGCTGAATCAGGGCGGGCGCGCCGCCGGTTGCCTTGTGAATGGCGGAGGCCACATCATCGGGTATGCTGTAACAGCCGCGTACCGGTTCTTGCAGCAACCAGCGGGTTTCATCTGGCGCAAGGTTCGTTAGGCGGCAGCTATCATTCACGCCAATCAGCGGGCCAAGACTGTCAATTTCCGGCTCATATTCGGCATCTAATGTGAGAACGAAGCCGATTTCGGGGAAGGTTTCAATCAGCAGGCGCAAAAACGCAAAGGTATCGAGGCGTAACTGACCGGAACGAATGGCGTTCAGCAGTTTGTCGGCATCATCAATGAGAAAGACCAGTCGTTTGCCTTGCACAGCGGATAAAGCGACGGGTAGGAAGGTTTCTACCAGCCATGCGCGCGCATCTCCGCCCTCTTCTAGCTGCGCGATTTCGCTGAGCTTTCCCACTTTGCCGGTGCTGTCGAGAATGGCTTCCGTTGCCGACTGCGCCAGCATCAGTAGAAATTCTTCTTCATCTTCCGGCATGAAATGGCGCACAAAGACGCGCGCGCCAATGTAGTTTTCGCCAAATGCGGTATCAAAGGCCAGCAGCAGCGCGGTTTTCCCGATGTGGCGGCGCCCGATGAAGCATAATGCGCGCACAGCGCCGGGGGCATTGTCATTTAGCTGCTGGTAAAGCCGCCCAAACGCTTCTTTACGCCCGGCAAAAGGAATGCCATCAGACATTCCTTGCGAAAAATCATCGTCTAAACCGGAGTGGTAGGGATTTTGGCGCAGTGCGTTCATAGCCAACGATTATACTCTGTTTGCATGTATAATGACGTGCCGTTGAAGACCTTGCAAATTCATGTCGAAAGAGAGCGAATGAACCTGTGACTAAAACACATGGGCGGCGCGCACTGGCGCTTGTTGGAATGCCCGGCTCTGGTAAATCCGTTTGCGCGCAGCACTTAGAATCGCTAGGGTTTTTCCAGATGCGCTTCGGCGGAATTGTTGTACGCGAAGTGCTTGAGCGGGGCTGGCCGCTAACGCCAGAGAATGAACGGATTGTACGGGAAGAACTGCGAGCGCGGGACGGCATGGCGGCAGTTGCGATGCTGGCGATTCCCGCGCTGCGTGAAGCATTGGATAAACATTCAAATATTGTGATTGACGGCCTATACAGCTGGAGCGAGTACAAGCTTCTGCGCCGCGAACTGAGCGCAGAATTGATTGTGGTTGCGGTGGTTAGCGAGCGCGGCGTGCGCTATAAACGGCTGGGGAAGCGCAAAGAACGCCCACTTTCGGAGAAAGAAGCTGAAAGCCGGGACTATGCTGAGATTGAAAAATTGGAAAAAGGCGGGCCGATTGCAATTGCCGATTTTGTGCTGGTGAATAATGGCAAGCGCAAGAAATTAATCAAGAAACTAGATCATCTGATTCACCGGCTGGAATTTGCGCCAGCATAAAAATGAGCCGGTGTTCATAAAACACCGGCTTTTTCATAAACTTTGCGGACTAGAAAATTAAGAGGCAGTTTCCGGTTGCTGACCACCCGCCGGTGCTGGTCGGGTTGATATAGGTCACTGACCACGCAGGGAAGGGTAGTCCGATCCAGTAAGCGCCGTTCAAAGTCGTCAGGCTGATTGGCGTATATGTACCCGGCGGCACAACGGTTGAAACTGGCCCTGCGGGCGAAACGCGGCCATTGAAGTTGACAGTAGTGCGAAGCGTACACTGCCCCGGCTGAAAATTCACGGACTGATTTTGCGGAATAGGCAGCGAAGGCGAACCGTTCAAACCGGGAATGAGCAGCACTTGACCGGGGAATATCTTGTTCAAATTTGAAATATGATTGGCTCTAGCGATTTGGATATAGGACAAGCCAAAGCGCCCTCCAATTGCGGAAAGGATATCACCGGGTGCGGGCGAATAGACATTGCCGTTGACGGTGCCATTGGCGAAAGTGCGCGGGCCGCGATCAAAGACACCAGATGGGGCGGTTCCGGGGCAGTTATTGGGCACAATCAAGACCTGTCCCGGAACGATGATGTTCGGGTTTGGGCCAATTACGCGCTGATTCAGCGAGTAAATAGTTTGCCAGTTGGTGCAATACTGGCGCGCTATTTTGGACAGCCCACCATTGGCATCGGCTTGCGTTACGGTATGTGAAACATAGGCAGTTTGCGCGGCAGCTGGCACAGCAATGATGATTGCAAATACCAGCACAGCGATCAGGGTGAAAAGTTTACGCATCATCGTTTATTTTCCTGTCTCGCTATTTCGCGTTAACTGCCTGCCGGAGCAAGCACAACCGGTTCAGTTGAAGTATCGGTGGTGACGGTAAAACTGCCTACGGCAACAATCTCTGGCATTAAGGTGCCAAGGCGTACGTAGTAAGTTCCCTGCGCATCTGCTAGATCAAGGACGGGATTCAAGTTTTCGCCGGCTTCCGCAGCATTATCACAATAGGCTGTACCCCGAGCGTTGGTGACGACGATGGTGCTGGCGGCATCGCCTTCAAAGAACAGGCGCAGCGAAGTGGATGCTTCTACGTTTATGATGAATGCGGGTTCCAGCGTTATAAAGCCGGCACAGGACTCGCTCGAATCGGTAAACATGATTTGCGATACGGGCTGCGTGCCTCCAGCGGTTGCTGGAAGATTGCTCGCTGTAAATTCGGTATCAATATTGAGGCTATCGAAAATGATTGGACTGGTGGGCAAACTATTGGCCGCGATCACTTGGATTTCGGCTGCACGCGCAGGCGGGCGCAGATAGGTGCTGAGATCAATACTGGCAAGCGGGAAATTAGCTTCACTGATTTCAGATAGACCAAGCACGCCAAATGCTGGAAGATCGATCTCGTAAGAGCCAACGAACACGGCATAAGCGCCGTCGGCGGGATTTTCGATCTCAATTTGAGAGCGTAGATCATCAAGGCTGGCGTCATCATTACACAGAATATCGCCGTCAGGGGTAACAACCGCTAGAACTGAATCGCCATCCCCATAGAAGAAGAAGCGCAGCAGCGGGCCGCCGCCCGTATAATTCACGATTACATCCGGCGCGGCAGCAATATAGCCGGCACAGCCCTCACTCCATGCTGAAGCATCGATTTCGCCTGTAGAAATGACTGGCACGATATATGGATCAGGTAGGAAGCCAGACTCAAGATAAAGCTGTGCGAAAAGAGGCTGCGCGGCGGGATCAGGGGCGTCTTGCGCGAGCACGGGGACTGCCGCAGTGACGAAAAGTAAGAGACTGAGGACAACAAAGATTCTTCTCACCGTGATGCTCCTTTAGGGCGCTAACGAAACTCAGCGACAGTATGATGATATATGTAGGGAGTGATTTTGAAAGGGTAACCCGAAGATTGACGCTGAAACACTTAGTAAATTATTATGTAAGGGGGGCAGGGCGCGTTTTGCTGTTCCTGCGTATAATATGCAGTGTGCCGACTTTTGTAGGAGTGTTATGCATGAGTGCCACCCCCGGAACTAACCCTACTTCTCCCACGCCGATTAAGCCGCCGCAGCAAGTTCGCGCGCTGCCTCCGTCAGAAATTACGCTGCATACCTTTCGTGAAAGCAAATGGCGTTTCACGTTCTGGCTTAAGGCGATTGGCACGCTTAGCCTTTGGTATTGGACGGTGTACCGGCATAACTCCATCACTCTGACGTCTGAAAAAGTGATTCAGCGCCGCGGAACATGGGTGTCCAGCAACGAAACGGCGATTTATATCCGCGATATTCGGGATGTTACGACGAACAGCTCGATCTTCGGCAAAATCTTCGGTTATGGCGATATTATCTTGAGTTCGTCTGGCGGCATGGGTGCAGAGATCAAGGCTATAGGGCTGGCCGGGGCGGATACTGCGCGGCAGTTGGTGTTCGATTTGCGCGATGGCCGTTTAGATGATCCCCGCCTGCAAGCTATGCTCGCCAGCAGCGCGCCTAACGATTCTGAGGATTAGTCCCCGCGCCTCTCACTGAGGCAGATATATGCGCTAATTCGCCCGACGATTCGAGCGTCGGGCGAGAAATATTCGCTAAAGCGGGTTGAAAATTGCCAACGGTTATTTAAATGCGATCACCCCAAAGGCTTCCGGCCGTTTGGCTACGTTCTTAAAGCCCGCCGCCTCTAGACGTTTGATTACACCGGGGACAATACGCGCACCGCTGGCGCTGTTAAGGTCGCCAATATAGTGGAATAGCCGTCCACTACGCCGCAAAATGCGATATAGCCCACGATAATATTCGCCTGAATAAAGATCGCCAGATAAGGCCATCGTTGGGGGATCATGAATGATGCGGGTGAAGCTGTCTGGCTCAAAATCTTCAATCACTTCGGCGCTGTCGCCCAGCCGCCGCTCAATACGTGGGTTGGTGAACAGCTCGCGTGACCATGGATTGAGTTTTGCGGTTTCCACCACCGCGGGGTCTAGCTCGACGGTGATCACTTTCTGTGCGCGTTTAGATGCCTCAATCGCGGTATAGCCTAGCCCCATTGACGTGTCCAGCACAATACCAGAGGGCTGTGCTGCGCGTATCTTCAGCTTAGTGTCTTCCATCGGGTCAACGTGCTTGATGCGGTGCATGGGGAAGCCGGCGACGAGCAGCGCGGGCGCGCCTTTCGTCGGATAGAGCGATACGTGACGGCGAGTTTCCTCAGAGACGAAGAATATTTTTTTGGGGGTGAGCCGTTCCCCAGAACTTTCAAGGGTATAGCATGCGTTGTCACTATCTGCGACTTTACCCAAGTCCTCCCATAACAGCGTTCCGGCCTCAAAAACACACCCACTATGGGTTAAACGGGCGGTTGTTTTGCTCAGCCCCAAATCTAGCGAGGTTTCGGCATCGGTATCACCGTGACGGCGAGCTTTCAGCAGTGGCGCGGCTTGAATATGTGAAATGACGGGCTGTTCGGTCATCAATGCCCCAGAATGGGCGCAGTTTCAGCATCCCAGAAGATATTGGCGGGCTGCCCAACCTGAAAGGTTGTGTCCGAGCGTAAACCGAAATTTTGAACGCGCGCTACCACACTGTGCTTGGCGCTGCCAAAATTCACCATGTAGCGTGTATCGGTGCCGATATAGTTGGAGTAGGTTACGATTCCTTCGACTTGATTGATGTCAGGATCCCGGCGCAGCGCCGCCTTGTTATCTTCAACTGTGGCTGTACTACCGTTATCAAATTTGACAACGCCTACGGTTGGGAACAGATTTATTTTTTCAGGGCGTACGGCGATGGTCACATCTTGTCCAATGATGATTGAAGGATCGTTGCACAACGCCTTCACTATCAGGTTATCACCGAGATCTACCCAACCGAATTGGCCTTCAATCCGATCCAACCGTCCGGAGAGGAAATTGGTTTCGCCAATGAAATCAGCCACAAAGCGAGAACTGGGCGTCTCGTAAATTTGATCTGCGGGGCCAATTTGCAGCACTTTACCGCGATCCATCACCGCGATACGGTCGGCCATAGACATGGCTTCTTCCTGATCGTGAGTGACGAAAATGAAGGTGATGCCTAAATGCTCCTGCATTTGCGCCAGTTCAAACTGCATTTCCTTACGTAATTTCAAGTCCAGCGCGCCCAGCGGCTCATCTAACAGCAGCACGGCGGGTTCATTGACTAAAGCGCGGGCTAAGGCCACGCGCTGCTGCTGACCGCCGGAAAGCTGGCGCGGCCTGCGGTCATACTGGTTCAAGCGCACCATTTCCAAAGCCTTCTGCGCCCGTTTGCGCGCTTCAGGTTTTGCGACGCCCTTCATCTCAAGGCCGAACATCACGTTTTGCAATACGCTCATGTGCGGGAACAGCGCGAAATCTTGAAACACCGTGTTCACCGGGCGGTGAAATGGGGGCACGTTCTGCATCGCTTTGCCGCGCAGCAGTATTTCGCCGCTGGTGGGGTCTTCAAACCCGGCGATCATTCGCAACGTCGTCGTTTTGCCGCAACCACTTGGCCCGAGCATGGCGAAAAACTCGCCCCGATAAATATTAAAAGAAACATTGTCTACTGCGCGGAATGACTCGCCACCTTTGGTAGGAAATTCCTTAATAATATTCTTGATTTCGATGTCTACCGGCTGTGCCGACATGATTTTTCCTTGAAAGTGTGCATACCGCGCCTGAATATAAAAAAGGTGCAGGGATATAGCCCTGCACCTAAATGCTTAATTTTGCCTAACCACCCAACGCCACGCGAATTTCGTCCCACGCATAGCTGTATTCCACTTCAGCTTCGGGTACTGCCACAATGCTGAATAGGTTTTCCATAATTTCTGGTGGCGGGTAAATGCCGGGGTTATTCAGCAGTTCTTCATCAATCAGGCCGAGATCAATAGCGGTCTGGTTTGGCGAACCGAACGCAGTGTAATTGCTGATGTCTGCGCCAACCTGTGGGTCGAGGATGTAATCAATGAACACTTCGGCCAGCGCATGGTTTGGCGCGCCGGCGGGAATGACGAGATTATCCATCCAGAACACCGCGCCTTCGGCGGGTACAGCATAGCCGAAATCATCACATTCACAATCGGCTATGATTTGGAAGATGTCGCCATTGTATTCAACGGCAATATCCACATCACCGCGTGAAAGCAGCGTTTGACCATCGTCAGCCGCAAACGCGACCACGTTGCTGCCGTTGGCGATCAGATAATCGCGGGCTTCGGCAATTTCATCAGGGTTAGAGGTATTGACATCATAGCCTAGATTGTTCAAGGCGACGCCGATCATTGCGCGGGGATCTTCCTGCCAGGCAACCGGGCCATCATAGTTCCAAACGTCATCCCAGCTTTCGATAGCCCCGACCAATTCGACGTTATAGCCTAGACCAAGCGTACCCCACTGATAAGGCATGCTGTATACGTTACCCACGTCAAAAGGTTGATCTAACAGCGTTTCGGTGACGTGAATAAGATTTGGCACATTTGCATGATCAATTGGTTCTAAGAGATCTTCGCCAATCATGATTTCAACGGTATTGTCTGTTGGAACCGTGATGTCATAGCCGGGGTTGCCCTGGCGCAGGCGAGCAAGCATATCTTCGTTGCTGCCGTACACATCGTAATTTACGGTCACACCACAGGCCGCCTCAAAATTTGAAATGGTGTCTTCCGCCACATAGGTGGACCAGTTGTACACGCTCAGTGTTTGTCCTTCAAAACCTTCCGGGCAAACCCATGGTTCTAATTCTACTGCGGGCGTCACTTCTTGCGCGAAAGCGAGGGCAGGAATAACAGAAACTGCCGCTAACCCGAACCCAATCAACCATTTACGCATATTGCCTCCATAGGTAAACACTAGCTTGTAAAAAATTGACCAGCCGTTTATACCCTTTTTTTACAACACGTCAAGCTGAGAATCATGACATATTCCGCATCATTTTCACAGCGCAATTTAATTTATCATGCAGCGCCGCCGGACGGTCGTTCGATGCGTGATGCGCGACGCGCGCATTCTTAACAGCATGTTTGAGCGACTAGCGGGCGACAGCTGCCATGACCGCCTCCCATGCTTCAGCATATAGAGCATGACTTTCCGGGGTTGTGCTGTTTTGAAATAGGCGCTCACGGAGCGTCGCAGATGGATAAATAGCGGTGTTTGTCAGCATCGAAGCTGCGATATACCCATACTCCATCGCTGCCTCGTTGGGGGTGGCAAAAGCAATGTAATTGCTGATATCTGCCCCCACACGTGGATCGAGGATGTAATCGATGAAGGCATGCGCTAGGGCGGGATTGGGCGCATTCACCGGAATAACCAGATTATCTGTCCACAATAATGCGCCCTCAACCGGTATCGCGTAGGCGAAATTCTGGCATTCGCATTCAAGCAGTATCTGGAAAATGTCACCACTATATTCGACAGCAATATCTACATAGCCGGCGCTTAAGAGCGCCTGACCATCATCATCAGCAATTGCCAGCACGTTGCTGCTGTGGGCAATCAGGAAATCACGCGCGGCGGCCAGCTCCTCTGGGCTGGTTGAATTTGGCTCTAAGCCGATCATCTTCAGGGCGATGTCTATCATGATGCGCTGATCATTTAACCACGCTACCGGGCCGTCGTAATCGAATACTTGCTGCCAACTGGTGATCTCGCCGGTTTTGGTGGTGTTGTAGCCAACGCCAATCGTACCCCACTGGTAGGGAACGCTGTAGGCATTACCGGGGTCAAAAGGCGGGTTCTCAAGCGTAGATGCGATATTCACCATGTTGGGGATTGCGGCGTGATTCAGCGGTTGCAGCAGGCCTCCACCAATCATCAAGGCTACTGCATAATCTGTGGCTACCACAATGTCATAAACACGGCTGCCCTGCTGCAAGCCCGCCATCACTTCTTCATTGCTGGTGAATAAATCGTAATCTACTGTGACATTGCAAATATCTTCAAAGTCAGAAATTGTATTTGGGGCGATGTAGGTGTCCCAATTCCAGACGCGCAGCTCTTGACCACTAAAATCGTTGGGACATACCCATCTGGTCGTTGGCTGCCCGAAAGCCAGTGAGGTTGGCGCGGTCAGCAGCATCCCGGACAGCAATACTGTGAACACACGAAAGCTTGCCCGCTGAAAAATTGCCATGCCCTAATCCTTTCAGACTTTGCTGCAACCAGATTACGCGAATCATGCTACTTTGATCTTATGGCAAACAGCGCCGCGAAGTATGCAGATTTGCGGGGAAGGGAACTGCAAAGTGAGATAAGCACGTCTTCCCGCCTTTCCCCACTCTCCCGTCAAGATGGCCGATGTGTGCAGCGGGGTGATTGCGGTACAATATCGGGATGAGGTTGGGTAGGTGTAGGAGCGGTTTTGATGAATTCAATAGCCATATTAGTGAGCGTCGCCATCATCGGTACATCGTTAGGCACCGTCGCCGCGATGATGTACGCCGTTTCGCGCGAGAAACATGAACATGAAGAATGGTTCATCCCGCCGGATGAGACACCAGATGCACTGCCTGCTGCCGCAAGTACGGCTTCTGCTGAATAATACGCCCTTCTGCTGTTTTTGTGCCGCTTGAACCGCCTGACGCTGCGTTCTACGCTGATCTCTTTAGGGATAGCTGCCACGCTGGCGCTGCTGGCGGTTTTGTTCTTTCACCAGCTTGCGCTGACAGATCGCATTTTGGGGCGGGGCGATCCGTTCACCTATTTCATGCCGCTGTGGCATGCCCGCGATGCCGCTTTTCGCGCGGGGCGGTTGCCTTTATGGATGCCCGATCTGTTCATGGGTGTGCCGCTGCTGGCAAACAGCCAGATCGGCACATTCTACCCTCTCAACTGGCTTTCGCCGCTGGCAGATGCCGCAGTCTCGATTAAATACAGCTTAATTGCCCATGCTTGGTTTGCCGCTTCGGGTGCATATCTTTTGGCGCGGCATACGCTGCAAACCAGTCGACTCGCCAGCATGGCTGCGGCTGCCTGCTTCACGTTTGGTGGCTTGATGGGCGCGCAAAGCGAGCATATCAACCAGTTTCAGGGATTGGCCTGGCTGCCGTGGCTGTTTTTGCTGCTGCATGCCAGCGTGACCGCCCAAACCCGCGCGCGTTGGCTGTTGCTGGCGCTGCTGTTGGGCGGGGGGCTGGCGCTGCAATTTTTCAGCGGGCATACGCAAACGGTTTGGATTTCGATTGCAGGGCTGGCGCTTTATGCGCTGTGTTTGCGGCGCTGGCGGGGCATAATGGCGCTGGCTATTGCCGGGGCGATCATGATTCCGCTGGCGCTGCCGCAGTTGATACCGACGCTGGAGCTTTCGCGGCTTTCGCTGCGCAGCCAAGGGCTTTCGGTCAATGAGGTGCTGTCATTCTCGCTGTCGCCCTTCGCCTTTGGGCGCGGGCTGCTGCCGAATTATGAGGTGAACGCGCCTGTTTTCCCTGAGTATGTGGCTTATATCGGGGTGATCGGATTAGGCTTGGCCGTCGCTGGCGCACTCACGAAAACGCCGTCTCGCTGGCGCTGGCTGATCATCGCTGTTTTGGGGCTGCTGCTGGCTTTGGGCGCGTTCAACCCGCTGTACTGGCTGCTGGCAAATTTTCCGCCGTTCAACTTATTTCGCGTGCCGTCTCGCTGGCTGGCGCTGTTTGTGCTGGGCGCTTCGATGCTGGCGGCGCTAGGGTTGGATGGGCTGAATACAGGCCGCCGCTGGAAGATCGCGATCTCGGCGGGGGCTGTGGGCGGCATCATGGCTTCGTCGGTCTTGGCGGCGCGCGCGCCCGATGGCGATGTTCCCATCGCAGCCGCTCAAACGGTGGCCGCATGGTTGATGGCTGGCGCGGTTTTTCTGGCGCTGGCGCTGCTGATAAGGCGGCGGCAACCTGCGCGTTACCTGCTGGCGGCTGCGCTGCTGGTTGAACTGTTCATCGCTTCTTCGGCTCTGCCCTATAACCAACTGGTGATGCCGGATGCCGCGTCGGATGCCCGATTGAGCGTTTATCAACTCAATGTGCTGCAAGCTGATGAGATCGCGCCGGGGCGAGTATTGAGCATCAGCGGGCTGGCGTGGGACCCGTATGATCTTCAGGCGATCACGGCGCGTTATCAGGCGGCGGGATTTTCGGAACTTTCGCTGCATACGGCGCTGACCGCGGTGAAACAGCAAGAGACGCTTTCGCATAATTTGCCGGCTTTATGGGGCATTTCGTCAGTCGATGGCTACGATGGTGGGGTGCTGCCGACGGCAGGATACAGCGCGTGGACGGCGGCGTTCATGCCAGATGGGCAGCGGGTACAGGATGGCCGCCTGCGGGAAGTGCTGGCGATTGATCCTGCTTGCAACGGCGCCTGTGTGCCGCCGCTGGAACTGCTGAACGTGATGGATGTGCGCTATCTGATTCTTGATAAGACGCACGATCTGTTCATTGAGGATGTGGCTTATGATACTGGTTTGCCACAAACGGGCGCGGCGATCTATGCCAACCCGCAGCAGTTTGAGGCGGATGAAATTCGCGTGCTGTATCGCTGTTTAGCGGATACGGCCTGTGATGCGCCGCTGCTTACGAGTGAGGGGCAGCGCCTTGAAGCGCTCAACGATGCAGCGCCGATACGTTTTTCACTGGGGACGCCGGTCAGCCCGGTTGAGATTCGGGCAGATGCGCCGGAAAATACGGTGATCATGGCGGTGACGCTGGTGGATACGCGCACAGGTGATTTTCAGCAGTTAGCGCCCGCGCCGTTCACGCGGATATTGTCCAGCGATATTAAGCTGTACGTGAACGATCAGGCGGCACGGGCGTGGCTGGTGAATGATCTAGATGGGCAGCGGATTGAAGGCAATATTACATTTTTAGACTATGCGCCTGAACGGGTGGCGCTTACGGTGAACGCCGCCGAACCCGCGATGCTGGTGCTGGCGGATGCCTATTACCCCGGATGGGGAGCGAAAGTTAACGGCGAACCCGTCGAAATAAGCCAAGCGAACACGATGTTCAGGGCGATTCCTGTGCTGGCAGGCGAATCGCAGGTTGAATTTACTTACGCGCCGAGTTGGATGCCGGGGGCGTTGATCGCTGGCGGGGCTGCGTGGGTGGGATTTGCTGCGATACTACTGGTTTTGGTGGGATTGGGTGGATTGAAATCCCACAAGCCTGCACCCTAAAATGTTCGGGGCGGTTTGTGATACACCGCCCCGAAATTGGCTTAGAGGAATGCCTTAGAAGGGCATGGTGAAGGTGGGGTCTTGGGTTGCGTTGTTGTAGCGAATCTCGAAATGCAGATGCGGCCCGCTGGAGTTGCCCGTTGAACCGACTGAAGCGATATTTTGCCCCGGACTCACATACTGCCCGCAGCCTACATTGATCGCGCTCAAGTGACCGTACAGGGTCATGTAATTGCCATGCGCTAGCACCACTGCATAGCCGTAGCCATAAGAGTTCCATCCGGCAAAGACAACGGTGCCGCCGTTGGCTGCGGCAACTGGCGCGCCATTGGATGCGGCCAGATCGACGCCGGTATGATAGGACGAATAGCCGCGTGTCCATTGGTAGCTGCCCGGCTGCATTGGGTAAACCCAAGTGCCGGGGTTGCCGGGGTTATCTACCCAACCGCAGCTTCCGGGATCGCCCGGCTCAAAGATGATCTGCCCACCAGATGCGCTTGAATTTTGCGCGCCATTGGTAGAGGTGTCGCGGGTTTCGACGCGAGCCGTCCACGTGATTTGTTCAGCTTCGCCGCCGGGGACGACAACCTGCGTCCCGACGGGCAGTACCGAACCGGGATCGGCGCTAAAAAGATCGTTATAGGGCGAGTCGATGATGGCGTAGGGGTCAACGCGGAATTGATCAGCTATTTGCTGAATGGTTTGCTCTGAGGGAACGGCCCATAATGCGCCATCTACGGGCAAGATGTTGATGGTTCTGCCGGGCCTCAATCCGCCGATGATGCTGCGATCATTGGCCCATGCGATAGATTCTGGTTTCAGGCCATAGCGTTCAGCGATGCTGAAGATGGTATCACCGGACTGTATTTCGTATTGAATCACTTCGGAGCGCGGGCGATCTGGGATGATGGTGAAGGGGCTGTAGGTATCGCGTACCATGCTGAAGCCGGCATTTTGAATCGTCGCCAGTTCTGAAGATATGGGCTGATTCAACAGTATCGCCATGAGTGCCGGATCGAGTGTTGGCTGAAGGGCGATCTGAGGGGCGGAGGTAGGCTGCGCCGATTCGCTTGTCGGCTGTACTGCGAGCGCCGGATTCGTCGTCGGAATAGTTTCAACAACGCCGTTATCGGGGTTTGGCGGGGTTTGACCGGGAAGCAGCAAGACGAGCATGGTTGCGCCAGTCAGCAGCAGCGCGACCACCATGAGCAGCGCCCCGATGCCGCGCTTACCGCTGGCGCTGCTGGAGCGGATGGTTTCGACTTTGCCGGTATCTGCCATGTAGTCCGGCGTCGGCTCGTCCTGAAAAAAGTCATCATTCATTTCTGGAAAGACCTCAAATTAACACTGACTGCGCGGGAATCCCGTTTGCAGCCCGCCGCAATACTAATGTTGCCAGTTCAAGGCTGCAATAGACGTTTTGCCTACGCGCACAATATCTGCACAATTGGGCTGGTGATGGCGAAAGCTGGCGTTTTCACCTGACTTCGCATCAATTGAATGCCACGTAATCAATGGTGAACGGCAGTGATGGAGAGGTCAGCGGCAGAACCAGCCCCGATTGATCGAAATTTGGCACGATGAGGCGATTGTTCGCCGCGTCGTAAGCTACATCGCTGGAACCGCGAAACAGCCCGGCGATATAGTCGAGCGCGTTGTTTTCAATGTCTACGCGGGCGATGCCGTTTTGCCCTAGCGCGGCCACATACAATGTGCCGTCAGGCAGCACGACTGCGCCGTCAAAGCCGGGTGGGGTTGCGCCGCCTTCGGGGTGCTGAAAGATGACGGTTGTGCTGCCATCTTCAACGCTGATGCGATAGATGGTGTTGGTTTCGGGATCGGTGGCGATGATCGCGTCGTTCGGCGCGTCATGGGCCAGCCCGACAATGGCGCTGGCGATTCCTTCGGGTGGGGCTGGTGGCGACCACCACACTTCGCCGGTTGGCGCAGCGCCATCTTCTGGCAGTCTGAAGCGCAAAATCTGGTTGCGGCCAGAATCGCTCACGTAAAAGTTACCCTGCGCATCCAGCGTTATATCGTTGGGGGCGATGAAGCCTTCACCATCGGCGGGTTCGCCGGCATTCGTCAGATCGCCATTGAGCGTCAAGCGCCATAAAGCGCCGCCAGAGGTGCGCGGATCGGTATCGCCAGCGTCCACGATGAGCAGCGTACCATCGCTTAGCGGCTCAAGGGCGCTCACCGCGCCGATCAGCGCACGCGCACCGGCGATCTCAACGACATCGCCAGTTGGCTGGATGGCCCAAACGGCGCCGGAAGCGAAACTGCCGGTATAGACCATGCCATCAGCAGCCACCGCGACAGCCGCGGGAAATGAGTCGGAGTCGGGCAGTTCGGCTAGCACCCCAACGCGCACTTCAGGCACCAGCGCCACGGGCAGCGAACGCCCGCTGTTGAGCGAGCCGGTGATCAAGATCAGCGTGATAGCGCCGATGATCAGCAAGCCGCCGATGAGGATCGTAATGAATACAAATCGCCGCTGTGCCAGCGGAAGGCGATTCAAGTTTTTCACTGTAGCATCCTTTGAAAGAAATAGACCGCAGGATTAGCCGGAAATCAACCGCTGCGCCAGCAGCACGATGATGAGACAAACTGCCCAACCAATATAACCGGCGATCAGAATTTGCCAGATGTCCCATCCTGCCCGCGCTGCAAAATAGGCGATGAACAGGAAGAAAAAGGTGGGGATCAGACCGATAATCAAGCCGCCGACCAGATCAGCAAAGCCTTCTTTATCTTCAGGATTGCCGCTGGAGATGATATACATGGCTAAGGGAATATTGATCGGCATGGTCGCCAGAATGACGGTGAGCGCCCGCGAATAGGTTCGGACGATTGCGACGAGGATGATGATACCGATGCTGACGAGAACTGGGGCAACCCGCTGCCAATCAATTTGCACGATTTATGACCGCCTTGAATACGGCTGAATCATAACAAGCGCCCGCACTTGAGACTAGGTTCGAGTGCGGGCGGGGTGGATATAGCCGGTTAAGCTGAGCTTACGCCGTGAAGGTATTTTTAATGCGCCAGCGCGGTCGCAGATTCAACGGCGCCGGGAAGGAAGAAGAAAGCGAGCGCTACGATCAAATAGACCGCCAGCAGCATGGCGCCTTCCAGCCAGTTGCTTTCGCCATCTTGCGCGATGAAGGCTGCGATGATGGACGCGCCGATGAGCGTGATCAACTCATATTCGTTGAACACCAACAGCAGGCGCTGCCCCATGAGCAGGCTGATGAACAGCAGCACCGGCGCGACCAGCAGCGCCACTTGCAAGCTCGATCCTAGCGAGACGGCGAGGCTTAATTCCATCTTGTTCTTGATGGCGACTTGTACGGCGACCAGATGCTCAGCGACGTTGCCGACCAGCGGGATGATGATGATGCCGAGGAAGAACTCGGTTAGGCCAAGCTGCTGGGTGACCGGCTCAACCGCGCCGACCAGTGTTTCGCTGACGATGGCGGTGCCGACGGTCGCCAAAATCAGCATGATGACTGAAAAGCGGCGCGTCCAGCGGGCTTCGTGAACAATGGCCGGTTGGCGATTTATAGCGGCAACTTCACTCGTGCCTTCCTCTACATGAACCTCAGCAGGCTTGCCGATGCGGAATGAGTAGAGGACTGAAAGGGCATAAAGGATGATCAGGATAACGGCTACACCTTCATTGAACAGCAGTTCGCTTTCGGGGTTCGTCGCTAATCCGGGATCAAAGAGAGAGGGAATCGCCAGCGCTACAACTGCCAGAATTAAGAGGGTGGCGTTCAGCCCCGCGCTCCGGCGATCAAATATCTGGGTGCCATTTTTCAAGCCGCCTAGCAGCAGGCTGGCGCCAAGCACCACCAGCAGGTTACCGATGATTGAGCCGGTGATGGAGGCGCGCACAAGATCGAGCAGCCCCGCTTGAATAGCGAAGATGGCGATGATCAATTCCGCGGCGTTGCCGAGCGTGGCGTTGAGCAGCCCGCCGAATTTTGGCCCGGTGTAGATGGCTAATTCTTCGGTGGCTTCACCGATTAATTTTGCCAGCGGGATCAGGCCGATGGCTGATAAGATGAAGATGATGATGGGATCGGCGTGCAGCAGTTCAGCGACAACTGCCGCCACGCCGACTACCAGCAGATAATAAATCGGATTGCTCAGTTTGAATTTCATCTATCTATTTTCTCCCCCTCATACTTCCTCAACAATAGATCAGCCGTCCAATTTGCCAGAAATGGGAATAAATCGCCAACTTCTGCTTCGCGTTGATCCTGCGGCAGGGCTAAGAGCGCATCAATGCGCGCCCGCACTATCTCTAAATCGGCTGGATCGGCGTAATTCCCCAATTCAGCGAACAGCGTTTCATGGGCGCGTTTGCGATCCATCACTTCTAAGCCGTCCAGCATTTGCCGGTGTGGCGGGCCTTCCCAGATATTGACGATCATCGCTTCGCGCAGCCAGCGTTCGACGCCAAACTCAGCCAGCGTACCCTGCCCGCCGTTCACCTCCATCGCCCATTTAGCGGTTTGCGCGGCAAATTCTGCCGTCCAGTATTTTGCGAGATGGGTGATCAGCCGGAAATAATGGAATCGATCTGAATAATGCGGCGCAGGTTCTTTCCAGATTTCTTCCAATAATTTGACCGTCTCCCACGCCATGCAAAAGCCGCGCTTCAAATCGTGGCAGCGGGTTTCAAACTGGCGGCGCATCAACGGTTGATCGATCAGCCGTTTGCCGAAAACCTGACGGTTGGCGGCGAAATGATAGGCATCCAAAAAGGCGCGGTGTGCCAGCGCGATACTGCCAACATTATTGCACACGCGCGATAAATTCAGCACTTCCATGATCAGGTAAATGCCGTGTGAGGCTTCGCCCAATAAATAGGCTTCGCTGTTGATCAGCTCAATTTCACCGGTTGGCACCGAGCGCGTGCCGATCTTGTCTTTCATGCGCCGTAGGGTTACGTTCAGCGTGCCATCTTCACGCTGGCGGGGAACCAGAAAGAGCGCCAGCCCGCGCACGCCTTCGCGTGAATTTTCCGGCCTTGCGGCGACTACGGCAATATCGGCATTGGCGTTGCTGCTAAAGTATTTGTCGCCGTTCAGGTGCCATAGATTGCGCTCAGGATCGATTTGCGTGGCGCGGGTTTTGACCGATGCGCCCAGATCACTGCCGCCGCCAATTTCGGTCATCCAGGTTGCGCCCTGCCAGTTCGCGCCGGATTCATCCAGCAGGTGATGCAGTGTGGTTTCTCGTACTGCGCCAGCGGCGTACTTGTCTACTGCCGCCGCTGTCGCCAAAGTGACGGTGTAGGGGCAGTAGAGGCCGGTGTCATAGAATGAGGTGAGGTAGCCGAACTGATAGGCATCGCGCAGGCTGTTTGAAAACGCCCTCCAGACGGCGCCCGCTTGGTAACCCCGCCGCAGCATACGCCAGTAATCAGGGGGATACATGATTTCGTCAATTTGCCGCCCGTGCAGATCGTATTTTTTGATCCATGGGGTGCCGGCGCGATCCACTGCGGTTGAAATATGGATGCCTTCGGATTCCCAGAACTGATTGTAATCGGCCAGATCATCTGGCGATTCCAGCGTGCCGAGCATCGATTCGAGAAATTTTAGGGGGGATTGAATGAAGGATTCATTGAACATAATGCGCCTCAAAATAAATAAACTGCTGATCACGTTCACTTTCGTTCACGCCGTAGTATAGCGGTGATGGTTCGCCTGCACTATTTGAGATTAGCGAGAACGTGACGATATACATCCAGCGTCGCTTTGGCGGTTTTGCGCCAGTTGAAATGGGTGGCTCTGGCAAGGCCGCGCGTTCGCAAATCGGCTTTTAAGCTGTCGTCTAGCAGCAGCGACAAAATGGCCGCTGCCATGCCGCGTGAGCCGCCAGTTTCAACCAGAAAGGCGGCATCAGCGGTGACTTCTTCGATCACGGGGATTTTATTGGCGACGATGGGCGTGCCGCTGGACATGGCCTCCAGCGCGGGTAGGCCGAAGCCCTCATAACCGGTGGGATAAGCGAAGATTTCGGCTAGGCGATACAGTGATGGCTTGTCGGATTCATCAACCAGCCCGATGAAACGAACGGCGTCGTTCAGCCCGGCGGCGGCAATTTCTGCGGGAATATCTGGAAATGGGGGCTTCCCCCATTCAGGGATGCGCCCGGCTAGAATTAGCGGGACTTCATTATCCAGCGGCGGCGCGACGTAGGTATAAGCGGCGATAAGCTGGCTGACCTGTTTGCGGGAGTCGTAGCTGCCCATATACAGCACAAAGCGATCGGGTAGATCATATTTTTTGCGAACGGATTCATCATGTTCTGCGCCGATCATGGGGTGAAAGGCTTCATCGGCGGCCAGCGGGGTGACGGTGATAGCTTCAGCGGGGATGCCTAGATATTTTTGAATATCCGCGCTGGCAGCTTCGCTAATGGTGAGGATATGCCCGGCGCCACGCGCAGCGGTACTTTGCAAGCTGGTATACAGGCGGGGTAAAAAACCGCTGGCGTATTCGGGCAAGGCCAGCGGAATGACATCCAGCACGCTGACCACAAGCGGAATTGGCGACGATAGGGGGCCGCCCCAGTAGGGAACATGCGCGAGATCGGCCTTTGTTTTCCCTGCGGCGGCTGGAAATGCGCGCTGTTCAAACCATACTTTGCCGAGGTTGCCGCCTCCCCCGGAGGCGTGTATAACTTCGACGCCTTCAGGTACATCTTGAGGCGATGGGATGCGCGACGGCAGAATTAAGATCAGGTGATCATCAGGGGCGATTCGCCGGAGCGAACTTACCAGACGGCGTAAATACTGACCGCTGCCAGTATAGGGCTGATCCCAGAACCAGCCGTTGAGGGCAATACGCATTTGCACTAACTTTCTTCGATGGTCGTGTTTGAGGCGGTACAGGCTTCACACTGACCGTAAAATTCCAGCAGATGCCCATGGATTTTCACGCCAAGGCGAGACTCAAGCTGATCAGCCAGCGCGGTGAGATCGCAATCGGCAAACTCGATCACCTGCCCGCAGTTCGTGCAGATCACATGATGATGATGGCCGTCTGGCAGCAGCACATAACTTGGCGTGACGCTGCTATCAATATAGGTGGGGCGAACCAGCGAAAGGCGGGTGAATAAATCTAAGGCGCGAAATACGCTGGCGCGGCCAATGGTTGGATCAGCGGCGGTCACTTTTTCCAGCAGACCGGCAGAAGTGAGATGCCCGTCACTTTTTTCTAGCACATCCAGCACGGTTAAGCGCGCATGCGTCAGTTTATGGCCGCCTTCACGAAGGCGTAAGGCGCGCTGGCTGAGAATTTCTGGCATGCAGTATAACTGCCTCTATTGTTTTCAATATTTCCCCATTGTACCGGTTTCGGAAGGTATCGCGTAGGCTAAACGCCACCTTATAGGGGCGATTCAGTCTCGTTCTATCAGGCCCAAGCTTTTATAGTTAAAGTTGTTGAGAATTGAGATAGACCTTGCCCCGATAATTATTGTTAAACGTTCAAAGAGCGAAATACTGGTGAGCTTACTGCGCTTACAAAAATCTCTGCCTATTCTGCGCTTTTCGCTGGTGGCCGTACTGGCGCTAGCAATCAGCGCTTGCGACGCTATTCAAATGACGGGCGCTGCCTCCGGTGAAAATGCCCCAGCGCTGCTTCAGGCTGCACAATCGCCAACGGATATTACGACGGCTTTCATTGAGGCATGGGGTCGAAAAGATTACGCGGCGATGTATGCTTTGTTAGCCCCGCAAAGCCAGCAGCTTACTACCGAGCCAGTTTTTCAGCAGATGTATGAGACGGCGGATACGGCTATTGGCACCAGCGCCGCTTCGGCCTCCAATGTGAGGGCTGAGGAACAGGGGCAGACCGCGATTGTGCGTTATGACGTGACAATAGGCTCGAATACTTTTGGCGATATTGAGGATCGCAATCGTACGATGCGGCTGGTGAATACGCCGAACGGCTGGCGCGTGGCATGGTCAACCATGGATATTTTTGACGATTACGCGCCGGGGACGACGCTGGATTCGTTCTCACGACGTGAACCGCGCGGCAATATTTATGCGCGGGACGGTGAACCGTTGGTAGAACAGGGCGGCACCGTTACAACTATTTATGTGACGCGGGGCGTGATTCCCAATGAAGAGGACTGCTTAACCACGCTGTCTTATGCGCTGTTGACGCAGCGCGGCGATCTGGTTGAGATGTTTGCGGACTACAACTTTGAAACTCAGTTTCCGGTTGGCGAGATTGACCCCGATAAATACGAAGAATATAGTCAATCTTTGGCACAGAACTGCGCGGCTGTGATCGATACCCGCGAAACACGCCGCTATGCCGGCCATGGCGCCGCTTCGCATATCACCGGCTACATTGGCGGCATTCCGGCGGCAGAGGTTGATGCCTATGTTCAGCGCGGCTATGACTTTGGCGATCTAGTCGGGCTGGGGGGTATTGAAGCGCAGTATGAGGAATCGCTGGCGGGTGACGCCAGCCGCGTGCTGCGAATAGTGGAACCGGGGGGGATGACGGTACGCGAGATCGCTTCTAGCGACGGCGCAGCACCGATGGATGTGCATACGACCATTGATTACGCGCTTCAGATGGCGGCGGGGCAGGCGATGGCCGACGCTTTTAATTACGCCGAAGGCAACTGGGGATCGCGGGAACATTCCACCGGGGGCGGCGTTGTTGTTCTTGATGTAAACAGCGGCGAAGTGCTGGCGCTCGCCAGCTATCCCACCTTCGATCCTGGCATTTTTAATCCGGATACGCCGTATTTCTTTCCGGGCAATTACATTACCAGCCTGCTTAGCGATACCCGCCAACCGTTCTTAAACCGCGTGATTCAGAGCAGCTATGCCCCCGGCTCGGTATTCAAGATCGTCACTGCGGCGGCGGCGGCTGAAGAAGGCGTTTGGGATCCGGATGAACTTTTTAACTGCACCCGTATCTGGTACGGGCAGCAGTATGGTGATACCCGCAGTGAACGCTATGACTGGCGTAATTTTGAGCCGGAAGAAGCGAATTTTGATACTGGCGAGGTGACAATTTCGGATGCGCTGTCATCATCGTGCAACCCCTTCTTCTACACGGTTGGCGCGCTGCTATATCGGGATCGCGGGCCTTCAACGCTGACGGATTATGCGCGGCGTATGGGGCTTGCCCGCCAGACTGGAATTGATGTTGGCATCCTGCCAGAGGCGGGGGGGAATGTGCCTCTGCCCCGCGGCGTGGATGCGGCGATCTCTGAAGCTATTGGGCAGGGTGATATTCAGGTGTCGCTGATCCAGATGGCGCGCCTAGTGGCTGGTGTTGCCAATGGCGGCGCGCTGTATGAGCCTTTTATTACCGAATCCGTTGGGCGCGAAGGCGAAACGCCGGTGTTTGAATTTGAGCCAACGATTACTTCCGAAATGGGTTTGAGCGCAGAGACGCTAAGCATTGTGCATCAAGGCATGTGCCAGGTGACGGATAGCAGCGTGCTTGGGCGCACTTCAGGCGAACGTTTAGGCACCGCGTGGTTTGTATTCACCGATCCCGAAGGCGTGATTGCACCGTATACGGTGTGCGCGAAAACCGGAACAGCACAAACGGGGCGCGCGGAACCGCACGGTTGGTTTGTAGCCTTTGCGCCAGCAGATAACCCTGAAATTGCGATTGCGGGGGTGATCGAATATGGGCGTGAGGGTTCAGAGACAATTGCGCCGATTATCCGGCGGATATTGGATGCCTATTTCAACGTTCCACCGGATCAGGTAGCCCCTTATCCGGACTGGTGGTTTGAAAATCAGTATGTGCCGCTGAACATCCCAGAGGGCAGTACAGGGGTTTGAGAGGGTGTCATTCAATGGTCAAGGTGATTGTGCGCTGCCCATCGTGTGAGGGATATGGCTGGACGGAAGATGGATTTTCTGGCGCGGCGGAAGATTGCGATTGGTGTGGTGGCGCTGGATATGTTTACCGCGAGGCTAATGGCGTAGATCGCGCTATTCCGGAGGCGGATTACCCGCTGGTGGCGGCTGAACTGGAACGTTTGGAGCAGGAACGCCTGCGTGAAATGGGCTACAGCGGCGGCGCCAAGAAGCCGTGGGAACAGAAGATACGCGGCGATAATGCAAAAAATATGCGGCGGGATTAGGTGATGCTGCCTGCTGCCCCTCTCGCTACCTCTCGATTGATGCTGCAACCGCTGGTACATAGCCATACCCGCGACTTATTCCAGGTCTATAGCGACTCGCAAGCGATGCGCTGGTGGCATCATTTACCGCATCAAACTCTTGATGAAACCCTGCAGATGATTGCCAACTGGAACCAATCTGAACCGGCATGGGCGGTCATGCTTAAGGGGAATGAGCGTGTGATTGGCATGGTGCAGTATCTAGATGCTGCTGTGCCGGGATTGGGTTATATCTTCGGGTCGGAATACTGGCGGCAGGGCTACGGAAGCGAAGCAGTCGCCGCTGCGGTAGCGTTCGGCTTTACTTCCATGAACCTCAATCGCATCGAATTGTGGATACACAACGAGAATATCGGTTCACAAAAACTGGCGAATAAAATTGGATTTCGCCAGCGGGGGCAGTTTTATCAGCACTACGGGCATTTCGCTATGCCGCACGAAACGCTGGTTTTCGGGCTGCGAGCTGATGAGTGGATGAATTCAGCTCTCAATGTGCCGCGTGAAGCCGCCATTTATGGGGTAGCACCAACGGTTGAGGTGGCGGACGTGGCGATGACGCTTGCTTTTTACCATAACATGCTTGGCTTTCAGATTGATTTTCAGGAAGGCTATCCTCCAAACTTCGCAATTGTGTCGCGTGGGGAGTGGACAACTGAACGCGCATATATTCATATCGCGCAATCCGATACGCCGGTTGTGGGATCGCTTTACTTTAGGATGGGCGCGGCAGTGGCTGAACTTTTTGAGGAATTTCGTCAGCGCGGCGTTGTGATTGAAGTTTCGCCGCAGCAAACATGGTACGGTACACGCGAATTCACCGTTCTCGATCCGAATGGTTGGAAGCTTCGTTTTTCGGGTAGTGCTTAGGCGACCTGCCTAGTTATGCGAAAGTTCCCTTGAGCGCAGGAAAATTTCGATAACGACCAATGCCAGCCCTAGAAAGAAAGCGATAGGAATGGTGAGCGAGCGCGGCAACTGCAACCAGATGCAGGTTACGGCGAATAACCCTACCCACGCACTTTGCCGCACGATCACACCTCCCGGCGGCAGTGGTTGGGAAAGCGGCGTGAAACGCACATTGAGATAGCGGATAAGCGGCATGGCCGTGCCAGCGATGGCAATGAACAGCAATACGAAGAAGAACCATCGAGGGCCAACGCGCGGTGGTTGAGTCGTGACTAGATAATACAGCCCGCCCCAGCCAATGACGATCAGGATGACAGAAGCGATCAGTACGCCAACGTGATCGGCAGGGGTTTGAGGACGTTTGAGAGAATAATCGTTCATATGGCTGATTATAGCGCAGATGGCGCATGATATAATCCAAAAGGCGGAGTAATGAGGAACGAGTTATACGTGATGAGTAAAAACATCGCTCTAACTTGATGCTCAATGATGAAAGATATGGCGTCTCATTCTCCTCATTACTAATCACTCATGATTTCTTTCAGATTTGAATACCCATGTCCCTGATTGTAGGCACCCAACTCGCAAAAGAATTTGGCCCGGACGATATTTTTAGCGGCGTTTCGGTGACGGTGCCACATGGCGCGCGGATTGCGCTGGTGGGGCCGAACGGCGCGGGTAAAACGACGCTGTTAAATATTCTCGCTAAATTGGATTTTCCAAGTGATGGCGCGGTGACCTATGCGCGCGGGCTGCGCGTAGGCTATTTGCCGCAGAGGCCAGAGCTTGTGGGAAGCCATACCATCCGTGAAGAAGCATTGACGGCATTTGCTGAACTGCGTGAGATGGAGGCGCGGCTTGAACAAATGGCTGGCGATCTGGACGATTCGGCGGCGTTAGAGGCGTATGGCGAACTGCAAGATACTTTTGAGGCGGCAGGTGGCTATACCTATGAACAGCGCCTTAAGACGGTGCTGCAAGGCGTGGGTTTTTCGCCTGAGGATTTTGATCGCCCGCTGAACCTGCTTTCTGGCGGACAAAAGACGCGCGCGCTGTTAGGGCGGCTGCTGCTGGAAAATCCGGATGTGCTGGCGCTGGACGAACCAACCAACCATCTGGATATTGAAGCGGTAGAGTGGCTGGAAGGCTACCTGAAGGATTTTTCCGGCGCGGTGATCGTGGTCAGCCATGATCGCTATTTTCTAGATGCTGTTGCGAACACGGTCTGGGAATTGGACTTTGGCGGGCTGGAAACGTATCGTGGCAATTACAGCGGATACGCGAGGCAACGGGAAGAACGCCACACGCGCTTGCTCAAAGAATACGAGGCGCAGCAGGAATTTATTGCTAAACAGGAAGACTATATCCGGCGGAATATGGCCGGCCAGAACACCCGTCAGGCAAAAGGCAGGCTGCGGCGTTTAGAGCGCCTGAAACGCGATGACCTGATCGGGCGCCCACGCACCCGCAAAGAATTAAATTTGCGCTTGAACACGGGTGTTCGCAGCGGCGATCTGGTGCTGCGAACGTTCGATACAGAGATAGGCTATGCAGATAGACCCCTGTTTACAGCGCCGAATCTGGTGTTGGTGCGCGGCGAAGTAGCAGCGTTGATTGGCGCGAATGGCGCAGGTAAAAGTACGTTCATCAAGACGATTGTTGGTGAAATTCCGCCGCTAGCGGGCGAAGTGCGATCAGGGGCAGCCGTGCATATCGGTTATTTCGCGCAGGCACATGAATCGCTCAATCCAGCGAACAGCGTGCTGGATGAGATCGTGACTGCAAAACCGATGGGATTGGGTGAAGCGAGAGGCTATCTGGGGCAGTTTTTCTTTGAAGGCGACGATGTGTTTCGCCAGATCAGCACACTTTCCGGGGGCGAGCGCGGCCGCGTGGCGCTGGCGAAACTGGCCTTAAGCGGCGCAAATTTCCTGATATTGGACGAGCCAACCAACCATCTGGATATTGCCAGTCAGGAAGCGCTGCAAAATGTGCTGGCGGCGTTTGACGGCACGATTTTGCTGGTGAGCCATGATCGCTATTTGATTGATGCGCTGGCGACGCAGCTATGGATACTGCGAGACGGCCAGCTTAGCGTATTCAAAGGCAGTTACGCAGAGTATATGGCGGCGCGAGAAGCTGAGCGTGTGGAGCAGGCGCTGCTGAGAGAAACTGCGCGGACGGGGAAGCCTGCTCAGAATGGCGCGCCAAAAGCTAAAAAGCATGGGTTGAATCCGTACCAGCTAGAAGGGCGTATCGCGGAAACAGAGGCGCAAATTCATGCGCTTGAAGCGGAGTTAGCGCAGGTGAGCGCGGCGCTAGAAACGGCCTCAATGCAGGGCGATCTTGAGCAGGTGCAATCATTGGGTGAAACATATCTTCTGCTTGAATCTGATTTGCATGCAGCGATGGAAAATTGGGCATTACTGGTCGAATAGAGATAGGAACACGGCATATGCGATATTTGGCGATGATTGGGAGCGTACTATTTGGCTTTTTCATGGCAGTGGGCGGGATAACGGCACAGCAGGCGACACCAGCCCCGGTTACGCCAGCGGTGCCGGTTGTGACACCAGCCCCGGTCACGCCAGCGATTGCTGCGCCCGATCAGCCTGAGATGACGCCTGAGGTAGTGGCGCTTTCGCCTGAAGACAGCCGTTTAGCGGTATGCGCTGCGCCAACTGCGCCGGGGTTTGCGCCTGTATTCCCCAGTCCATACAGTACATTGGTAGATTTACTTATTGGGTCGGATGCGTTTTCACCGGCACAAATTGCGGGGTTGAACTGTATTGACAACACAATGAATTTTGGCGCTGTGGCGGCGTTGTGGCTGCCGAGTGACGCATTTGCCGCTGGTGGCGGGATTGTTTCTGCCGCTGGCGATGTGACTTTGGCAGGGGCTGAAACGCTTACTTTGAGCAGTGACAGCGGGGAAATGGTTCAAAACCAAGAGGGGCTTACGATTCGCTGGGAAGCTGCCGCAGAAAGTGTGACGTTGAGTTTATGCCCTACCTCTGATGGGCAGATTGTGACCGCAGAATGTATTACGCCGTTTGCGGATGGGCGGCCTATTCGCTATGAGAATACGGGGACGGCCGAACTGGATCATTTCTGGATGCAGGGCAATTATGCGCTGGAAGCGACTGCATATGATATGGATGGGCAAAGCGTAGGCCTACAGACCCTGTATTTTAGCGTGCGCTGCTCTCAGGAAAGCCTGTTTCCGATAGACGGAGCGATATGCCCGGAAGAACCCGCGAGAGTAGTTTCCGGGGCATATCAGGCTTTTGAGCACGGCGCGATGCTGTGGATGGCTGACGTAGGGCAAATGCTGGTGCTTACCGATGATGGGCTTGCCCGTTTCTATACAGATACGTTTCAGGAAGGGATGGGCGATCCCGAAGCTGTCGCGCCGGAAGGTCTGTTGACACCCGTTCGGGGATTTGGCCGAGTATGGGAGTTTTTAGGCGGCGCGGAAGCAAGTGGATTAGGCTGGGCGGTGCAATTGGAAACGGGCATCAGCGTATTTCGCCAGCCTGCGGGGCGCTATTCATTTACGACGTATTATGCGCTTCCTGATTTGCCGGAACGGGGATTTAGCTTCGCCGTTACACAGATTCCGGGCATGGCCGACGCTTACTGGGTACAGAATCCAAGTATGGCGTTACGATAGCAGATGCGATATGCCGCCGCGCCGCTGCTGGTAAATTTAATACAACGTTTTTCTGTATATGGATGGCCTGCAATTCTGGATTAGGAACACCCACTCAATTGACTAATTTCCCAGATCTGGCAGGGTGAAATAACCATCTTGGCCGGGTTCAAAATCTACCACGCGAATCACGGCGTCTAGATTCAACGGGCCGTAGAGGTGCGGAAATAATTGACCGCGGGTTTGCGCGGCTATTTCGCCAGTCGGATTGGTCTCGTAAGGCGGCTCATATTTGAGTTCGGCGCTCAATTTTGAAGGATTGACAACCAGAATCTGGAGGCCGGTATGACCTTTGAAGCGGGCATTGGCGACGATGATCACCTGCTGTGGGGTTGAGAAATGAATGAAACCCTCAGATTTTAAGGTGTCGCCTTCGTATTCGGCCTGACCTTGTAAGCTAGCCCACTGTTCACGTGGGATGAGATGCAGAATGATGTCGCTCAAAATATGATCTCCAATTGCAAATTAACCGATTATCGAAATATCACAGCTATAAACAGGTTGAGTTTCAGGAATTATAGGATGGATGCAGGTCAGCGTCATTAGCCGCCGAAATTGTAGCAAAGAAAATGTCATTTGTTGCAATGCTGAATGGCGAACTTAGCCCGTTAAGCCGTCTCTTTGAATAAACGCTCAATACGGTAGATTAGCTGCTTGTATTCAGCATAGTGGCGGTCAAATTCGGGTTTCGTTCGCGCCATTTGCGCTTGTTTCAGCGCGTATTGTGCCTGCCTGCGAAGTGTGTGAAAGTTGTTCATATTAGGCATCCGTTTTCTAAAGACGATTGGCAAAATCTTCACAGGAAATTTGCTATGCAGTCCTAGCTATTGAGATGAGATAGCCATCAGGATCGAGAATAGAGAAGATACGGTCTCCCTGGTTGCTATCCTGATTGATGAGACCCGCATGCTGCATGACATCGGAATATAGATGGTCTACACAGGTGTTTTCAGGAATAGAAACGATGAATTGAGTGCCGACGCCGGTTTCTTCGTTGCCGGCACTCAAGCCGAATACCGACTGCCCTAAGCTAACGATAGCAAATACCGGATGCCCTTCCGGCCCGTTAAACATCACATCTTTTTCAAAGCCAAGCTGGTTTACGTAAAAGTTTACACTGCTGCGAACATCTTGTACTTTGAGTAAGGGCATGATTTTGTACGCTTTCCTACACTCGGTGTAATGCGACATTTCAATGATAGAATATTTGTTCTAAAACTGTCAAGTGGTTATAGAACATTTGATCATAACAATGTTCTAACATGCAGCTCAACTTGATAGTTATTAGGTCGTGAGATAGAACAAGAACGGGTCTTTATTGAATAAAGATCGCAATAATATTCCTCTTGCAATGATTCGCCGTTCTGCAGAAAGACTGAGGGGATCTGGTCAGTTGAAATTTACAGTTTTATATAATTTACACTGTGAGATAGGCCGTTGGTGAAATGAAACAAGGCGTCTTGAGGACGCCTTGCCGGGATAGAGGCATGATCAGGGGAGTACAGCGATCAGTTCGATTTCGACCAGCGCGTCTTTAGGTAAGCGCGCCACTTCAACGGTTGAACGTGCCGGCGGTTGGTTAGGGAAATACTGCCCATAGACGCCATTCATGGCGGCGAAATCATTCATATCTTTGAGGAAAACGGTGGTTTTGATCACGTTTTCAAGCCCTGCGCCTGCAGCCTGCAAAATGGCCTGAAGATTTTTGAAAACCTGGTGGGTTTGGCCTTCTACGGTGCTATCAGAAAAGTCTCCTTTTTCTGGTAGGAAGGCTGTTTGCCCGGCCAGATAGACGAAACCATTGGCGATAATTGCCTGTGAATAGGGGCCAATGGGGGGAGGAGATTTTTCGGTGAACACAACCTGTTTTGACATGATATTTTCCTTGCTGCTATACGAAAATATGGATAGGCGTACAGGAACTGGTCGCCTATTGATCATGTGGCGAGGTATCGCGGACGACGAGGCTGTCAAAATCAGCCGCTGTCCCTTGATCTACGCCGAGCGCCACTGAACCGCCTAGGCGGGAGGCATCGTCCAGCGCGTGGACTAACTGCCCGTTCACAAAGAAGGCGATCTGATTATCCAGCGCCAGAATTTCGACGGGTATCCACTCCGGCATGCCAGAGCCATCCGCCGGAAGAGGCGCTGGCCCTTCAAACAGCACGTTCTGAACGGTTGAAGAGATATCCCGAATAATGACATTTGTGCTGCCATCGGCGGCACGCTGTAGAGCAAGGAAGTATCCTTCAAGCTCAGTGCCAGTGATGGTGGGCTGAGTGCGAACGCCCATGTAAGCAGTTCCGCCCATGCCCCCGGTTGGAAAGCGAATCGCCACGGTTGAGTAAACATCTGTAGATCGCTGAATACTGCTGCCGCTTTCGATAACTTCTATCCCGATAGCATCGCGCATCATGCGCCATGTGGGGCGCCCGGCATATTGCATCCGTAGAAATTGGCGATGATCAGCGGCGTTCGGATCAGTCGTGAAGGTACCTGCTGCGTTCAAGCCATCTTCCCAGTAATCATCAGTACGCAGCGGTTCGTCAAAATTTTCATCAAAATCGCTGCGCAGGAAGCGCCATGGACGGCTGATTGCTAGCTCACGCAGGGCGAAAAGTGGGCGTGCCAACACATTGCTGCTTTGGGCGGCGGGTGCGGTTACGCAGTAATCAATCCGGAAAATATCGCTTGCTGTTGGCGCAAAAAAGCTGATGTAACCTTCATCTGGCGGCTCAGAAAGCGTGCCAGCATAGCGATTTACACCATCCCGATCAATCGAGAGGTGGCTGCCGATAAATTCGATATAGAGCAATTCCCAACGACCACGATTATAGAAATTGGCAGCGGTGTCAATTGGGGTTACAGCGCCGGTGGCGTCACGGCGCGAGATATCTAGGTTGCCGCCGCTTGCGGTCAAGCTGATGGCGCCTTGATTGCCGTCACGCAAATTGATCTGATAGCCGCCGTTATCGCTCCAAATATTGCAGAGCATGTTGAAATCTTGCAGCGGCTCATCGCTCAGCAGCGTGACTGACGCGCCGGGCTGGAACGCTAAATAATTGGTGGTGCCGTCTGTTTGAATACTGAGCAACGACGGATCAGAGTTGATGCGCCAATTTGAAGGGACGACTCCGGCATCAAAATTTGATGCGGTAGACGAAGGCTCCTGAATCAGGAAATCGTCAAAGCGGATGGGGCGGGTTTGGCTGGTCACCTGGAGCATGATCTGGCCGTTATTTAGCGTCGGTGTGATCGTATCGTCCAGAGAGATGAGCAGGATGTCGTTGAGATAGAGATTGATATGGCTGCCCTGCTGCCAGATGGTGATGTTGTGCCACTGGTTCGCGCTCATTGGGGCGCTGGTGGTTCTGAGAACCCGCTCAGTTTCGCGTGTAAAGACATCCGGCGTCGGAGAACTGCGTTTCAGGCTGATAAGGCCGGGGAACAACTCCAATACCCGGTATTCGCCGCTGGATGCGTTGTAATTGAAGACTACACGGGCGCCGACAGCCTGCGGATCGAGGAACACGCGGAAACTAATGATTATGCCGTCTGAGGTTGTCCATGGTTGGAAACCACGCCCCATGATGACGGCGGGCTGGCGCAGCGATCCTTGACCGCTGAGGAAGTGTTCATTACTTTCAGAAATGATCTGCCATACAGCCGGATCAAAATCCCATTCCGCAGCCGGGTCTAACCCTTCAAAATCTTCAAGATAGGGAAGAGCGCCCACTGGAACAGGCGTAGCGGTTGGCTCGATGACTTCAGTCGGAATTTCTGTAGGCAGCAGGACTGTCGTCGGGGTTTCGGTAGCAACCGGCGTATTCGTTGGCGTTTCTGTAGGTGTGGGTGTATCTGTAGGCAGCGGCGTATTCGTCAGTGTATTTGTAGGCAGCGGCGTATTCGTTGGCGCGTCAACAAATGGCACTATGTTGTAATCACCGAACGTATTCAGGAATTGATTATTATTGACGATCCACGCAATCGATCCGTTCGGTAGTATCACCTGCAACCAGCCAAAATCATCGCTGATGCCAATGACCGCGACTTCCTGATTTGTTTCAATAGTGCCGACTGCCGGATATTGCAATCCGGGGCCAAGACGCGGCACGATCTGCCGTCCCGCTACCGCAATCGGCGTTGCCGGTGTCGGTGTGGCGGTTGGCACGGGGGTGTCTGTCAGAGACGGTGTGAATGTTGGGGTTGGCGTTTCTGTTGGCGTTGGTGTTTCTGTGTCGGTGGGAACGAGCGTCGCAGTAGGCGGCGTGGTATCGGTTGCGGTTGGCTCAAGCGTCACTGTTGGGATACTGGTTTCTGTAGGCTCAGGCGTGGCGGTATCAGCTTCAAGGATCAGCGGGGTTTCATCGGTCGCCGTCTCCGATTCACGGGTCGGGCGTTCTGTGACTTCGCTGGTTGGTCGTTCTGTAACTGGCGCTTCCTGAGTCAGTGTATTTTCCAACGGCTCGGGCGTGGTGGGCAGGGGATTTGTGGCTTCGGCGGTTTGACTGCGATTAAACGCCTGTGTCAGCGCAAAGGCAGTGTTTTCCGCTTGAAGTGCCGCCTGACCGGTGGCCTGCGCCGCGCCGACTGCGGCCACGGTGGCCGCCTGACGGGTGAGCGCCGATTCTGCAAAACTGGCGGTGACTGCTTGAATGGTACCTTCTGCAGCGGCAGTAGCTGAGACTGCGGCCTGCTGTGTTTCCTGTTGATGCCCAAGGGCGACTTGAGTGCCTACGGCAAAGGTCGCTGTGAGTGTTTCAGGGGAAGGCCCGCCACCGCCGCCGCTCACTAACGCAACGACAAGGCCGATAACGACAACAGCAGCAATGCCCGCGCCGATGAATAACGGTAGTTTTGAGCGCCCTGCCGGGGCAGCGGCCGCCGCTGGCGTGCCGTGGGGCGGTGAAACACTTTGGCCGGGGATGGTACCTGATGCCGATGGTTTGACAATGCGCTGATCGGTCGGCGTCATTATCGTTGGCATGTCTTCGCTAATGATGTGCGTGCTGGTCTCTGAAGGCGTGCCGGGGGCAATACCAGCGCCGGCATCCGTGCGGGTTGATCCAGTATCCGGCTTCACTTTGGTGAGTGAACCACGGCTGGATTCAAACTTGAGCATTGTCTGGTCTATGACCGACTGGGATTCAGCGCGGCGTTTATAGATATCTTCGACAGCCGCTAAAGCTGCGGCGCGCAGTGTATCTGGCCGGAGATTTGCGGATGAAATACGACCTACTGCGCGGGTGATTTCGTCTGCAAAGTCAGTTGCAGAATCAAAGCGATCTTCTGGCTTTTTAGCCATCGCTCTGGAGATGGCAATATCCAGCCCTTCGGGGATGTTGTCATTCAGCAGCCGCGCGCTGGGAACTGGATCGTTGATGTGCTTCATCACGATAGCCAGCGGGGTTTCGGCTTTATAGGGCATTTCGCCGGTAAGCATCTGATAGACCATGACGCCGAGCGAGTAAATATCGGCGCGACGATCAATGTTATCCAGACCCATTCCCTGTTCAGGGGCCATATAGCCGGGGGTGCCAACGGCAAAACCAGTCTGCGTTAGCCCTTCGCTTGACGATGCGGCCAACCGCGCGATGCCAAAGTCCATCAGGAAAGCATTGCCGTCCTGATCGATCATGATATTCGACGGTTTAATGTCGCGGTGAATGACGCCCTGGCGGTGCGCGTAATCCAATGCCGCCGCAATCTGGCGCATCAGATAGCTCACATCGGTCAAGGGCAACTTGCCGCGATCGAGCACATCTTTGAGCGTGCCGCCTTCCAAATAACGCATGACGATATATGGCGGCTCATGCGAGCCATCGTAATCGTATACGGGCAGCAAATGGGGGTGTTCAAGGCGGGCGATCAGGCGGGCTTCACGCTGGAATCGTTCCAACGCGCGCTGATCTGAGGCGATTGCTCTATGGATAACTTTGACAGCAACGAAGCGACCGATACTTGGCTGGTAAGCGCGGAAAACCGTCGCCATTCCGCCTTTGCCGATTTCTTCGATGATCTCGTACGGTCCGAGCCGAGTTCCGATCATAAAAAACGCCAGCGGCCTGTCAATGAAGGTATAGGATAGTTAGTTCAAGTATTCTCTTGTGGCATTGTAACACAGGGCGGCACAACTCCGCGAATTGCAGGTTGGAAAACCGGGGGAATATGCAAAAAACGACAGTATTATTTATAGACACCATAAAAAACCTGAAAAAAAAGAGGGCGCTTTTCCCTCAAACAGCGGCGCAGCTATCTTGACTCCCGTAAAGAATTTCGATACTGTGTAGTCAGCTTGAAGGCTGTAATTCGTATCCGCTTTAGGATAATGTACTGTGAAACAAGTGGCTAATGGTTACATTGGTGACCGGGTATTGAAACTGAATGTTGGATTTTTACTGGCTGCTGGCCCTGGTCACCGCCATGAAACCGAATTCGACGTTCCACGCATGCGAATCTCCGACGATGTTGATCTGGCCTTTCTGCGGGGATCACTTCGTCTGAGCCGGACAAAAGAAGGCATTCTGGTGCAAGGCGATCTTCAACTGGGGATTGAGGACGAATGTTACCGCTGCCTGAAACCAATTGATCGGGAGATTGAGGTTTCAATTGAGGAATTATATGCTTATCCCGATCCTAACGACTCGGAATTTAGCATTGACGAGGATGCCATGCTGGATCTCGCTCCGCTGATTCGCGCTGAAGCTATCATCGCTGATACGCGGGGCGCGCTTTGCCAGCCTGATTGTAAAGGGTTATGCCCGCAATGTGGGCGAAATTGGAATGATGGGACGTGTGATTGTGGGGCAGCTATAGATCCGCGTTTCGCAAAACTAAAAGAACTGCTCGACAAAAACTAACTTTCTAGCCGCAATTGAATATTCGCAAGTGCAAGCAGTAGTGAGGGGATTGAACCATGGAAAGCTACGAGCCTGGCTTTGATTTGCCTACTGGCCGGACGCTGCCAGAAAAAGACTTTCTTGAAGATGATGTTGATGCTGAATTTGAAGATGATTTCGACTCCGATCCAGATGAATTACAGATGATCGCAGACGACTCTGATTTGTGGGATGGCGAGGATGAAGATTTTGATAGTGGGCATTATGCCGGCGAAATAGGCAGCGATACGATTGGCCTGTATCTGAAAGAGATGTCGCGTGTGCCACTGTTGAACATGGACGAAGAATTTGCGTTGGCACAGCGGCTTGAAGATGGCATTTATGCGGCGCGAAAACTGCGCCAAAGCCCGAATAGCCCGCATGCTTTTGAATGGCGAATCCAGATTCAGGAGGGCGTGGAAGCCCGCGATCATCTGATCAATGCCAATACGCGGCTGGTGGTCTCGATTGCCAAGCGCTATATGTCGCGGGGGGTGCCATTTCTGGACTTGATTCAGGAGGGTAATTTAGGGCTGATGAAGGCGGTGGAAAAGTTCGATCATCGCCGGGGATTCCGTTTCAGTACCTATGCGACGTGGTGGATTCGTCAGACGATCACTCGCGCTATCGCTGATCAGGGGCGCACTATTCGCGTGCCGGTGCATATGAGCGACCGGATTCGGCGCATGTATAAGACGTTACGGCGGCTGGAGCAGGAAAACGGCCATAAGCCGACGCCGGATGAATTGGCGCGTGAACTCAAACTTGACCCGCGCAAAGTGCGCTGGATGCTGCGGGTTTCGTGGCAACCGTTGAGTCTTGAGCGCCCGGTGGGAGGGGATGACGACAGCGAATTAGGGCAGTTTATCGAAAACGAGATGATCCCTAGCCCGGCGCAGGCTACTTATGACAAGATGCTGCGTGAAAAGCTGGATATGCTTCTAGACAGCCTGACTCCACGTGAGGCGCGAATTTTACGACTGCGCTTTGGCTTTGCGAATGGGCGCAGTTATACGTTAGAAGAAGTAGGGGAACAGTTCGGGTTAACCCGCGAGCGTATCCGCCAGATTGAAGGTAAGGCGCTGCGCCGCCTGCGCCATCCCCGCCACAGCCGTCAGTTACGGGATTATTTGGGTACGTAGCCGGCCGCGGGGACAAGCCCGTAAGATGATCAAGACAATGCCTCTGGTTATAATGACCGGAGGTTTTTATTTCTGGTAGGTAATCTATGACCTTGCGGCAAACAAGATACATTTGCCCTGTGCTGCTCTTTTTGACGATTACTATTTTGCTGACGGCGCCGATTAGTCGCACGGGAGCGCAGGCGCAATGCGGGTATGTAGATGGTCTTGAATTTCCCGTGGATACAAGCTTATTTTCGATTGTGCAGGACTATGCAGCGCCTTCGGCTCGCTGGCAGGGGCGTTTTCACAGCGGGGAAGACTGGTTTATTGATCGTAATCTTGCTTCGGGGGCGGCGCGTGGAACTGCCTATGGTGAATATGTGCGCGCAATTGCCAACGGGCGGGTGGTGTTCTCTGACCCGCGTGCATGGGGTTTTGATGGCGGCGTCATTGTGCTGGAGCATGTATTCCCTGATAACTCGGTGGCTTACAGTATGTACGGACATATCACCGATGAAACAGGTGTCGCTTTCCCGACGCTATACACCTGCGTGCGGCGCGGTGATATTCTGGCGGCAGTGGCCGATGTACGCCCGGTGCCTCATCTACACTTTGAAATTCGCGCGGCGACAAACACTACCCCCGGCGCGGGGTATGTATGGCTTGATCCGGAAGAATTAGGCTACCGCCGCCCCTCTAAATTTATCAGCAACTGGCAAATATGGCTGCAAGACGCTTACCGATGGCGGGTTGATCTGGCCGATGAATTAGGCCCGGCCGCCGCTCCGGCACAGCTTGAAGATTACAGCCTTGTGTATCTGGACGCGGCAGGCGGGGTAGATCGGTTGGTAAGGGCGACACCCGACGGGCGCGTGCTGTGGCGGGTCTTATTGAGCAAAGATGGTGTGGGAGTTGTGCCAGAGCAGGAGGGCGTTTATCTGTTTTATGCGGATGGCGAAGTACAGTTCGTGGCACGCGACGGCACACTTGGAGAAAAATGGTCACTAGGCGAGGCGATACAGGGTGCGCCAACTGCGGCCTTCGGATTGCAATTGTTTCGTACGCCAGATCAGCAGTTAATAGCAGTGAATATCGCTGATCAGCGGGTGGAATGGCGGGTGGATGACGTACAGCGTATTGTGCGTTCAGCCGTAGGCAGCGACGTACTGGGGCTGATCACCGAAGCGCCGGATGGCAGCGCCGAACTGCTAACTATTGGCGCCAATGGCACGCTGCTAGATCGCGCCTATTTGAGTGAACCTGGCGCGCTGGCGGTAGATGGTCAGGGCGGCCTGCATGCGCTTACTCAGGGCGGCCTGTGGCGAATTGATAATGGGGGGCAGTGGTCATTGAGCGCCATCCCGATTATTGGCAACCGGAATGCGGCGCTGGTGATTGGGACGGATGGCGCACAGTATATTTTTGATGGGGCGACACTCACCGCGTATAACGCTGAAAATGTGGGACTCTGGCAATCTACGCTGCCGCGGCAAATTGAGGGGGAAAACCAGCTTGTGCTGGCCGACGGTCTAGTTTTGCTGACTAGCGGCGATGGTGACGTGATCGCGTGGCAAGCAGCAAGCGGCGCATTATGTGGACAAGCGCGCATCTGGGGAGACAGCCGAACGAACTTGTGGTCAAGTTTAGATGGCGATGGGACGCTGCGGGTGTGGGTAGGCGACCAGATTATCGGTTTGAACTGGCGCGAATTTACGGAAATTTGCCGCTAGCTGCAACCTTGCTGCGTCTATTGCAACAATGGCTATCTGGAAGAACGCATCAGAAAAAGCCTTGCCGCCGATCATGAATACTCAGCCAGTAAGCCGCCAACACCCCGACACTGCTAGCAAAATGAAAATTGAGCAGCGACAGCGCGCGCTAACACTTTTGGAATCAATGAGTACTGAGGAATTGGAAGCTTTGGAGCAGGCTTATCTGACGGATGGCACGGGCGAAACGATACCGCTTTATGCGCTGGCGGAGCAGGAACTGGCACGCTCGCGGGGGCGTTAATAATTCGCGCTTACGCCGCCAGCCGTGTTGCCACCATCTATAACCAGCATCTGCCCGGTCATATAACTGGAGTCGTCTGAAGCGAGGAATAACACTGCGCGAGCGATCTCTTCGACTTGACCGACACGCCCCAATGGAAAAGATAGGCCTAACTCCGCGAGATACTGCTCGCGGTTTTCTTGCGTAAGACCGGGATATTTGCTCTGCCACCGGTCTACGTAGGTATCGCCGGGGCATATGGCATTTACGCGGATGTTCTGGCGAGCATAGTCTAACGCCAGCGAACGGGTCATTTGCACTACCGCGCCTTTGCTGGCGCTGTAGGCGAAGGCGTTTTGCCCGCCAACCAATCCCCAATCCGAGGCATTATTCACGATCACGCCGCCGCGCTGAGCGATCATGATCGGGATGATGGCGCGGCATAAATAGAATACGCCATGTACATTGGTCGCGAAGGTGTCCAGCCAAACGCTGGTCGTGGTTTCGGTGATCGGCTTATAGGGAACAATTCCGGCATTATTGAAAAGCACATCAATTCTGGAATACCGGTCAATAACCGCATTCACTGCGTTTTGACATGAGGTTTCATCACGTACATCTAGTGGAACAAAATCGGCAGTGCCACCGGCATGTTGAATCTGCTGCAAAGCGCTAACTGCCCTGTCCTCATCGCGGGCAGCGAGTATCACTTTTGCGCCTTCCTGTGCAAAGAGAACAGCGGTGGCTAAACCGATTCCGGAATTGCCACCAGTGATGAGCGCGATTTTATCTTGCAGGCGGTTCATGGGCTGTTCCCGTATACGGTCAATTCAAGGCAGTTTGCGCGTGCCGCTGCCGATTCGAAAGCAGTTAAGCCGTTATGCGCCAGCAGTACCGACAGAGATTAAAGGCGCGCTGGCATGCTCCATTGTTGGCGCGGAAGTCAGGAAGGTTGTTGGCAGGCTAAACTGGGGTGGGTATAGAAAGCAATACCACTGCCCATCTGAAGGCCAACATAACCCCTGATCGCCTAGCAGTTGAATGGTATCGGGATTTTCTGCTGTAATGCTGGCAATTGCCTCAGCAAACTGATCCGCATCTTCTAAGGTGTCCCATACGCTGTGAAGTGACCAGATGAGATCGCCATTTTCTTCCTGCCACATTTGGAAACGATCTCCACCCCAACCTGCTGCCGCGCTGGAAGCGCCGAAATCTACCCCTGTGTTTCGCAGCCATTCACGCAGGTAATATTCCCCTAAAGGAAGATCCCAGAGCAATTCGGCATTTTCGGAAACTGGCATATTCAACCCTTCGACAGTGATACCGGTTTCGCCGTCGAGATATTTCTGAGGATGTAATATCTGCTCGGTGGTGACGGGGAAATTATCGAAAGCGGCGTTGACCGCATCCCAACCACCGGCATTGTAAATTGCCAGCACAAAGGCCAGCCCGGAATCGTAGGGGAAGATTAACTCTCTTCCTAAACCTTCAGGCGTATCTGGCGGCAGCAGTAGTGTGCCAGACATCGCACCCTCAGCCAGCAGCGCAAAGGCGATTCCGGGGTCGTTGAGCATTGCGGCCTGCGTATACAGGTTCATGGCAGCAGTTGCGTCCCCTTCAATCAGGGAAAGCGCGGCCAATGTGCGATCTGGCGAATCGGCAATTTCTGGATTCTCCAACCTACTCAGGTCAAAATGCTGATCTTGCAGCGCATGGGTATATTCATGGATGAAGATAATTTGTTCTGAGATAGAAAGGTCGCTGCCAACATCGTCACCGAGCATGGGTAGGACATTCATGATTCTAGTATCCGGATCATAGAATCCCCCTACCTGAGCGCCGAGCAAACGCAGATAGGTATCCCGCAGGCTTGCATCCCGTGGGATGATGCCCAGTACCCGGTAGAATGCTTCGAGGCGGGCTAGCTGCTGCGCGGAAACATCGGTGTCGTAAGCATCGCTCAAATAGGCGATGGTTTCTTCACGGGTGGGAAAACGGCGTTCTACCGGAATTAATGTATCCAACCCGCGAAGCGTTTCGGTTATCGTAACCAACCCGTCGAGCTGCGCGTTTAGTTCGGTGGGAAGGGTGTCTTGCGCCCAAATTCCGGAGGCGAAAATCAATAGCGAAAGGGCAATAGCAAACGCGAATAATCGTTTCATCAATGTGAATCCATCATCATGCTGAATAAGCACATCAGGATAACGGGCCGCCGGGGCGCCATGCAGGACGGCTGTCCTCCGATACCGCATCCAGCAACCGCTGAACGCTGCTGCCATCTGCGTTCATAATATAGAGCGTGCGCGCACCGTCGCGATTTGAGACGAAGGCTAATCTACTGCTATCTGGCGACCATGCGGGGTTGGTATCCAGATCACTGGTGTCGGTCAGCGCGTGCAGCGCATTTCCGTCAGGCCGCATCAGATAGACATCACTAGAACCCGCGCGGTCTGAGACGAAGGCGATCCATTCCCCATCTGGCGACCACGCCGGAGCGGTATCGGTATAGTAACTGCTGGTGATACGCTGAGGCGAGGGATCGGGCGTATGCGAGTCTCGTGTTTCGATAAGCTGCGGGCTGAATACATAAATTTCAGTATTGGCGACAGGCGACCATGCGAACGCCAACCGACCGCCCGGCGACCATGTGGGAGAAAAGACATTGCCACGCGATTCAGTAACCCGATATGGCGCTGATCCCTCAAGATCAACAAGATAGACGCCCTGCGTGCCACTGCCATCGCTGGTGGTATAGGCGATCTGGCTGCCGTCAGGCGACCACGCCAAGGCAGAATTGACGATTCCGTTTAGATGAACGCTGGCAATGGCGCGGCGCTGGCTGCCATCCCAATTCATGACGATCAATCTGCTTTCCAACCGCTGCGGCGAAAGCGAAATGTAAGCGAGCTGCTGGCCGCTTGGCGACCATGCCGGGCTGAAATCGAGTGTGTCGTCGCGTGTTAAGCGCGCAAGCATGCTGCGCCCAGCATCTAGAAGAAAGATATCGGTGTTGCCGCCACGCGGGCTGTCAAAAGCAATTTGATCTGTTGGCGCGGCCGCGCCAACAGCAACTGCGCCGGCCAGTGCAATGAGACATACCAGCGCACATAGAGCCATTAAAGAGAGAAAGAAGCGATTCATCGATTAGCAACTGCTCAAGAATGTTCAATCGTTAAAAGTATTATATCGCCTGCTAGAGATGCCTGAACAGCGCCATTCCTACGATCAACGTCACGAACACAATGACTAATATCGGGAAACCAATCTTCAAAAAATCATTTGGCT